>WHSW01000249.1 GCA_009379895.1 Solirubrobacterales bacterium
GGAAGCGGACGCCCTGGCGCAGGTGCATGCGCCAGATCCGCCCGCCCGCCCTGCGGTCGATCGAGCGCACCAGCCCACCGACCCGGCGCGTCTCGTCGAACGGCCCCGTGAGCTTGGCGACGAGCGGCTCGTAGATCTGCCGGCTGATCAGTCGCTCGCCGGGGGAGGCGGCGAACAGGGGATCGACCGAGGCGGGACGGGCGGCGAGCGCCCAGCTCAGCGTTCCCCCCTCCCCGGCCTCGCCGGCGATGCCGACCGCCGAGCCGCCCTCGTCGTCGCCGCAACCCGCGCCGGCGAGCCCCGCGAGCGCGGCGACGAGCAGCGCACAGAGGCTTAGCCGAAGGTTGGTCAGATCTTGAGCAGGACGACCGTGTTGAGGACGAAGAGGATCGAGAAGAAGATCGTCCAGCGGTCGAGGTTTCGCTCGACCAGCGAGCCGCCGCCGATCGAGCTGCCCGACTGGCCGATCCCGAAGGCGCCGGAGAGCCCGGAGTCCTTCCCCGAGTGCAGGAGCACGAGGAAGATCAGGATCACCGAGATCAGAATCTGGACCACGCTGAGGACGGGTTCCATCGGCCGAAAGTGTAGATGACCGTGTCCGAGCGACCGCCCGGTCCCTGGTGGTGCTACCGGCCGCCCGCGTCGATCGCGCGCAGGACCTCGATCGCCTCGCGGCGCAGGTCGGCGTCGATCCGCTGCCAGTCGGCCGGCGACAGCTTGCCCTGCTCGCGATCGAGCTCAGCGTCGCGGATCTGGCGATAGAGCGCCTCCTTGCGCGCCTCGAGGTCGGCCGACACCGGGTCCTCGCTCGGGTCGTCGACCTCGGCCGCCGCCGAGCGGGCACGCAGCGGCGCCGTCACGAACCAGGCGACGGCGAGCAGGAGGACGACGACCAGCAGGATCTCCACGCTCCGCAGGCTACGCGCCGGGCGGCGCGGGGTCTCAGGCCCGGCCCAGGTCGCGCGCGAGCCGCGCCGCGTAGACGTCGGAGACCCGCCGGCGCCGGGCCTCGGGAGCGGGCCAGACGGCGAGCACCCCGCCGAGCACCCCGATCGCGCCCCCGATCCAGATCCAGATCACGAACGGGTTGACGTTGACGCGAAAGTCGACCGGCAGCGGGCGGGCGACGTAGAGGGCGGCGAGGTTGGCGATCGCCGCGCCCTGGCGGTCGGCGTAGTCGCGCATCGCCGCGAGCTGGGCGGGGGTTGGGCCGTCCGAGCCGATGTTCTGCGGCAGCGTGGCCTCGAGCCGCTCATCGATCGCCTGGATCACGGGGTCGAGCCGGCGCAGGTCGGGGCGCATCGCGGTCCACAGGTCCTCCTTCAAGCCTCCCGACTGGCCCACCTCGCTGGTCGCCTCGCCCTCGAAGAAGCCGGCGACGGTGCCGGTGCTCGACCCCGAGTAGTAGTTGCGCGACGGGTGCAGGGTCGCGAACTGGCGGCCGTCGCGGTCGACGTCGAGCACCGCACCGAAGCTGAGCCGCTGCTCGGCGGGGTCGATCGCCTGGGTCGGCTTCACGTAGGTGACCTCATATTCGCCCACCCGGGCCGAGTCGCCAGGCAGCAGGCGCAGGTCCTCGCTGGTCTGAAAGCTCGAGGAGGCGGCGACGGCGATGAACACCACGGCGATCCCCGCGTGGACGACGTAACCGCCGTAGCGCCGGCGGTTGCGACCGACGACCCTGCTCAGCGCGGCGAGTCGGCTGCCGCCCGAGAGCGCATGCTGGGCCGCCGCCCCGCGCCAGAACTCCGAGACGAGCGCCGCGAGCGAGAAGCAGGCGAAGGTGAACAGCGCCAGGGCCAGGGGCTCGGAGGCCGCGTCGGCGAACGCGACCAGGGCGGCTGCCGCGACCGCGGCGACCGCCAGCGGCCCGCGGAGCAGGCGCCACAGCGACCCGGCGCTCACCTTCCGCCAGGCGAGCAGCGGCCCGATCCCAGTGAACAGGACCAGCACGATCGCGATCGGCGCGATGTAGCGGTCGAACCACGGCGAGCCCAGCGACGACTGCTCACCCGTGATCGCCTCGGAGATCAGGGGAAAGAAGGTGCCCCAGAAGATCACCAGGCAGAGCCCGACCAGGAGCAGGTTGTTGACCAGGAAGATCGACTCGCGCGAGAGCAGCGACTCGACTCGGCGCTTGGAGCGCAGCTCGCCGAGGCGCGAGACGATCAGCGCCGCCGAGCCAATCACCACCACAGCGATCAGCCCGAGCAGCGGCCCGCCGACGGTCGACTCGCCGAAGGCGTGGATCGACTGGAGGATCCCCGAGCGGACCAGGAAGGTGCCGAGCAGCGCGAAGGTGAAGGTGGCGACGATCAACGACACGTTCCAGACCCGCAGCATGCCGCGCTTCTCCTGGACCATCACCGAGTGCAGGAACGCCGTCCCCAGCAGCCACGGCATCAGCGAGGCGTTCTCGACCGGGTCCCACCCCCAGTAGCCACCCCAGCCGAGCTCCTGATAGGACCAGCCGGCGCCGAGCAGGATCCCGATCGAGAGGAAGATCCAGGCGACCAGGCGAAGCGGCGGGTCTGGCGGATCCAGCTCGCGTCGAGGCGACGGCTGACCAGCGCGCCGATCGCGAACGCGAACGGGATCGAGAACAGCACGTAGCCCGAGTAGAGCATCGGCGGGTGGATAGCCATCGCCCAGTGGCGCAGCAGCGGCTCGAGCCCGACGCCCTCGGCCGCCGCGGGGGAAAGCCGGGCGAAGGGGTTCACGCCGCCGGCGAACAGCATCAGCGAGCAGAAGAAGAGCGCCAGGCCGGCGAGCACTGCGGTCGCGATCGGGACCACCTCGCGGTGGCGGTTGCGGGTCATGAACAGCACGGCGCTGGAGGCGATCGAGAGCACCCACGCCCAGAGCAGCATCGAGCCGCCCTGGCTCGACCACATCGCGGTCAGCTTGTAGAAGGTCGGGGTGGTGGTCGAGGAGTGGTCGGCGACCAGGGCGACCGAGAGGTCGGTGCGCAGGAAAGCGAGCTCGACGATCACCACGCAGACTGTGAGCAGCGCGCAGAGGGCATAGACCGCGCGCCGCGAGGAGTCGACCAGACGGCGGTCGCCGCGCCGGTACCCCAGGAGCGCCGCGCCGGCCGCGAAGACGCAGACGAACGGCGTTGCGATCAGGCTGGCGGCGCCGAGCTCGACCATCGCGGGCCCGCTACTGGACCACGACGTGCTCGGGGTCCTGCGCCGCCTCGTCGGCGAACTTCGACGGGCACTTGGTGATCAGCTCGTCCTTCTCGGCGACGAAGGTCCCGTCCTCGACCGTGCCCTTGACGATCACCTCCCGGCCCTCGCGAAACGGGTCCGGGATCTGGCCCTGGTAGACGACCGGGATCTTGGCGCTCGGGTCGTCGCGGTCGGCGACCTCGAACAGCAGCTCCTCGCCGCGGTGCTGGATCGAGTCGGGGGCGACCTTGCCGGTCAGCTCGTAGTTGCCGCCGCTGACCCCGGCGAGCTCGGAGGGCTCACGCGCCTCGCTCGAGGCGCTGAACGAGGTGTAGATCAGGCCCGCGGCCAGCAGCACGGCCGCACCGAGCGCGACGACCAGCCGGATCCTGCGCTTTCGATCGGGGTCCATGGGTGCGCCTAGATTATGGCGATCCGGCTCGGGCAGCTCGCCGCGCCACGCTCGGCGGCCCGCGTGCGCGACAACACCTCGATCCGCGTCACCCCGATCGAGCCCGGGATGGTCGACACGCGGTTTCTCTTCGTCACCGTTCGGCGCTACGCCCGTGGGTCACCTCGGGCCGAATTCCACCGCCCACCGGTGGCGGTCTCACGTCACCGCCGCACCACCCACGAGAGTCAGCCCGACCGGGC
>WHSW01000024.1 GCA_009379895.1 Solirubrobacterales bacterium
GTGCATCGTGGCCTCCTGGTCGACGGTGACTTGATCACCGCCGACTTCGGCCTCTTCCTCTCAAATCCCTCGATCACGACGCCGAGCGGCCCCGCGGAGCCGCTTGCACGCACGGGCGCCGTGGAATTGGTCATCTAGGTGCTCGCGCCGCTGGGCACCGTGCTCGCGCCCTGGCGCTGATAGCGTCGCGGGCCATGGGAGAGCGGACGAGCTACACCCCCGGGACGTTCTGCTGGGTCGACCTGGTATCCGCCGACCAGGGCGCCGCCAAGCGCTTCTACACGTCCCTGTTCGGCTGGGACTACGAGGACCTCCCGCTCGGCGAGCGCACCTTCTACTCCGTGGCCCAAGTCGACGCGCAGCCGGTGGCGGCGATCGTGCCGCTGCCCGACCCGTCGGTGCCGCCGCACTGGAACTGCTACGTGAGCGTCGAGGATGCCAACGCGGCGGCCGCCCGCGCGCACGAGCTGGGCGCGACGGTCGTCCTGCCGGCCGGCGACGTCGGCGACTCCGGCCGGCTCGCCGTGATCCAGGACCCCCAGGGCGCCCTGCTGAGCGTCTGGCAGCCCGGCGAGCACTTCGGCGCCGCGCTCGTCAACGGCCCCGGCCTGCTGAGTTGGAACGACCTGCTGTCGCCCGACGTCGAGGCCTCCGCCGCCTTCTACCGCGAGCTGTTCGCCTGGACGATCGAGGAGATCCCGGAAGCCCAGGGCCAGTACTGGTCGATCGCCAACGACGGCAACCTCAACGGCGGGCTGATGCCGATGCCACCGGGGGGACACCCGGCGTGGAACCTCTACTTCGGGGTCGAGGACGCCGAGGCCGCGATCACCCGCGCGGCCGAGCTCGGGGCCGAGACCCTAATGGGCCCGACGCCCGTGCCGAGCGGGCGCTTCGCGGTCCTGCGCGATCCGGAGAACGCAGTGTTCTCGGTGGTCGACGGCCAGTTCGACCCTTAAGCGCGGCACGGGCCGGGATGCCGTGACTGCGGTCTGCGGCTCGTCAGATCGCGTGCGTTTGCTGCGTTAGGGCCGCGGACGGATCGACGACCTGGATATCGAGCGTCATGCCCGCCAATTTGTGGTCAGGAAGGGTGCACCATGCAGCCCAGTCGTCGACCACTCTGCCGAGGTCGAGACGCTCCGACTGACCGGGACTGAGCGTGCTCGTCCTCGCGCCGCCGTCTACCGCGAGGTCATGGTCCTCGTCACCCTCGTTGACGACGTTGAGAACGACGTGGGTTCCGCGAACGACCTTGAGCACATCCGGGGTGACGTCGAGGCCGACGACCGCGTCCACGAGCGCGACGCTCACCACCTGCGTCCGTGTCCCTGATACGCGCTGAGACGTTTCCTTGTCAAAGCCGCCCGAAAGGCCGAAGGCCGCGACTCCCACGATCGCCAGCACCAGCACCCCAAGCGCGCCGGCGATCGCCACGCGGCGCCAACGAGGTCGCTTCGCCGCTCCCTCCTTAACGGGGGCGGTCGAGGCGGGGCTGCGATCTGCGGTCATGAGGGGCTCCTCAAATCTTTTTGATACGCCTGTGCTAAGACACTAACACAACTGTGCTAAAAAGGTCCCATGCCGAAGCTGGTGGACCATGAGGAGCGCCGACGCGAGCTCGGAGAGGCGGTTTGGCGCGTGATCCGCAGTCGCGGCGTCGACAGTGCCTCGATCCGGACGGTCGCCCGCGAGGCAGGATGGTCACCGGGCGCGCTGCGCCATTACTTCACCAGCCAGTCAGAGCTACTCACGTTTGCGATGCAGATGGTGGTCGAGCGGATCGAGGCCCGGCTCAGCGCTCTAGACCCTCCGGCCGACCCACGACGAGCGGTCGAGCAGCGGCTCCACGAGTTGTTGCCGCTCGACGAGGAACGGCGTGCGGAGAACGAGGTCTGGCTGGCCTTCGCCGCTCGGGCGCTAGTCGATCCCCGGCTGCGCGCCCCCCACGAGGAGGTCGACGAGGAGCTTCGAAGGGCCGCTCGTGCGACGCTCGAGGAGCTGGGCAGTGCCGGACGGCTCCGCCCGGGACTCGAGCTCGATCTCGAGGCTGAGCGCCTGCACGGACTGCTTGACGGGCTTGCGTTGCACACGGCGATGCGACCAAACCGGATGTCGCCCGAGGTCATCCGGTCGGTGCTCGCCCGTCACCTCGACTCGCTCGATCCCGATGAGGGCGGTCGGTGAAGCGGTTGGTTTCGCGGTGCGCAAGATCGTGACCGGACTATTCATGTCGTTGGATGGCATCGTCGAGGCCGACGACGACTGGCAGTTCGCCTACTTCGACGACGAGCTGCTCGCTGGGAGCACCGCCGGATGGGCGCGGGCCGGCGCCACCGTGATGCACCGGCACTCCTACGAGGGCTATGACCGCCTGCGCGTTGAGCATCCACGTTCGCCGACCGTCGCGTTCCTGGACGAGATCCCCAGGTATGTCGCCTCCACGACGCTGGACGAGCCCAGCTGGCCCAACACAACCGTGCTCGGCGGCGACGTGCACGAGCAGGTCACCCAGCTCAAGCAGCAACCCGGCAAGGACATCTTGGTCCTCGGGAGCCCGACGCTCGTGCGCTGGGTGCTGGGCAACGGCCTGCTCGACGAGCTCAACTTCAGCGTGCTGCCGATCATCGTCGGCTCCGGCGTCCGGTTGTTCGAGGACATGGACATGCCCGCAGGCCATGTCGCTCTTACGCTCGAAGGCACGAGCACCCTCGCTAGCGGC
The DNA here is from genome assembly GCA_009379895.1 of Solirubrobacterales bacterium. Lineage (GTDB taxonomy): Bacteria > Actinomycetota > Thermoleophilia > Solirubrobacterales > 70-9 > WHSW01. The sequence goes on from WHSW01000024.1 coordinate 2,723, forward strand.
GTACTGCAAGTCAGCTACACCCCCACGGGCGTCCGGAGCGGGAGCGAGCATCGAGACTAGGGCATGAGCTCGCCGCAATGCGATACAGCTTCCGGGGAATGGCGCGGGTGACGGGAATCGGTGGCTTCTTCTTTCGCGCGCGGGATCCCGAGGCGCTCAACCGGTGGTACGCCAGACATTTCGGCGTCCTGCCGATCGAGTCGCGCGCCTACGACGATCCGGGCTGGTTTCAGGATCGGGGCGAGACGGTGTTCTCGGCCTTCGCGCAGGATTCGGACGCCTTCGGTGCGCCCGAGAAGACCTGGAAGATCAACTTCCGCGTCAGCGACCTCGACGGCATGGTGGCCCGGCTGCGGGTCGCCAAGGTGGCCGTTGAGCTTCATCCCGAGCCCTATCCCAACGGCCGCTTCGCCGAGCTCGAGGATCCGGAAGGAAATCGCATCCAGCTCTGGGAGCCGAACGCAGCGTCGATCGCCCGCGATCCCGCCAGCCGCCGGCGACTGGGCGAGGACTGATCCGAGGGCAAGACTGCGGGTTAGGTCCGTGCTCGCCGGCTACCCGTTGTCAGAAGGGGAGCGAACCGTTTGACACCGCCGGCGGCCGCAGTGCCGTAAGCGGATCCTTCTGCGGCACGCAGATGCGGTAGCGATGAGTTCGAGCAACGACCGCGGTCTACCGCTATGAATCCACTTCCATGAAGCGAGAGTGACTGCAGGCGATATGGCGGCGCAGGGCACGTTGGAAGTGGGGATGTACTCATTCGACTGCCGCGACGCGGCGAAGCTCGCCGACTTCTGGTCGCGAGTGCTTGAACGCCCGGTCGACACGGCGGCGACGTCTGAGTACGCGACCATCGGGTTGGACGGCGAGGGGCCTACCTGGATGTTCGTGCGATCGGCAGATCCGGGTGAGGGTCGCAATCGGCTGATGCTCGACCTCGGCGGCGAGGACGACTGGCAACAGCAGGCGGATCGCGTGGAAGGCTTGGGCGCCGAACGAGTTGCCGACCACCAGGTCGATCGTGTGCGGTGGGTCGAGTTCCGCGACCCGGAGGGCAACACGTTCCGGATCTTCGCCCCGCGGCCGACGTAAGGCGGCGTCGGATGAGTCTCGCAGCCTCCCCGGCCGGTGCCGTCACCCGGTCTCAGATCTGGCGGCATCGCGCGAGTTCGGCGAAGGCACCCTGGCCTCAACGACCGGCGCCGGGCACCTACCGGATTGAGGCCGCAGCGAAGTAGCCCTCAATAGGGTGGGGCTGTCGGCCATGTCTTAACCAAGCAGCACCGTCAGTCAACCATTCTCCAGATGGGAGACCACCGTGATCTCGCAGCCAACGTCGCCCGACGCGAACACTCTGTACCGACAGCTGCGCTGACCACCGCAACGCTCACACGCATCGGCCCGGCCAGTGCTGCTGATGACGCAACAGGAACGGCTCCCGTGGCGCTGTTCCGCGCCGCCGGCGGTTGAGGCACGGATGCCGAAGGCTGCGTCACAAGCGGATCCTGCTGCGCGAGATCGGCGTTCCCAAGCGCTGCGTGCGGCGCGCGCGCGGCGCTTCGCGCGCAACAAGCCTTTCGAAGATCCTCGAAGCGCCGTGCTGCGTGACGCGCTCACGGACGTGCGTCGGGAGAAACGCCGTCCGTCGCGGGCCGAGACTCGCCGCCTCGGGGATCCCGCCGCCAGTCCCAGCCCCGCTACCGACGAGTGCCGTACGGGCGCAACTCGTACCGGTCGAGAGAGGGCTTGGAGTTTGCTCGGTGGGGAGCAGGGTCGGGGCTTTGGGCCTGGGCGGGAAGGCTTTCGACGATCGTGAAAGCGCCACCGGCCCGTCACGCCGCCCCCTCGCCGAGCCCGATCCGGGCGTGCAGGCGTCGAAGTGGCGCCGGCGCCCACCAGTTCCACCGACCGAGCAGGGCCATGAGCGCCGGCACGAGCAGGGCGCGGATGATCGTCGCATCGATCGCTACGGCGAGCGCCGTGCCGACGCCGACCAACTTGATGAACAGGATGCCGGAGGTGGCGAACGCGCCGATCGCAACGCAGAACAGGAGCGCCGCGGCGGTCACGATCCGCCCCGTACGCTCGACCCCGAAGGCGACGGCGGAGCGCTCGTCGAGCCCGTTGTCGCGCGCCTCCTTGATCCGCGAGAGCAGGAAGAAGCCGTAGTCGGTCGCCAGGCCGAAGGCGATCGCGAAGAGCACCACCGGCTGGGTCGCCTCGATCCCGCCGGCGCTCTGAAAGCCGAGGAGTGCCTCCAGGTGGCCGTCCTGAAAGATGAGCACGAGGAGGCCGAACGTGGCGCTCAGCGTGAGCCCGTTCATGACCAGCGCCTTGAGCGGCAGGACGACGGACCCGGTGAGCAGAAAGAGCAGCACGAACGTCGTCAGCGTGAGCAGCGCGAGCGCGAGCGGCAGATAGTTGCCGAGTGTCCCCTGCTGGTCCTCGAACGCCGCCGCCGCCCCGCCGATCGCCGCGGGCACCGGGGCGTCGACGGCGCGCACCTCGCCGACCAGCTCGCGGTTTCGGGCCGACAGCGGATCGCCCGGCGGCAAGACCTCGATCAGCGCCGTCTAAGCGTCCAGGCGGCGCGGAGACGGTGCCGGCGCCGGGCACGGCACGCAGGGCGTCGGCGTAGCGGCCGAGCGCGCGGTCGTCGGCGGGCGGCGCGGCGAGGAGGATCCGGATCGGGTCGGCCGCGAAGGCGTCGAACTCGCGCTCGATCGTCGCCGCCACCTGCCGCGCCTCGGACTCACGCGGCAGCATCCCGTGGTCGGCGGGCACGAAGGCGATGCGCAGGAACGGCAGGCCGGCGACGAGCAGCGCGCCGGCCGTCACGGCCGCCACCAAACCTGGCCTAGCCATCACCCAGCGGGCGAGGCGATACCAGCCGCCGGTGCTCGCCGGCCGCGCGGTCCGCTGCGCCGCCCGGCGCAAGAAGCGCGGCGCGCCGGCGTTTACCCGCGGCCCGAGCACGGCGAGCAGCGCCGGCAGCACGGTGAGCGAGACCGCCATGGCGACGAGCGCGACGATCACTCCCCCGATCCCCATCGAATACAGGAAGCGCAGGGGAAAGACGAGCAGCGCCGCGAGCGCCGCGGCGACGGTCAGCGAGCTGAACAGCACCGTGCGACCCGCGGTCCGCAGCGTCGCCGCGAGCGCCTCGGGGCCGGGCGCGCCCCGCGCCAGCTCCTCGCGGTAGCGCGAGACGACGAACAGGCTGTAGTCGATCGCCAGCCCGAGGCCGATCGCGGTGACGAGGTTGAGCGCATAGATCGACATCCCGACGAGCTCGGCGTCGACGATCCGCATGACGAGGAACGTGGCGACGATCGAAAGCGCGCCGACGAGCGGCGGCAGCAGCGCGGCGACGAAGCCCCGGAACACCCACAGCGAGAGCAAGAAGAGGATCGGGAAGGCGATCAGCTCCGCTCGGGCGAGATCCGAGGAGACCTGCGCGCCGATCTCGGGGCCGACCACGTCGGGGCCCCCGATCTTCACCCCCTCGCCGGCGAGCCTCTCGCGCAGCCGCTCGGTCGCCTCGAGCTCGTCGTCGGTGAAGGCCGCGACGACGATCGTCCGCCGCCCGTCGCGCGAGACGAAGGCGGGGTCGCGGGTCTCGAGATAGCTGCGGGCCGCGACGACGCCGGGATCTGCCTCGATCGTGCGCCTGACCTCGCGCACCCGCGCGCGGGTGCGCGGGTCGGTGCGCACGTCGCCGCCGGGGCGAACCAGCGCGACGAGGCCGGCGTCCTCGCCTTCGCCGGCGGCCGCCTCGAGTCGCTCACTCGCGAGGACGCTCTCCGCGCCGGGATCGAGGAAGTCCTCGTCCTCGGACCCGAGCTGGCCGGCCACCGGGCCGCCGAGAGCGCCGGCCAGGACGAAAAACAGCGCCGCGACGACCAGGATCCGCCTGGCACGCCGGCCGACGAAGGCGGCGAGCCGGTTGAGCATCACGGCGCCTCGTACGCCCCCAGCAGCGCCGCGCCGCGGGCCGTTCGGTGGACGCCGGCCTGCTGTCATCGGGTCTTGGCGGCCCCGGGCACTTCGCTGGGCTTTCGTGAGGGCCTGCCTGTCGTCACGCGGCGGATGATCCGAAGCCCGGCGCCGGCGGCGCAACCTTTTCGGGGATCGTTGAAGCGAATCGAGGGCGGCCGCGGGGGCGGGGCCGACCGGCGCCTCACCGGCCGCCCCCCATCGGTTCAACGATCGTGAAGGTCGCGCCGCCGAGGACCTCGACGACTCGCCTGAGCTGTCCGAGAGCCTCGGCGGTCAGACGCCGCACAGGCGGGCGGCGTCGCGGGGCACTGCAGCTTCGAGAACGGCGAGATCGGTGGCCTCGAGATGGACGTGGGGCGGATCGACGAGGTGGTCGAGGTCGGGACGACCGCCCGATCTACGCGCCGCCCGGGAGAGACGGTACGGCTGCGCGTCTCGCTCGACGAGTACGCCGATCCCGAGACGCCCCTACACGTTCCACTGCCACCCTCGAGCACGAGGACAGCGGGGATGAGGGACAGTTCGTGGTCGTCGAACCCGGCGATGAATCGACGGTGGACCGACGCGAGCGTGTCGGCCGCGGCGCTCGCGGGCGACGAGGCCGGTCAACTCTTCGCGAATCCTGAAAAGGAATGACACGTGGGTGATCTCGGACTAGGGTCCGAATCGGTGGTGGATCGAACGCAACGAGGGTGCGAGGCCCGCTGGCGGGAGGGATCCCGCGCCGCTCCGACCCTCGCGCGAATGGTGCTCGAGCGGTCGTTTGATCTGCGAGGCACGTGATGTGGCGCCGGTCCCTGGTCGTGGTCCTGGCCTTGATGCTGGTCGCGCTGGTGCTGGCGGCGTGCGGGGGAGAAGATTCGCCCGCGCCCGACGAGCGATCGCCGCAGCCGAGCCCGCAAGCGGGATCGGAGCCAGCCCCGCGGGCGGAGTCGGAGCCAACCGCGAAGGCGCATGAGTCCAAGTCCAAGCTGTCGTACACGAAGATCAAGTTCACCTCCGAGGACGGCGAACAGCGCTCGGGCCGGCTGTTCGGCGCCGGCGACGTGGGCGTGGTGCTGTCGCATATGGGCCGACCCGGCGATGGCCAGCGTGATTGGCGGCGGTTTGCCGAACGGCTTGCCGACAAGGACCTTCGCGTCCTCACCTACCAGGGGCGCGGGTCTCTGTCGCAAACCTGGTCCGACGTGATCGGTGCGGTCGATCGCCTGCGCACGGAAGGGGCCGAGACGGTGATCGCCGCCGGGGCGAGCATCGGGGCGATGGCGTCGCTTCAGGCTGCCACCCGTCCGGAGGCGGAGATCGACGCCGTGCTGTGGCTGGCCGGGGTCCTGAGCAATTCGGGCTATGACTTCGAGGAGCGAGACGTGTCGCATCTCGGCTGCCCGATGCTGATCGTCTCCGGCGACTCGGACTCCTACGGTGCCGACATCGACGCCCGCCGGCTGCACAGATGGACCGCCAAGGTGAGCGAGCTTCACCTCGTGGACAGCGATTTGCACGGCACCGACATCCTCACCGAAGGCGACCCCGGCGTCGCCGGCGAACTGCGGCGGTCAATGATCGGCTTCATCGAAGCGGTGGCCGATCGGAGTCCGGCACCGTGCTGATCTGGCTACCGCACGCGCGCCTCGGTGGCAGACCCGTCGGAAGAGCGATTACCGGTGGGCTCGTCGCCCGCCGGGCGTGGTTGCCAGACTTCGCGTGGCTTGCGAAGAGACGCCTTGCTGGAACGCGAACGGGAGCTCTCGGAGCTCGATCGTCTGCTGTCGGCTGCGGTCGAGGGGCAGGGGGGTTGCGTGCTGGTGGAGGGCGAGGCCGGGATTGGCAAGAGCACATTGATCGCGGTGGCGGCGGGACACGCGGAGGCCGCGGAGATGACGGTGCTGCGCGCGCGCGGGGCGCTGCTGGAGGCCAGCTTCGGTTACGGCGTCCTGCGCCAGCTGTTCGAGTCGCGGCTGCGCCGAATGACCGCCGGCCGGCGCCGGTCACTGCTGGCCGGCGCGGCCGCACCGGTGTCGCCGGCGCTCGGCTTGACGGCGCCAGCGGAGGCTGACGGACGGGGTGAGGAGTTCGCCGTTCGGCACGGGACCTACCGGCTGGTCTCGGGGCTGGCAGACGAGCGACCGTTGGCACTCCTGGTGGACGACGCGCAGTGGGCTGATCTGCCCTCGCTGTACGCGCTGCTGTATCTGATCAGGCGCCTCGCGGACGTGCCGGTGCTCGCCCTGTTTGGCTGGCGGACGGGGGAGGCGGGGCCGTCGCTCGATGTCTGTGAGGGGTTGCGCTCCGAACCCGAAGTAACGGTGCTGCGGCCACGGACGTTGTCGCGTGCGGCGGTCGCCGCGGTGGTGCGCGCGGCGCGTGACGAGGCCTCCGAGGAGCTGGTCTCGGCGTGCACGGCGGCGAGCGGCGGCAACCCGTTCCTGCTCGGCGAGCTGATCGCCGCGTTGCCGGCAGATGCGGACGCCTCTGGGGTGCACCGGCTCGGACCCGAGGGCGTGGCGCGACAGGTGGGGCCACGGTTGGAGGGCTGCTCGGAGGCGGCGCGTGGGCTCGCTCGCGCGGTCGCGGCGCTCGACCGGGACGCGGAGCTTCGCCATGCGGCGGCGGTCGCCGAGCTTCAGGCGGCCGACACGGCGCGCGCGGCGGACGAGCTCGCCGAGGCGGGGTTGCTTGACTCGAGCCGACCGCTTCGGTATCGGCACCCGATCCTGCGCACAGCCGTCGATGCGCTCCTGGCGCCGGGCGAGAGGGCTCTGCTTCATCGGCGGGCGGCGGAGGCGCTGTCGGGCGAGGAAGCCTCGCGCGATCGCGCGGCGGTTCACCTGCTCGCGACCGAGCCGGCCGGTGACCCGTGGGTGGTGGGCGTGCTCAGCGAGGGTGCCCGTCGGGCGGCAGCGGCCGGCGCGCCCGACGCGGCAATCGTCCTGCTGGAGCGCGCACTCGCCGAGCCGGCGGGGTCATCCGAGTTCGACGTCCTTGTGGCGTTGGCTCGCGCCGAATTCTTAGCCGGGAGGCTGGATGCGATGATCTCCCATCTGCGGCGTGCGATCGACCGAGCGCCGGGTTCTGTGGAGCGCTTCCATGCCGTGTTGCAGCTCGGTCGGGGGATCTGGTACGCCGGTCGGGTCGCTGAGGGGCTGGCCGTGCTCGACGACGAGGCGGCGACGGCGGCACACAAGAACCCGCGGTTGGAGTTGCTGCTGGAGGCGGAGAAGAGCCTTGGCGGCATCTACGACGACTCCACGGCGCGAGCCACGACGGAGCGTCTCGCCCGCGTGTCGCCGACCCTCGCTCCTGACTCTCCGGAGGCGCGGGCGCTGATCGCCGGCTTGGCGTACGCCCGCTGGGCGATCACCGCCGGACCGGCGTCGGAGGTGGCGAGCGTGCTCGAGCCGGTCTTGGCACCGGCCGCCGGTCGGTCCGACGACTTTAGGAGCTATCCACACGGGTACGCCGCCATCTTCTTCCCGCTCATGGCGACCGGGCAGCTCGACCGCGCAGGCGACGTTGCCGAGCGGTCATTGTCCGATACTCAGACGAGCGGTCACGTCCCCGGCATCTCGGCTGCCTCCTCTTGGATATCGCATCACGCGCTGGTCACCGGCGATCTGACCAGAGCGGAGGATGCCGGCTGGCAAGCGCTCGAGTTCGCGCGCGAGGAGCGGTTCGCGCTTGGCCTCTCGATGGCGCTGGGCATGCTGGTGGCCGCGTTGCGCGAGCGCGGACAACTGGACGCGGGCGAGCGTGTGCTGGCCGAGCATGGCCTGCTGGAAGAGCCGCCGCCACGGCACTTCACCGCGACTCCGCTGCTCACAGCACGGCTCTCGCTTCACCTGAGCCGCAGGCGCTTTGCACAGGCGGCCTCGGACGCGCGCGAGCTGATCGCCCGCGCGAAGGTGCGCGGCGGTTGGTCGCCGGGCGTCGGGGTGCCCGTCGCGTACGGGCTTCGCGCCGGTGGGGAGGACGCGCTGGCGCGTGAGGTGATGACGGCCGAGCTCGAGCGTGTGCGCGCGTGGGATGAGCGCGGCACGACTGGGCAGGTGTTGTGCGCGAGCGCCGGCTTCGCAGAGGCACAAGCGGCGATCGACCGGCTGTGCGAGGGCGTGGCGCTGCTCGAGGGCAGCGGGCGCGTGCTGGCGCTGGCGGGCGGGCTGGTCCGGTTGGGAGCGGCGCTCCGCCGCGCGGGCCAGCGCGCGGAGGCGCGGGAACCGCTCGAGCGCGCGATGGAGCTCGCGCACCGCTGCGGGGCCGACCGGCTCGTGGCGAGCGCCCGCGAGGAGCTCTTGGCATGCGGCGCGCGTCCGCGGAAGCCCGTGAGGACCGGGGTCGAGGCGCTGACGGTGAGTGAGCTGCGGGTGGCGCGGATGGCGAGCGAGGGGCTCTCCAACCCGGAGATCGCGCAGGCGCTGTTCGTCTCGCGCAAGACGATCGAGACGCACCTGCGCCACGTCTACGCCAAGCTCGACGTGGGCTCCCGTACGGCGCTTGCCGATGCGCTGTCGGCGAAAGATCAGGGAGCCTCACTGACGCGAACCGCGGCGGACTGACCGAAGATCGCCCGCCATATGACCCTGCATGTGACCGACGAGCCGGCGGCGCTCGAACTGACGACACTGTGCGCGGCGTTCCAGGCCACGGCTGCGTCCGACCCGGAAGCGGTCGCCCTGCGGACCCCTGGCGGGAGCGTGGAGGTCAGCTGGCGCGAGTACGCCCGACGGGTGGAGCGGATCGCGGCGGGTCTGGCGGGGCTCGGCACCTCGCGCGGCGACGCGGTCGCGCTGCTGATGGTCAACCGCCCCGAGTTCCACCTCTGCGACACGGCGGCGCTGCACCTCGGGGCGATCCCGTTCTCGATCTACAACACGTTGCCGGCCGAGCAGATCGTGCAGCTGCTGTCGAACGCCGGGAGCCGGGTCGTGATCTGCGAGAGCCAGTTCGCCGAGCGGCTGCTCGAGGCGGGCGCCCGGACGGGCGTGGAGCACGTCGTCTGCATCGATCACGGGCCGGACGGGACCCTCCCGCTGGCCGAGCTCGAGCGCCGCGGCTCGCCCGAGTTCGACTTCGAGGCGGCCTGGCGCGCGGTCGGTCCTGAGGATGTGTTGACCCTGATCTACACCTCGGGTACGACCGGGCCGCCGAAGGGCGTCGAGCTCACCCACGCGAACATGCTCGCCGAGCTGCGGGCGACCTCGGGGCCGCTGCCGGTGGTGCCGGGCGATCGCTGCCTGTCATATCTGCCCTCCGCCCACATCGCCGACCGCTGGCTGACCCACTACCCCGGGCTCGTCTTCGGCGCCCAGATCACCTGCGTCGCAGACGCCGCCGAGCTGCCCGCGGCTCTGGTGGACACCAGGCCGACGACCTGGGGCGCCGTCCCGCGCGTGTGGGAGAAGCTCAAGGGGGCGCTCGAGGCGGGCATCGCCGCCGAACCGGACCCGACCAGGGCGGCGGCGCTGCGCGGCGCGATCGAGGTCGGCAGGCGCAAGGTGCGTGCCGAGCAGGCCGCGAATGCCGGTCACGGGCCGGGCCCCGACGAGGGCCTGCTCGCCGAATTCGAGGCGGCGGACGAGGCCGTGCTCTCGAGGTTGCGCGCCAAGCTGGGGCTCGACCGGGCGCGCTGGTCGGTGGCCGGGGCGGCGCCGACCGGCGTCGACGTGCTCGAGTTCTTCGCAGCCATCGGGCTGCCGATCTGCGAGCTGTGGGGCATGTCGGAGCTCTCTGCCGCCGCCACGCTGAACCGCCCGGCCCGGATCCGCTTCGGCACCGTCGGGACCGCGCTGCCGGGCATCGAGCTCGCGCTCGCCGACGACGGCGAGCTGCTCTGCCGCGGGCCGATCGTCATGCGCGGCTATCGCGGCGAGCCGGAGAAGACGACCGAGGCGATCGACCCCGAGGGCTGGCTGCACAGCGGCGACGTCGCCGAGATCGACACCGACGGCCACGTGCGGATCGTCGACCGCAAGAAGGAGCTGATCATCAACGCCGCCGGCAAGAACATGTCGCCCGCCAACATCGAGGCGAAGCTGAAGGCGGCCAGCCCGCTGATCGCCGAGGCCGTCGCGATCGGGGACCGGCGCCCCTTCAACGTGGCGCTGATCGTGCTCGACCCCGAGGCCTGCGCCGCGCACGCCGCGGCCGAGGGGCTACCGGACGGGTCGGTCGCCGCCCTCAGCCGCGACCCGGGCGTCGTCGCGGCCGTCGGCGGCGCCGTCGAGCAGGCCAATCAGCAGCTCGCCCGCGTCGAGCAGATCAAGCGGCACGCCATCCTCGCCGCCGAGTGGCCGGCCGGCGGCGACGAGCTGACCCCGACGATGAAGCTCAAGCGCAAGCCGATCGCCGACAAGTACTCGGACGAGATCGACGCGCTGTATCAATGAGCCTGCGCAGCGTATCCGTCGAACAGTGCCGCGAGCACGCGGCGCCATGCCAGGTCGCCGTCCTCGAGCAGGCCGTGGTTCTCGAACTCCGCGAGGCCGTGGGCGACCGCGCGCCACTGGACCGTGAGCGCATCGATGTCGCGCTCCGCGAGCTGGCCCGCCTCGGCGCACCGCGCGATCGCCTCCCGCAGCTCGGCGGTCGCGCTCCGGGCGAGCGCCAGCCCGGCGGGCGAGCGCGGCGCGGCACGCGGGCCGGTGAACCGCATCAGGGCCGCGTAGCGCTCGGGACGCTCGGTCGCCCAGCGCCGATAGGCGTGACGCATGGCGAGCAAGTCGCCGCGCGGATCGTCGCTCCTCGGCGTCTCGGCCATCAGCTCACCAAGCCGCTCGAACATCGCCTCGTGAAGGGCCTCCTCCAGCCCTTGCTTGGAGCCGAAGAGCGAGTAGACGGCGCGCGTGGTCGTCCCGGCCTCGTCGGCGACCCGGCGCACGCTGACCGCCTCCCAGCCCTCGTCGGCGGAGAGGCGGGCGGCGGCGGCGAGCAGCCGATCACGGGTGACGGTGTCATGTTCTCGCGGGCGCCCCATGGGCGCAGAGGGTATCGCAACGCCGTTATGGTACGGTGAATCGAAACCCCCGGAGCGGTGGTGGAGGAGCATCGATTGAGCACGGAGAACGCGAGGCCATTCAGCAGCGAGCGGCCGGCGCCGGCCCCGCGGCCGCCGCTCGTCGTGCAAGCGCTCCGCCATGCGGCCTCCGACCCGGACCGACTCGCGGTGGTCGATGGTGCCACCGAGGAACGCCTCTCGCGCGGCGAGCTGGCCGAACGGTCGGCGGCGCTCGCGGCAGGCCTGGTCTCGCGGGGCATCGGTGGTGGCGACATCGTGGCGGTGGCGATGCCGAACCTCGCCTGGTGGCCGGTGGTCGTGCTCGGCGTCTGGCGCGCGGGCGCCGCACTGGCGTCGCTCAACCCGACCTGGACGGCCGCGGAGATGGGGCGGCTGCTGGTGCGGGTCCGCCCTCGGCTCGGCATCGCGTTCGGACCGGTGGCGCAGCCCCTCGGGCGCGCGCTGTCGGAGGCCGGCATCGATGCCGAGGTCGCCGTCCTTGGTGAGGCACGGGCGCTGACCCCGCTCGCGCCATTGCTGATCGACGGCGAGGATCCGTTCACCGAACCGCCGGTGTCGGCGGACGATCTCGCGGCCGTTCCCTTCTCGAGCGGGGTCGGTGGTCTGCCGAAGGGGGTGCGGCACACCCACCGGGCCCTCTCGGCCGTGTCCGCCCAGGTCGCCACGCAGCACGAGTACACGTCGGAGGCGGTCGTCCTCGCGGGCGCCCCCGTTTTCAATGCGATGGGGCTAGTCGCCGCGCTGTGCACGCCGTTGGGCGCGGGGGCTGCGATCGTCACCGTCCCCAAACCGACAACCAAGCGCACCCTCGAGCTGATCGCCGCGCACCGCGTCACGCACGCGATCCTGCCGCCGACCATCGTCGATGAGATCGCGGCAGCCCCCGCGGCCGAGCGCCACGACACCTCGCGGCTGGGGCTGGTGGTCACCGGCGGCGACAACGTTCCCGCGGCGCCGCAGCGGTGCGCCGGCCAGCGCCTCGACGCCCTCGTCCGCCAGGCATACGGGATGACTGAGGCGCTCGCGATCAGCGCGACGCTGGTCGACCGCCCGAGCGACCCGGAGACGGTCGGCTGGCTCGCGGCGGGCACCGAGGCCCGCCTGGTCGATCCAGAGCGTGGTGGCGACGTCGCGCCGGGGCAGCCCGGCGAGCTGTGGATCCGCGGACCGCAGGTCATGGACGGTTATCACGAGGATCCGCGGGCGACCGCGGCGACGATCACGGCCGACGGCTGGCTGCGGACGGGCGACCTGGTCCGGATCCGCGACGACGGCCAGCTCGTGATCGAGGACCGGCTCAAGGAGCTGATCAAGGTCAAGGGAGCCTCGATCGCGCCCGCCGAGCTCGAGCTGGTGCTGCGCGAGCATCCCGCGGTGGACGAGGCCTGCGTCGTCGGCCGGCCGGACCCGAGGCGTGGCGAGGTGCCGGTCGCATGGGTGGTGCTCTCCGGAGCCGCGACGGAGGAGGAGCTGGTCTCGTTCGTCCGCGCCCGCGTCGCGGCCCACAAGCGAGTGCACGACGTGCGCATCGTCGACGAGCTGCCGCGTGTGCCGAGCGGCACGCCCGTGTGGCGCGAGCTCCGTGACCGCGAGCGCGACCACGGAATAACGAGCGCGTCGGCACGGTCTATATCGGTGAGCGAACGATCCGAGGAGGGTTGATGTCCGAGTTGACCTGCGTTCTCGTCGACGGCGACGGCGATTGCTCCGGAGCCCAGGGCTTCGCGGGCCGGGAGGCATCGAAGTGAGAGCAGCCAAACGAGCCCTCGTCGCCGCGCTGGCGCTCGGAGTCGCGATCGCGGTCGCGCCGCCATCGCCGGCGGACGCTCACGAGCCGGAGCTGACCGAGTTCTGCTCTCCGGTCCAGGTCAGGGGCCTGGCCCTGAAGAAGATCGAAGCCAAGGGGATCTCCTGCGGCGACGCCCGTCACCAGATCCGCACCTGGCTGGACATAAGCGCGGCGCCCGACCACCCGATCGACGAGGTCGGGCTGCCCGAGCACCGGCTCGGCTACTGGTGTCCGGACGGCGCGGGCGATCTGGGTCGCACGTGGCGATGCCCGTTGGGCGACGCCGTGATCAGCTTCAGGCCCGTCCTGGCGCCGCCGCTATCGAGGTGCACGGCCTTCGAAGGGGGCTCGTCCGGGGTCTTCGGAGCGTTCCCGCGCGTCAGCGAGATGTACGTCCACGGGGGCGATTGCGGCCCCGCGCGCGACCTGATCCGATTCTGGTTCGAGCACCCGCAGGGGGACTTCGGTGCCTACTTCCCCAGCCGTGGGCCGTGGTGGTGCGGGCGCCCGCAGCCCGACTTGCCGGAGCCGAACCCTTCGGGGCAGGTCGGGTGCAGCTTCGCGGACGGCAGCGGCACCACCGCCTACATGAGGTTCGAGCTCATCGCGCCGCCCGACGACGCCGAGGGTGGGCTGTTCGGAGCCTTCGTGGGGCCCGGTACGGCGATCGAGAAGACCGAGGACCTCGGGACGTTCAACTTCGTCACGTGCACGGCCGACGATTGCCGCGGGCGGCGCTACCTCACCGTCCAGGACGAGCTCGCGAACGGGGCCTCGGTGCTCGTCGAGGTGTGGTGGGGGGGCAAGCTCCGCAACGTGTGCTGGGACAACACCCGCAGCTTCGGCGCGGCGGAGTGCACCCCCCGGGTACCGCTGGGACGGAAGCTGACCCTGTTCATCGCCGAGGGGCTGAAGCGCGAGTGGGACAGGTGCTGGCGGCGCCGAAACGACGTCTGGGTCGCGCCCGACGGTCCGTGCGGGAAGCTCAAGCACCGTTGGGCAGGCCCCGGGCGGATCGGCACGCCGCCCGCCGATGCGGGCCCGATCGTCTGGGGCGAGGGGGACTTCCACGCTCGGGGCTAGACGCGTCACTCTCGCCACGGGAAAGGAGACGACGATGACGCGGCAGATGGCGGACAACCAGACTGCGCCGGTGCTCCCCATTGCGCTGGAACGCTCGATCTACGGCCTGATCACCACGCCCGTCTTACACTTGGCGCTCGAGCACGGGATCTTCGACCGCCTGCTCGCGGACGGCCCGCTGCCCAGCTCGTCGGTCGCCGAGCGCATCGGCGCGGACGCCGACACCGTCGAGCGGCTGCTTCTGGTGCTTGCCGCGTTCGAGGTCGTGCGCCGCGACGCCGACGGCAGCTTCCACGTTCCCGTGGAGATCGCGCCGTTCGTGGCCCGCGACAGTGCGAGCTACGTCGGTGGCTTCGTGAACCACATGGTCATGGATGCGCCGGGCCGGTTGGAGCGGCTCGCGGAGTATCTGACACGAGGCAAGGAGGCGGCGGACGCAGCGCGGCCGGCGCCGTACGACGAGTTCTACCGCGACGAGCAGTCCACGCAGGACTTCATGGACGCGATGTGGGATCTGAGCTACGGCGTGTCGCAGGAGCTCGCCGCGCTCGCTGGGCTGGACGGCCATCGCCGGCTGGTGGACGTCGGCGGTGCGAACGGCCCGTTCGCGGTGGCGGCCCTGCGGCAATCGCCGGAGCTGCGCGCGGTCGTGTTCGATCTGGCGCAGGTCGGGCCGCACCTGGAGCGCACGCGGGTCGAGCACGGCCTCGCCGATCGCCTGTCGTTCGTGGCCGGTGACTTCTTCCACGACGATCTGCCCGCGGGCGACCTGATCGCGATGGGCTACGTGATGTCCAACTGGCCGGATCGGGAGTGCTTGGAGCTGCTGCGCAAGGCGCATGCAGCCTGCGTTCCCGGGGGCAGGTTGCTGATCATGGAGCGGTTGTTCGATGACGGCCGGGACGGTCCGATCGCCACCGCGGTGATGAACCTGGAGATGCAGGTCGAGACGCGGGGCCGGCATCGAACGCCCGCCGAGTACGTCGAGCTGTTGACGAGCGCCGGGTTCGTCGATCCGGAGGTGCGGCGCTCTACGCGCGACAAGCACCTCGTCATCGGATGCAAGCCCTCGGGGTAGTCGCCGCGGCGCTCACCGCCCGATGACGACCGTCAACTGCCCCGACCGGAATGACCGCTCGCGTCGGCGTTCGGATGGCTTGTCTAAGCCTGGGCGCGGCTGGTTTCGAACCAGCGACCTCTCGCGTGTGAAGCGAGATCGGGCCGTGAAGCCGGGAGCACGGCGGGCGTCTCGAGGCCAGCAGTCGCCCGCCAATAAGAGGTTTCCAGGTAGTCGCCGGGCGCCGACGTTGTGCGTGGCCGGTGGCGCGAATGTTCGGAGAGAGTTCGGAACGTTTGGCCGCTGCGCTGCGTGCGCATGAGAACGAACTCGCCCGCGGGGGCGCAGACGCAGGTCGGCGACGCGGCGACGGCCCCTTCGTCGCCGCGTTCAACGACATCCTGCTCATAGCGGCGATCGTCACCTTCGCCGGCGCGGCTGTCGTTCGCGCTCGTCCGGCGCCACGACTTCCTCGTCAGGGATCCGGCCAAGGCCCCGGGCGAAGAGCGTGAGTCCGAGGAGTTGCCGCCTGAGAGCAGCAGCGGACGTCGAAGGCTTATCCGCCGATGCTGGGGAGATCAGCCGTCGCAGACGTTCGGGGTCGCGGATCGCGTCGATCTCTGCGATCTGCCCCTGGACGACGGTGAAGCCCAAAATCGAGACTGGCCTGCCACGTTCCAACAGCACAGCTCCGGGTGCGCCGTTGACGAGCGCTGTGCGCAGCGTGCGGCCGCTGCCCACGCCGGCGAGCGATGCCCTGGCGACCGCGGCGGCGCCGCGCAGCACGGTCGGCGGCTTGTCCGGGCCGTCGTCGGCGCGGAGAACGACGTCTCGGTCCAGTCGCCCGACCAGTCGGTCGAAGTCGCCGTCGCGGGCCGCGGCAAAGAACGCGTCCACCACTTCCTGCTGCTCTGTGAGGTCGGCGTCAGGAACCTTGGCTTCGCCCTGCACCCGGCGGCGTGCGCGGCTTGCGAGCTGTCTGGCCGCGGCCGGGGAACGCTCGACCATCGGGCCGATCTCGTCAAACGAGACAGCGAACATGTCGTGCAGCACGAACGCCAGCCGCTCCGCGGGCGTCAAGGTTTCGATCACCACCAGCAGCGCCAGCCCGACCGAGTCGGCCAGAAGGACCTCGTCGGCAGGATCGATCCCGTGCTCGCCGCTCACGATCGGGTCAGGCACGCGGACGCCGACCAGGTCTTCGCGCCGCCGCTCTCGCGAGCGCAGCATGTTCAGGCACACCCTGCCCACAACCGTGGTCAGCCACGCGTCCAGGTTGTCGATGTCGCTTCTGTCGGAGCGGCTTAGCCGCAGCCAGACTTCTTGAAGGGCGTCATCGGCCTCGCTGAGCGAGCCGAGCATCCGATAGGCGACCGCCCGCAGATGACCGCGGCGCTGCTCGAACCGTTCAACGAGCCATTCGCTCTCTCTCATCGTCAACGCAGGCGTTCGATCGGGGTCATATAGGTAGACCCCGCAAAGCCAGTCGATGTGACAGCAGGTGGTGGCTGGCGAGGGGGTTCACCGCGCAGCGGTCACATTTTCGCGTTCGTCGGGGTCATCTAGATAGAGCCCCACGGGCTGGCACCCCAGCACCGACAGCGAAGGACCCCGACGACGTGTCCCCATATCTGGCCCCGATTGATAAGCCGAAGGGCTTGAGGTTGAAGCTGCTGTACCGATTCCTCGGCCGGCAGTTCGGCACGGCGCCGGGCTGGCTGACCGTGTGGAGCGCTCGCCTCCCGCTCGCGTACACGAGCTGGATGGGAAAGGTCTACACGCTCAACAAGAAGCTTGAGCTCTCGCCTGACACGATGAGGCTGATCCGCGCGCGCGTCGAGAGCATCAACATGTGCACCTGGTGCATGGACGCCGGCAGGTGGTACGTGATCAACAAGGAACCGCACCTGCTGCCGAAGCTCGACGCGCTCCACGACTACCAGACCAGCCCGTTGTTCAGCGACGAGGAGCGCGCGGCGCTCGATTTCGCCTCCGAGCTGACCGCGCAGAAGCGTGTGAACCCAGAGGCGTTCGAGTCGCTCTCGCGCCACTACTCGGAGCGCCAGATCTGCGAGATCGTCTGGGTCGTCTCGACCACCTTCCTCATGAACATCAACAACCTCGGGCTGGGCGTCGGCTCAGACGGGCTCTGCGAGATCAACCCCGAACCGCGCTCCCAGGGGGCGCGACGAGGAAGCGCTGCTGCGGGGCGAGGCGAGTGGTAGTGGCGTCGCCACGACGAGTGCGGGGAGGGGTGAGATGACGGAGCGCATGATCGAAGCGAACGGCGGCGAGCTCTGCACCGAGCCGTTTGGCGACCCGGCCGACCCGCCGATCATCCTCGTGATGGGGATCGGCGCCTCGATGCTCTGGTGGGAGGAGGGCTTCTGTCGAATGCTCGCCGACGGCCGGCGGTTCGTGATCCGCTACGACCACCGCGACACCGGGCGATCGGTTACCTATCCCCCTGGCCGCCCCGGCTACACGGGCGCGGACCTCACCGCCGACGCCGCCGGCGTTCTCGACGCTTACGGGATCGCGGCCGCGCACCTCGTCGGCGTCTCGGCGGGGGGCGGCATCGCGCAGGAGCTCGCGCTCGACTTCCCCGAGCGCGTCCGCTCGCTCACGCTCATCAGCACCTCGATCGCGGTCTTCAGCGATCGCGCCCTCCCGCCGCCCACCGCGGAGTTCGCACGCTTCGTCGCGACCGTGGAGGTGGACTGGTCGGACCGCGACTCGGTGATCGAGTACCTGGTCGACTACTGGCGCGTGCTCGCCGGAGGTGAGCGCCCGTTCGACGAGGCGGCGTTCCGCGAGCTCGCCCGCCGCGACGTCGAGCGCGCCCGCGACTTCGCCGCCGCGCAGAACCACGACCTCCTCCACCACGGGGAGCAATCGCGCGAGCCCCTTTCCTCGATCTCCGCCCGGACCCTCGTCATTCACGGCACCGCCGATCCGATGTTCCCCGTTGGTCACGGCCAGGTACTGGCGGATGAGATCCCGGGCGCCGCGCTGCTGCGCCTCGAGGGCGCTGGCCACGGCGTTTACCGGACCGACTGGGAGGCGATCGTCGAAGCGATCCTCGAGCACAGCTGATGCGCCTCGGTCTCTACATCCCGCTCTTCGACGAGCTTGCCGATCCCGCGCTCGTTGCGCGGCTGTGCGCAGAGGCCGAGGAGGCCGGCTGGGACGGGGTGTTCGTGTGGGATCACGTTCGCTGGCGCGAGCCGGTCGTCGATGTCGCTGACCCGCAGATCACGCTCGCCGCGATCGCCGGCGCGACCGAGCGCATAAGACTCGGCCCGATGGTCACCCCACTCGCTCGGCGCCGGCCCGTCAAGGTGGCGCGCGAGACCGCGACCCTTGACCGGCTCAGCAATGGCCGGCTGACGCTTGGCGTCGGCCTCGGCAGCGACCGGTTCGGCAGCGAATACTCGATCACGGGCGAGGAGCTCGACGACCGCAAGCGCGCCCAGATGCTCGACGAGGCGCTCGAGATCCTCCAAGCCGCTTGGACCGGGGCGCCCGTTCACCATCGTGGCGAGCACTACACAATCGACGCGATGCGGTTCCTGCCGCGGCCGGTCCAGCACCCCGGCGTGCCGATCTGGGTCGCGGGCTTCTACGAGAAGTCCAGGCCACTTCGCCGCGCGATCCGGTACCAGGGTTTCTTCCCCGTGGGCATCGAGCACCCGGACCAGCTCGCCGAGATCTCCGCCGAGCTCACGCGGCTCGGCCGGGAGACGCGGGATGACGCGGCGGAGCCCTTCGACGTTGCGGTCGAGCTCGACCCCGGCAGCGACCCGGCGCCCTTCGCGGCGGCTGGTGCCACGTGGGGCCTGGTCGCGTTCCCGTGGAATCCGGTGTCGGTCGACCAGGTCCGTGGTGTGATCCGCGAAGGACCGCCGCCAATGCCCAGGCGTTCTTCAAACCCGCGCGCGTGAGCCTGCCCCGGAAAGCCCATCCGGCCGATCCCATGCGAAGGTGCGGCCTGGAGATGCCCGACGCCGAGCGCGTCAAGGAAGGCCTGGCCGAGCTGCGCGGTTCGGTCGCCGGCGACGCGCTTGCCCCCGGCGATGCCGCCTACGACAAAGCTCGCGGGTGCTTCAACGCGATGATCGATCGCCGGCCGGCGGTGATCGCGCGTTGCCGCGGCGCCGGCGACGTGGCGACAGCGTTCGACTTCGCGCGGGCGCACGAGCTCGAGGTCGCGGTGCGCGGCGGCGGGCACAATCCCGCCGGGCACTGCGTCTGCGACGGCGGGCTCGTGATCGACCTGACGCTGATGCGCCGCGTCGAGGTCGACGCCGACGAGCGGCTCGCGCGCTCCGAGGGCGGCGCGACCTGGCTCGATTTCGACGCCGCGACTCAGGCGTCCGGGCTCGTCACGCCGGGCGGGGTCGTCGGATCGACCGGGGTCGCGGGGCTCACCTTCGGCGGCGGGATCGGCCACCTGACCGCGCAGCACGGCCTCACCTGCGACAACCTGCTCGCGGCTGAGCTCGTCACCCCGGCGGGCGAGGCCGTCCGCGGCAGCGCCGACGAGAACCCGGAGGTGCTCTGGGGTCTGCGCGGCGGCGGCGGCAACCTCGGCGTCGCGACGCGGCTCGAGTTCCGGCTCCATCCGCTCGAGCGTGTCGTCGGTGGGCGGCTCGTCTACGCAGGCGACGGAGTATCGGACACCCTCCGCCGCTACCGCGATCTGACCGCCGCCGCGCCACGCGAGCTCAGCTGCCAGGCGATCCTCGGGCTAGATGCCTCGCTGACTCCGGTCCTCGTAGTCGCACCCTGCTTCACGGGCCCCAGGACCGACCCTAACCAGCTGGCCGGGCTGCGCTCGGCGCCAGGGCTCCTCGATGACGCCGTGCGCGAGCACGGATTCCTCGCTCAACAACGGGTCTTCGACGCTGGCTACGGAGTCGACCGACACTATTGGAAGGGCCATTTCGTAAGCGAGTTGCCCGACGAGCTGATCGATGTTCTGCTCGCTCGGATGACCGCGCTCGGCCGGCCCGCGGGCCAGGTGCTGATCGAGTCGCTGCACGGGGCTCCGAAGGACGTCGACCCCGCCTCCGCGGCGCTCGGTTATCGCGGCGCGGCATTCAACGTCACAGTGATGGCGACCTGGCAGGAGCCGGAGCACGACGAGGAGCAGGTCGCTTGGGCGCGCGAGACCGCGGCCGCCCTCGAGCCATGGTCGGTGAGCGGGGGATATCTGAACTACATGCAGGCAGACGAGCCGCTCGAGCGCGTGCGCGCGGCGTTCGGGGAAGGCGGTTTCGACCGTCTCCGGGCTTTGAAGGGCGTCTTCGACCCGGGCAACGTCCTGCGGCGAAACCAGAACATCCCGCCGCCCGCGATCCTGGAGCACACCGCCGCCGCAACTCGCCTCGGGAGGAAGGCATGACCGATCACGAACCGCTGTCCGCCCAGCCCATGGTCCCGGGCGCCACGACCCCGACGACGTGGGCGAGGGCGCGCTCCTGGAAGAAGCATGCACCCGATCCCCAGATCGCAGCCCGACCCAATCACGATCGACCAGCGCCAGCTTCCCGACGATCGCAAGCCGATGGTCTTTATGAAGTGTTCACGCGTATGGGACAACGACGGTCGCGTATATGGATCCCTAGATCCGGCGTCCCCTTCGCGTCGATGCGAGCAGAGCCTGCGACGTCTGGAAGTCGAAGCAATTGACCTCTACGCTCCAGGTAGCCGCGAGCCGCCTCAAGGGCCTTCGTCCCGAGCGAAAGGTACGTCTGAGCCGCGACCCACGGGCGCCCTCGCCGACAACGCAGGCTCCACAAGACGTTCACGCACCTGGCCGTCGCGGCATAGGTTGGCTGCAGCTGGTGCCTCGACATCAACTACTTCCAGGCCCTGAAAACCAGAACCTGGACCTGACCAAGGCGAGCCAGGTGCCGCGCTGGCGGGAGTCGGACGTGTTCACGCCGCTGGAACGGGAGGTGCTGGCGTACGCCGAAGCCATGACGAACACGCCGCCGACCCTCACCGACGAGCTGTCGGCGAGTCTGCTGGAGCGGCTCGGCCCGGCGGCCACGGTGAGCTCGACCAGTGGGGACTAGCGACAAAGGAGGCAGAGCGATGACGGAGCACAAGGTAGGAACGAGCGAGGAGTGGCTTGCCGCCCGCGAGGAGCTGCTCGCACAGGAGAAGGAGCTGACCCGACGCAACGACGAGCTCTCACGGCAGCGGCGAGAGCTGCCGTGGGTGCGGGTCGAGAAGGAGTACAGCTTCGAGACCGAGGAGGGAACGAAGACGCTTGCGGAGCTCTTCGACGGGCGCTCGCAGCTGATCGTCTACAACTTCATGTTCGGCCCCGCCTACGAGGCGGGCTGTCCGGTCTGCTCGTCCGGGGCGGACAGCTACGACGGCGCCGTGCCGCACCTGAATGCGCGCGACGTGACGTTCCTCTGCATCTCTCGCGCGCCGCTGGAGAGGCTGCAGGCGTACAAGCAGCGCATGGGCTGGAGCCTTCCGTGGGTCTCGTCGGCGGGAACTGAGTTCAACTTCGACTTCGGAGCTTCACACACCGAGGAGGAGCTGAAGCCGTTCCTGGAAGGCGGCGAACTCGGTCCCGTTCCCGAGCTTGCGACCGCGTGCGGGACAGATCCCGCCGGATACCTGGCCGAGGCACCGGGGCTGAGCTCCTTCGTGCTTTCCGACGGCGTCGTCTACCACACGTACTCGACCGCCGAACGCGGCCTCGAATTCATGATGGGCTTCTACGGGCTGCTGGACCGGGCGCCGAAGGGACGCGACGAGGGCGACCCGCCGGACATGTGGATCTGCCGCCACGACGAGTACTAGGAGCCGCGGGGCTCCTGGTTCCCGTCGGTGCTGTACTGAGCGAGTGAGCTACCGGAAGGGACGCTGACTGCTGGTCAGGGCTCGCGCGCTCGCGACGTTCGGCTCCGGGAGTACGAGAACGATGAGGGACGAACGTGGCCGAGCGGATGATCGAAGCCAACGGAGTCGAGCTCGAGGCGGGTCACCGTCCGCCAGGGTGCCTTCCATAATGCCGGGGGAGCCCCGACCGCGGGTCCGCCCCCGTACGACGTATACGAGGTCACGCCGACCATCGCCTTCGGCCTTCCCATTGACGAGACGCTCGTCCCGACGCGCTGGCGGTTTCGAGAGCCACCGACGGGCGGGTGAGGGGCGCAACTGGAAGATGACGTCCGGGAAGATGACCGCCCGACCAGAAGGCCAGATGTGGAGCGCCGCCGCCTCTGGATGGGGTCGAGCCTCGCCGGCCTTCAGCTTCGACATCGAGCCCTCGCATCGCTGCCCCTTCCACGCGACGGGCAGAAGCCCGAGGTAGGGCGCGACTGCGTGTGCCTCGTTCGTCGGTATTATGATACCGTGCCACCATGCCGAAGAACATGACCGTGCGCCTCGACGAGGATCTCGCCGCCGATACCGAGGCGCTTGCCCGCGCCGAGGGTAAGAGCCTCAACGAGACCGTGAAGGAGGCGCTTCGAGCGGCGGTCGAGCGGCGGCGCAAGGATCCTGAGTTCAAGGCCCGCCTGCGGCGGATCATCGAGGAGGACCGCGAGCTGCTCGAGCGGCTCGCTAAGTGAGCGTCCGCTACCTCGGCCTTGCCGATTACGTCGCGATCGCGGTTGAGGTCACTGGCCTCGATGCCGAGACGGTGATGAGAGCGCCGAATCTAGGGCTCGCCGACTCGGCCCTGCACGCGCCGGCGGGCATCTTCGACGAGACCGAGTTCTATCCTGACTTCGTCGACAAGGCGGCGGTGCTCGTCGTTCGGCTGGCGAAGAACCATCCTCTGCCTGATGGGAACAAGCGCGCCGCTTGGGTAGCACTGCGGCTGTTCGTCGAGATCAACGTTGGCGCTTGGAGCCGACGCCGGCCGTTGATGATGCGGAGCGGGCTATGCTCGCTGTCGCCTCAGGCCAGTGGAGCGAGGCCGAGATGGCGGAATGGCTTCGCGATCTCTTGAGGCCACCCGCGGAACCCTAGAGCCGCGGTCGCCGCGTTCCTCAGCCGAAGCGTGCCCGCTCGCTCGACTCGCGAGCGATCGCCCGCATCGAGCGAGATCCGTGCCTGCGTCCGGACCGTCTCGGCGCGGATGTTCGGTGAGAGTTCGGAAGCGATTTGACCGCTCGCTCACGACAATGCAAACGGCTTGAATACACCGATGTCATGGGCGCGGCTGGTTTCGAACCAGCGACCTCTCGCGTGTGAAGCGAGCGCTCTCCCACTGAGCTACGCGCCCTCCGGGCGCGATTCTAGATGCCGGCCGCGGCCGCCTGCTGCGGGGGTGCGGCGCTGCCCGAGCCGGGCTTGGTGGCGGCGCCGCCCTCCTGGGAGCGGGCCAGCACGGCGATCGCGCCGAGGGCGACCAGGAGCGAGAGCACGGTCGCGACGATTCCCAAGGGCGTCTCGTGCAGCGACTCCTGGAGCAGGGTCGTGCCGATCAGGACGCTGACCACCGGATCGATCGCCAGGCAGGTCGCGATCGCCGGCGCCAGGGCCCCCGTCCCGAGCGCGATCTGGTTGAGCGTCATCGAGATATAGCCGACGACGATCAGCGCGTAGAGGTGCCAGTGGGTGAGGATCTCGAAGAGGCCGTCGTCGAACTTGTCGGCGGCGGCCTTGGTGAGCGCCGCGGTGAGCGCGAACAGGATGCCGGTCGCCGTGCCGAGCAGCGCCGCCTTCGTCGTCGGCGCCCGCCCGCCGGCGAGGAACACGAGCGGCACGACGAAGACTGCGATCACGGCGCCGGTGATCAGCCAATGGCCGAGCGGGGCGTCGTCGCGACCGCCCGAGGGGTCGGCGATCGTCAGGAAGGCGACCAGGGCGACGGTGACCAGCAGGGCCGCCAGCACGTCGATGCGATGAACGCGTTGACCGGTGAGCTTCGCTCCGAGGGGCAGCGCGAACACGACGCTCGCGACCAGCACCGGCTGGACGACGGCGAGGCGACCGATGGTCAGCGCGACGGCCTGCAGGACGAAGCCGAGCGCGTCGGCGGCGATCCCCGCCAGCCAGACGGGCCGTCGCGCCATCCGCAGCAGCAGCCCGCTGGTCGATCCGCCGGCGGGCTCGGCCATTCCCGCCTTCTGGAGCAGCACGGTGCCCAGGGCGAAGACGAGGGCGGCGAGGAGGGCGAGGACGATGTCCATGAGGGCCCACCCTATTCGGGGTCACCGGCGGCGCCGGACGCGCCTAGCGTCGGCCTCAATCGCGGATGCCGACGCCGCCGCTCTCGACCACGGGCGGACGGCGCCACGGCTTGGCGCCGACCCCACCGCTGCCCGAGCCGCCGCGCCCGCCACCGGCCTTGACGCCGCCGACCGGCGGATTGCTCTCGGGCGCGGGCGTCGGCGGGGGCGGGGGGGTCGGCGGAGTCGGGGCCGGCGGCGCGGGTGGGGGCGCCGGCGTCACGCCCCGCGGGCAGCGGATCGTGTACACGGTCCGCACCGGATGGCCGGGACGGTTCTTGGCCACCGAGTGACCCCACGAGAGATGCAGGTGGTTGCCGCGCCCGTGGCCGGCGTCGCCGTCGTAGCCGACCCAGCGAAACGGCTGGCGGGGATGGTCCTGCCGCGGCTCCGCCCAGCGGGCGAGGCGGTCGATGTCCGACCAACGGCCGCCGGCGGTCTTGTCGGGGACGATGTCGAGGGCGAGGCCGATCGGGTGCTCGCCGCCGGCGGCGTGCACGTCGTCTCTCGAGTAGCCGTCGGTGATGTAGATGGGAAAGCGCCGCTCGAGCCAGCGGATGTCGGTCAGCAGGCGCCGGTCGATTCGCTCCCCCGGGAAGCCGGGGACAGCCACGAACCGACCGCCCCCGCTCGTCTCGCAGAGGCCGGGGGCGAGCTTGGTGCTGTGCATCGCCGCGCCGGCCGGCGCCGCCGCGCCGAGGGCGAGCGCGGCCAGGAAGGAGAACGCGCCCAGAAGGCGAAATGCCACCGAATGGCCTCGAGGCGCCATGGAGGCCTTGATCGGCGCCGGGCGCGATTCCTTTAACGGCGGGAGGAACCATGCACGGCGCTTGCGCCGGTAGCATGTGACGCGACCGTGCTAGGCGGGGAATTAGCGGTGCCCTGTACCCGCAATCCGCTCTAGCGGGGCCGAACGCTCGACCGAGGGTCGTGGCCATCGGGGCCAGTACGCCGCGGGCGGTGTTGACGGCCAGGTCCCGCGCAATGCGCGTCCGCGAATCAGGTCAGGTCCGGAAGGAAGCAGCCTTAAGCGGTGCCGAGCATGTGCCGCGGGTAAGCCTGACCCGAGCCAGCCACGGCGGGCACGCCCGGGGACCATTCTCGAGGTCGGGCCCGCACGGTCATTCTTCAGCGGGGCGCGCTCCAAGCCCTCGCCAACGGGCGCGCCGAGGCCGTCCGCCGGCGCGCGCCGAGCGCGCTCCGCGGGCGGCCCGCCGGCGCTGAGCCCTCAGCGCAGCCGCGCCGCCGGCGACTCGTCGGCCTTGCAGGTGACCTTCTTGCCGTGCACGCGGATCTTCTTCTTCTTGGCCTTGGCGTAGTAGCGGCCCGGCTCGAGGCTCTCCTTGACCTTCCACTTGCCCGATCGCTTGGTCTTCGCCTTGCCGACCCTGATGTTGGTGTACTCGTCGATCAGGTAGAGCTTGACCTTGCGGGCTTTCTCGCAGCGGCGCACCTTGGAGCTCACCGTGCCCTTGGCCTTCGAGCTCTTGATCTTGGTGATCTTGACCTTCGTCTTCGGCTTCTCGGCGGCGTGGGCCGGGACCGCCGCGGTCACCGTGACCGCGAGGGCCGCGACCGCGGCCAGCGCCACGCGCGCGAGGCGGGACTTCGCTTGCTTCATCGCTGCTGATCTCCTTCGGGGTATCGCTTGCCGATCGGTCGGAGCACGCTACCCGGTGGGCGGTCGGTCGATGCATCGAGGCCGGTCGCTCGGGAGGCTCCGAGAACGGACCGGAGGGCGCCCGACTCGCCGCTAGACTCGGCCCGAGTGACCGGCGAGACGTCCCTCTACCGCCGCCACCGCCCGCAGGCCTTCGACCAGGTCGTCGGCCAGGAGCACGTGGTGCGCACCCTGCGCAACGCCGTCGAGCGCGATCGGGTCCATCACGCCTACCTGTTCGTCGGCTCGCGCGGGACCGGCAAGACGTCGCTGGCGAAGATCCTCGCTCGCTCGCTGAACTGCGTCGAGGGCCCGACCGTGACCCCGTGCGGGCGGTGCGAGTCGTGCGTCGCGATCGCGGCCGGCACCTCGCTCGACGTGATCGAGATGGACGCCGCCTCCAATCGCTCGGTCGACGACATCCGCGACCTGCGCGAGCGGGTCGGCTACGCGCCCGCGGCCGGCCGCTGGAAGGTCTACATCCTCGACGAGGCCCACATGCTCACCCGCGAGGCCTGGAACGCCTTTCTGAAGACGCTCGAGGAGCCGCCGCCGAACACCGCCTTCATCCTCGCCACCACCGAGCCCCACAAGGTGATGGCGACGATCGTCGATCGCTGCCAGCGGTTCGACTTCCAGCGCCCCTCGCTCGAGCAGATCGCCGAGGTCATCAACCGGGTCGCCGCGGCCGAGGGGATCGAGGCCTCCGACGGCGCCGTCGCGGCGCTCGCCCGCGCCGCCTCGGGCAGCTTCCGCGACGCGCTCGGCACCCTCGACCAACTCGTCTCCTACACCGGCAAGAGCGTCGACACCGAGGACGTGCTCGCGGTGCTCGGCGTCGCCGACGCCGAGCTGATCCTGGCCGCCGCCGACGCGATCGCGGCCGGCGACGGTCGCGCGGCGCTCGAGACGAGCGAGCGGCTCGGGCGCTCGGGGCGCGACGTGACCCAGTTCGCCCGCGACCTGCTCGCCCACCTGCGCCAGCTGATCGTGATCCGGACGATGGGCGAGGCGCCCGATGCGTTCACGGTCACGGCCGCAGAGCCCGAGCGGCTGCGTGCGCAGGCCGAGGCGA
>WHSW01000250.1 GCA_009379895.1 Solirubrobacterales bacterium
AGCCGCGGGAGGCACGGCCGCGGGGGGCACCGCTGGTCTCGTCGCCAGCGGCGCCCTGAAGCTCGGCGTCGCGACGCTGGCGGTTGGTGCCGGCGTCTACGCCGGTGGCCGGCTCGAGGCGGGCTCGAGCGGCGCCCCGGGGACCGGTGAGCCCCCCGCTGCGATCGCGAGATCTGCCGAGCCTGCGCGGTCTGGTCGGGGCGCCTCAGCCGAGTCCCGCCGCTCGTAGCCGCTCCCCGGTCGCGGGCAGCAACGACGGCGAGCCCTCTGTCGGCTCGCACCCGGCGGGTGGCGCATCCTCGAATCAGGGACTTACGGCCGGCGGCTCGAATCAGGTCGCGGCCCCCTCGGGCCAGGCGCCGGCGATTGAGACCGCCTCGGCCGGGACTCCATCCTGGCAGGCGAGCGCAGCCCCCGCCGAATCGACGCCCGGGCAGTCCGGCACGGCGCCGGGGCAAAGCGGCAGCCCGCCCGGCCAGAGCGGTACGGCGCCCGGCCAAAGCGCCACGGCGCCCGGCCAGAGCGCCACAGCCCCGGGCCAGAGCGCCACAGCGCCCGGACAGAGCAGCACCGCACCCGGCCAGTCCGGCACGGCCCCAGGGCAGTCCGCCACGGCCCCCAGACAGAGCGGCGGAGATGGGCATGGAAACGGCTGACCTCGCGCCCGCAAGGCCGAGCAGCTGTTAGCGACCCGCCGTTAGGTCGTTACTTCTCTGGGCCATCGGTCGTTCTAAACAGGGTCCCGTGCACTCACGGGCCTCCGCCCGCGAGAACGCGAGGGTGACCACGGGCGGTCTCAGTCTCAAACGAATCGGTCGGCGGCAAGGAGGAAGGGGGCTACGGCGACAAGGACAGCGACAAACACGATCGCAACCGAACCGCCTCGAGCGCCCCAGAACGGGGTCGTCGAGGAGCGCACGCGGCTCGCCACGCCGGCGGACCCCGCCGACCGGATTCGCCTCGACGGAAAGCTCTTCGCCGCCGGTGCGGAGCGATTCGCCTTTCGCGGCGTCACCTACGGCACCTTCGCCCCACGGACCGACGGCGCGCAATTTCCCGACTGGCATCGGATGCAGGACGACATGGCGGCGATGCGCGAGGTCGGCTTCACCGTCGTCCGCACCTACACGCTGCCGCCCGACGACCTGCTCGAGATCGCCGGCGAGCACGGGATGCGCGTCCTCGCCGGGGTCTTCTACCCGGACTGGCGCTACCTGCTGGGCAGCTCCGACGCGAGCGGCGGCGGGTCGCGCGCGAGGCGCGTCGCGAGGTCCGCGAGGCGGCGCGCCGCCTGGCCGGAGACCCCCGCATCCTCGGGCTGTCGCTGGGCAACGAGGTGCCGGCCGACGTGCTGCGCTGGTACGGAACCCGCCCGATCGCCGACGCGATCCGGGGTCTCGTCGAGGTCGCTCGCGATGAGGACCCCGAGCAGCTGCTCACCTACGCCAACTACCCGACCGCCGAGTACCTGCCACTCGAGAGCCTCGACTTCCTGATGTTCAACGTCTTCCTGGAGCGGCAGCGCGACTTCCGCCGCTATCTGACCCGCCTTCACCATCTGGCCGGCGACCGCCCGCTCGTCCTCGGCGAGCTCGGGATTCCGGCTGGCGACGGGGCGGACGGTGAGCGCCAGCAGGCCGAGGCCCTCGACTGGCAGCTCGAGACGGCGCTCGAGCGCGGAGTGGCGGGCACGTGTGTCTTCTCGTGGACCGACGAGTGGTGGGTCGGCGGCGAGCGGGTCGAGGGTTGGCCATTCGGACTGACGCGCGCCAACCGCTCCCCGCGGCCGGCGCTCGAGACGGTGACCCGCTGGAACCAGCGCACGGTTCGCGACCTCGACTTCGACTGGCCGCGGGTGAGCGTCGTGATCTGCGCCCACAACTCCGCGGACACGCTCGACGAATGCCTCGCGCACACGTGCGCCCTCGACTACCCCTCCCTGGAGGTGATCCTGGTCGACGACGGCTCGCGGGACGCCACCGCCGAGATCGCCCGGCGCTACCTGCGGGCGCGACTGCTTCGGATCCCCCACAGCGGGCTCGCGATCGCCCGGAACGAGGGCTTTCGCGCCGCACGGGGCGACCTGATCGCATACCTCGACGCCGACGCCTATCCGACGCCCGAGTGGCCCTACTACCTGGCGCTGGCGATGGACAGGCCCGACGTCGGCGGGGCGGGAGGGCCGAACCTGCCCCCGGACGACGACCCGGCCGGCGCCCAGGTCGTCGCGCGCTCCCCCGGCGGGCCGGTTCACGTGCTCACCGACGACGACCGCGCCGAGCACGTCCCCGGCTGCAACATGGCGTTCTGGAAGCTGGTCCTGTCCGAGGTCGGGGGCTTCGACCCGGTCTACGCGGCGGCGGGCGACGACGTCGATCTCTGCTGGAAGGCCCTGGCGCGCGACTGGAAGATCGGCTTTCACCCGGCCGCCCTCGTCTGGCATCACCGGCGTTCGGGCCTGCGGGAGTACCTGCGCCAGCAGCGGACCTACGGACGCAGCGAGGCGCTCGTCGAGGCGCGCCATCCCGAGCGCTTCACGCCCGCGGGGACCGCGCGCTGGCGGGGGCGCATCTACAACTCGCTCACGGCTCCCCTGCGGCAGCAGCGGATCTACCGGGGCGCCTACGGCGCCGCCGCCTATCAGTCCGTCTACCACGCCGAGGGCCATGCGCTCGATCTCGTCCATCAGGTCGGCGTGCCGATCGCGGCCCTGCTCGTGCTGACCGCGCCGCTCGCCGCGCTCTCGGGGTGGCTGGCGGCGCCGGCCCTGGTCGCGATCGCCTTCCTCGCGGTGCTCGGCGGGATCGATGTGGCGAAGGCTCAACCGCCGCGGGACATGTCGCGCGGCCGCCTGCGCTTCCGCGCCAGCGTCGCCGTCCATCACCTCCTGCAGCCGCTGGTGCGCTGGTGGGCGCGCAACCGCCATCGCCAGCCCGCGCTCCGCGGCCTTGCCTCGCGCCAGGCGCTGCCGACGCCCGTGCAGCGCGTGCGCGGCGGGATCGTGGTCGTTCCCGAGGACCGTCCGCGCTCCGAGCTCGCCGCCGCCCTGGTCGGCACGCTGCGCTGCCGCGGAATCCGCGCCATGCACCCAAGCGGCTGGGAGGACTGCGACGCAAGCCTGGCCCTGTCGCCGCTGGTCCGCGGCGAGCTGCAGACGAGCAGCCATCCCGAGGGCTTCGTGCAGATTCGGATCCGACCGCGCCCGCGGCCGCGGCTGCTCGCCGCCGGGCTCGTCGCGGGACTGGTGGCCACCGCCTTCAGCCCGGTGCTCGCCGTGGTCTTCATGCTGCCGGCCGCTAGCCTCGCCCAGGGCGCAATCCGCGCCCGCCGCCTTCCCGCCCGCATGCTGGCCAAGGGTGAGACCTCTTCATGACCGGACGAAGCGACGAACAGACGGCGCGAAGCAAGGGCCCGCCTGCGCGAAGCGACGAAGAGACCGCGCGCCGCGAGGGCGCGCGCCGCGAGGAAGAGACCGCGCGAAGCGAGCAACAGACTGCGCAGAGCGACGAGGCGGCGCAGATCGAGGCGCTGGTCGGCGAGCGGCCGACCAAGGGCGCCTTGCGTCGCGACTGGAAGCTGCTGCCGCGCCTGCTGCCCTACCTGCGCCCGTACCGCAAATTCGCGGTGCTCTCGGTGCTGTCCACGATCGTGATCGCCGCCGCCGCCGTCGCGCAGCCGTGGCCGACCGCGTTCGTGATCGACAGCGTCGTCGGCAGCGAGGAGCCGCCCGGGTGGGTGAGCGCGATCGTCGGCGACGGGGTGGGCATGCTGATCGTGCTCGCCGTCGTCGCCACCCTCCTCCTGACGGC
>WHSW01000251.1 GCA_009379895.1 Solirubrobacterales bacterium
CTACGGGGCGAGACGCGACGACTCCTGCTCGCGGCGGCGGCCGAGCCGGTCGGCGATGTGGCGCTGTTGTGGCGAGCGGCGAAGCGACTCGGGCTCGACGGGGATGCGGCTGAGCCGGCCCAGACCGCCGGCCTGATCGAGCTCGGCGGAAGGGTCCGGTTACGTCACCCGTTGGTGCGCTCGGCCATCTACCGGGCGGCGCCCGTGCCGGAGCGCCGTGAGGTGCACCGGGCGCTCGCCGAGGCAACCGATCCGGCCGCGGACCCCGATCGGCGTGCGTGGCACCGCGCGCAGGCGGCGGTCGGGCCCGACGAGGAGCTGGCCGGCGAGCTCGAGCGCTCTGCCGACCGGGCACGAGCTCGTGGCGGTGTCGCGGCGGCGGCCGCCTTTCTCGAGTGTGCAACCGAGCTGACCCCGGATCCGGCCCGTCGCGGCGGCCGGGCGCTGGCCGCCGCCCAGGCCAAGTTCGAGGCGGCGGCCCTGGAGGCTGCACACGAGCTCCTGGCGGTCGCAGAAATGTGCCCGCTCGACGAGCTGCAGTGCGCCCGGCTCGCCCGCCTGCGCGCGGAGATCGTCTACGCCCGCACGCGGGGGAGGGACGCTCCCCCGCTACTTCTCGATGCGGCCAGGCAGCTCGAACCGCTCGATCCGGCGATGGCGCGCGAGACATACCTCGAGGCCCTTGGCGCGGCTGTCTACGCGGGTCGTCTCTACGCCGATTCCGGCGTGCGCAAGGCCGCCGAGGCAGCCCGAGCCGCGCCCGCGACCCCGGGGGCACCGCGATCGATCGACCTCGTTCTTAACGGAATGGCAACGCGGTTCACGGAGGGACCTCGCGCGGGCGGCGCGCCGTTACGGGTAGCCCTCGACGCGTTCAGGAACGAGGCTCTGGATGGTCACCAAGAGATCATGCGCTGGCTCGTTCTGTGTCCGGTCGTCCAGTCGATGACGGTGTTCGAATTGTGGGACGACGACGGGTTCCACGCGCTCGCCACACGCGCGGTGCGACTGGCTCGGGAGGCTGGAGCGCTGACCATGCTTCCCGTCGCCCTCCCGCACTTGTCGGGCGTGCATCTGTTTGGTGGGGAGTTCGCCGCGGCCTCGGCGCTGATCCAGGAGGCGGACGCGATTACGGCCGCGACCGGCAACGCGGGCCTGGTGTGCGCCCGGCTCCTCCTCGGCGCCTGGCGTGGCGCCGAGGCCGAGGCACTGGAGCTCATCAACGCCGGTCTTGAAAACGCGAACGCGCGGGGAGAGGGAAGGGTGCTGGCCCTGGCCGGATATGCCACCGCCGTGCTCAACAACGGCTTGGGCCGCTACGAGGCCGCCATCGACGGCGCCCAGCGCGGCAGCCAGGACGACGACCAGGGGTACGCTGGCTGGTCGCTCGCCGAGCTCATCGAGGCGGAAGCTCGTTCCGGCAGGCCCGAGGTCGGCGCCGCCGCGCTGCCCCGATTGGAGGAGCGGACGCGCGCCGCGGGCACCGACTGGGCTCTCGGTGTCCTGGCACGCTCACGGGCGCTGGTGAGCGAGGGCGATGTTGCCGACGCCCTCTACCGCGAGGCGATCGAGCGGCTCGAGCGCACCCGGATCGCCGTGGAGCTCGCCCGGGCTCGGCTCGTCTACGGGGAATGGCTGCGACGCGAGAAGCGCCGCGCGGACGCTCGCGAGCAACTCCGGCCGCTCACGAATCGTTCAGCCGCTTCGGGTCCGAGGCTTTCGCCGAGCGCGCTCGTCGCGAACTCCAGGCGAGCGGCGAAACCGCGCGCGAGCGGAGCGTGGAGACGCGCGACGACCTCACGCGCCAGGAGGCGCAGATCGCCAGGCTCGCCCGGGGCGGTCTCTCGAACCCCGAGATCGGCGCGCAGCTGTTCATCAGCTCGCGCACGGTCCAGTACCACCTGCACAAGGTCTTCGCCAAGCTCGACATCACCTCACGCACCCAGCTCGGCAGCGTCCCTGCGGTCCGCCTCGGTGAGGGGCTTGACGTTATGACCAGCCACTGAGCCTGGCCGGTTGGCCGATTCGAGGATGCCCGCGGGCGGGATCCTCGACGCCGTGCCATGGCTTGTCTCCAGACTCCTCAGGGGGCCCCGTCGAGCGGCGCCTTCGCGTCCTGGCCGAAGCCGGGCGTTTCGGCGGGATATCGGCCGGGCCGAGGAAATCGGCGTCAGGCGGTCCAGCAGGTCGGGAGCGCCGCCGGTGGGATCGACCACGCTCACGCCGCTCGACCCGGGTCCGCACACCTCTCCTTGCCAGCGGAACCGCCTGCGACGGTCGGCCAGGTCGAGGAAATTCGCGAGGTCCGTCTCATGCATGGCTGGCCTCCGGACCGGTTGTGATTGGGCTGCTGGCATGCGGCTCCGCGGGGACTGGCTGGACAACCACCCGCGACGTCGCGTGGCGTGCCCGGACCGCCCTCAGATGCCGCACGACCCAAAACGGTGTGGCGGCGATCGCGCCGAGCGCGCCGACGAGCACCGCCGCGCCCAGGACGACGATCGCCAACGCGAACAGGAGGGCGAACGGCGGGAACAGCAGGAGCGCGAGGAACAGCCACGCGCCCGCCACGAGGACGAGGGGCGGCCCGGTGGTGATGGTGAACATGTGCATCTCCTTCTCGATCGTGGGGGTGGTCTGCGCGGGGGCCGCTCAGGCGGCGACGGGCACCGCCGCGGCCTCGAGGATCAGATCAGCCGTCGCCTCGGGGTGTGAGACGGAGATCGCATGCGATGCGCCCGGGATCTCGATCGTGCGCCGCGCGCCGGCGCGTTCCGCCATGAAGCGATGGACGGCGGCGGGGATGATGCGGTCCTCTTCGCCGATCAGAAACCAGGACGGCACCTGCTTCCACAGCGAATGCTCGCCGGAGGGCTCGTACAGCGCCTCGGCGGTAGCCGGTCGTTGCGTGACCGCCATCCGGCT
Organism: Solirubrobacterales bacterium; assembly: GCA_009379895.1. GTDB lineage: Bacteria > Actinomycetota > Thermoleophilia > Solirubrobacterales > 70-9 > WHSW01. The sequence goes on from WHSW01000251.1 coordinate 2,926, forward strand.
GGCCTGCGCTTCCGGCACGTCGGCGCAGAAGTTGTCGTGGAAGAGCTCCTGCGCGATCGCCAGGTCGGTCGTGCCGTCGCTGCGCGGAATCGGTCGCACCGAGTCTCCGGTCGTGCTACCCGGGAACATCCCTGCGAGCGTGAAGGCGCTCTCACCGGCGTCCGGCGCGAAGCCGTTGACGTAGACGAGACCGGTGATCTCGCCGGCGTCGGCGGCGACGTTGGAGATCACGGCGCCGCCGTAGGAGTGGGCGACCAGGACGAGCGGCCCGTCGATCGACCGAACCACGTCGCCCACGGCCTCGGTGTCGGCGGCGACGCTTCGCAGCGGGTTGGCGACGGCGATCACGGGGTGGCCGGCGCCTTCGAGGGGGTCGATGACGCCGTTCCAGCTCGACGAGTCGGCGAAGGCGCCGTGGACGAGAACGATCGTGGGGGCCATGGTGAGGTCCTTTCGGTCGGGTGGTTTGACGGCAGCGAGCGTCTCGCGGAGGCGCTGCCTTCGCATCCGCCAGGACGCCAGTGGGACTGGCCAGTCTCGCTGCCGCCGGCCGATGCCGCCCGGTACGGTACGGTGCGGCGCGGGGTGTAGGTTGCGCTTACGTCTGTGAAAGGGGGAATAGCCCTGCGCGGCCGCGACGCCGAGTGCGCCGCCCTCGACCGGCTGCTCGCCGCGGCGCGCTCGGGGAAGAGCGGCGCCCTCGTGGTGAGCGGAGAGCCGGGCATCGGCAAGACCGCGCTGTTGGAGTACGCGATCGATTCGGCGTCGGACCTGCTGCTGTTGCGGGCGGTCGGCGTTCAGTCTGAGATCGAGCTCGCGTTCGCCGGCCTGCACCAGCTCTACCCGCTGGGGATCGACGCCAAG
>WHSW01000252.1 GCA_009379895.1 Solirubrobacterales bacterium
GCCGCCGCGAGCCGCGCCGCCGAGTCGCGCAGCGGCAGCCGCTCGCGAATGAACTCGTGCGCGGCGAGCTGGATCTCGGTTCGGCGATCGTCGTCGGCGAGCAGCTCCTCGGCCAGCGTGGCGAGGTTCTGCGCGGCGCCCGAGACGAAGTGTCGGCCCGGCTCGAGCGGGGCGTAGTGCGACGAGCGCTCGCTGACGACGACGGCGCCGCAGTGGATCGCCTCGAGGATCCGTACCCATTCGAAGTACGGCGGGAACTCGGACCGGTGCACGTTGAGCAGGAGCTTGGCGCGGCCGAGCAGCCCCCACTTGTCCTCGCCGGCGACGAAGCTCGCCGAGGTGGCGGGGTTGGGCGAATCGTTGTCGGAGATGACCAGCTCGCACCGGTGGCGCGCGAGGGCGGTCGCGTGGCCCGCGAGGACCTCCGATCGCCGGTAGGTCGCACACCCCAGGAAGGCGACGTCGATGTCGCGCTCGGCGCTTGCCTCGAAGCGGTCCCAGCTGCGGGTGTAGCCGAGCGGCAGGTGGTGGGCGTCGATGCCAAGCGCGCGGAAGGTCTCGACCGCGGCGGCGTTGATGTCGAAGATCGCGCCGGCGCGCGGCGCGAGGCGCACGTTGCCCTCGAACCAGGGACTCGCCGGCGGCTCGGCGCAGATGAAGATCGTTCGCGCGAGGGGTTCGGGGGGGAGCTCGCCGCCGTTGAGCGCGGCGTACTCGTGCGGGGGGATGAGCACGTGGACGAGCCCGGGCCGGGGCGCGGAGAAGCCGTCGGGGCTGATCTCGGCCGTGACGCCGAGCGCGCGCAGCTCGTCGCGCAGGATCGTCGCGAGCTCCGCGAAGAAGGCGTTCTGGCGCCGTGCGAGGACGAATTCGATCTCGGTCACGGCGTCGGATCGTAGATGCTTGCGATCGGCTCGGAGCGATCGGGCGGCGCCCTGCGAGCATCCCGCCGCGGGCATGCCCCCGGGCGGCCGGACAGGCCACTAACGTTCCGAGCGTGAACCCCGACGTCGAAGCGACGGCCCCCGAGTCGGACGAGCCAGTCGACGTCGAGCTCGTCGAGCGCCAGCGCCAGCGGATCGCCGAGCTCGAGGAGCTCGTCGCCGAGCTGCCCGAGTTGCGCCGCCGTCTGCTCGAGGCCGAGCAGCTGGTCGCCGAGTTGCCCGAGCTGCGTGGCCGCAGCCAGCGGCTCGACGAGATCGAGTCCTCGCCGACGATGCGCCTGATCAGCCGCGCCCGCGAGCGTTCACGGATGCGGGCGATCGCACGGCTGCGCTCCGTGCGCCGCGAGCTGAAGATCGTGCTGGGCCGGATCGTGCGGCGGATCGCCGGCGACCAGTAGCCGCACGGGCCGGTCCTAGGCCGGCTCCGGCAGCTCCTCGTAGGCCGGCGTCGGATCGGGGCGGGGGGCCTCGGGGTCGGGCTTGCGCAGGACGACGAGCGTCTCGATCCCGTTGCGTCGCAGGGCCTCGATCTCCAGGCCGCCGAAGCGCTCGGCGCAGTGCATCAGCAGCTCGAGCAGCTCGCGCTCGGTGAACACATGGGTGTGGACGCTGTAATCGATTTGCTCGAGGGCGTCGGCGCGCTCGCCGACGTGCTCCTCGGAGACGCCCTCGACGTGACGCGCCCACTCCTCGAAGTGCCGGCGGCGGGAGACCTCGGGACCCTCCTCGTGGTCGCGGATGATGTGCTCGAGCGGGGTCACCTCGCGGTCGATGTCGAACGTGTAGCGCTTGTCGGGCACGGCCAGGTAGATGACGCCTCCCGGGCGCAGGACGCGCAGCCAGTTGCCGATCGTCGCGATCGGATCGCCGGTGTGCTCGAGCAGGTGGTTGGCGATCACGAAGTCCTGCGACTCGGCCTCGATCGTGTCGAGACGCTCGCCGTCGTCGAGGATGTCGACCTCGATCAGCGGCAGCGCGGCGAGCTCGGGGTAATGGCGGCGCAGCAGGGTGACCGGCATCCGGTCGACGTAGCGGGCGGCCGCGCCCGGCGGCAGGCGAAGCGGTGAGTGCAGCGGCCCGATCTCGAGCCCGTCCCCATGCAGGAACGCTGCCGCGAGCTCCTCGCGCGCCCCGGATGGCAGAGCGTCGGGCGCCGGCCCGCCGTCACCCTCGCTCGGGGGCCGCCAGTGGTCCTGCGGGGCGGGGCGCGGGAAGCGCGGGAAGCGGTACAGGTGGGTGAGGATGGCTCGCTGGCGGCACAGCCACGGGTGGTAGTAGGGGTCGACGCCGCGCGACCACCAGCGGCGCTGAAACGCGAACAACTCGGCCAGCGAGGTCTCTGCCGCCGCGCAGCGCGTCGCTGCGCGCCGCATCCGGGCCAGGGGGGTTACCGCCACCCGCAGGCCCGCGGCGCGCGCCCGCAGGCAGAGGTCGATCTCGGCGAGCTGGTCGAACCCCTGGGCCGCCAGGCCCCCGAGGCGGTCGAGCACCTCGCGGCGGACGAGGACGGTGCCGCTCGCGGCGGAGTAGTCGCGCACGAGGGTCTGCGTGGGGCTCGACCACTCGGGGTCGTCGAAGGTCAGATGCTCCTCGAGGTCGGCGACCAGCGGCAACCCCTCGCTGATCACCACCCCGCCGTGCTCGATGCGGTCGTCGGGCGAGAGTCCGAGGGAGCCGACCACGCCGACCTCGGGGATCGCGGCGAGGGTGAGCAGCTCGGCGAGCCAGGCCGGGTCGTCGGGGACCACCGGCTCGGCGAGCAAGACGAACGCCTCGACCTCGGCGGCGCCGGCCGCGAGATCGAAGAGCTCGGCTCGGGACGCGGCGGGCGGTCCCTCGACCACGAGCGCCTCGATGCTCTGCTCGGCGGCGATCCCCCGGCAGAGATCGGCGGCGCCGCTCCCGGCGGCGGCGCAGATCAGCTCGACGCCCGGCCCCGCCGGCGCGCCGGCAATCGCGCGCAGGCAGGTCGCGATCGCTTCCGCCTCCTGGCGCTCGGCGGGCACCGCGAGGACGACCGCCACCCGGTCGGTCGACTCGACCGGAGTGCGCCGGTAGGCGCCCGGGAGCCGCGTCGACTCGGCCTCGCCCGGCCTGCCGGCGCGCTCGAAGTGCTCGCCGAGCGCCCGCTCGGCGGCCTCGAACGCGTACGGCTTGGCGCCTGCCGACGCCGACCGCGCGTGAAAGCGCCAGTAGTACTTCACCCCCGGGGCGTGGACGATCCGGTCGCTGCGCTCGCCGAGGCGGAGCACGAGGTCATAGTCCTGCGAGCCGTCGCACTGGCCGCGAAAGCCGCCCAGGCGCTCGACCATCTCGCGGCGGTACGCGCCGAAGTGGCAGGTGTACATGTTCGACTCGAAGAACTCGGGCGACCAGGCGGGCTTGAGGAAGTTGCTGCGCCAGCTGTTGTCACCGTCGATCGTCGCCTCGTCGGTGTAGACCATGTCGGCCTCGGGATGCTGATCGAGCGCCGACGCGATCGTCGCGATCGCGTCGGGCTCGATCTCGTCGTCGTGGTCGAGCAGGCACACGAACTCCCCGCGCGCCATCGCCAGGGCGGCGTTCGTGGCCCCGGAGATGTTCAGCGAGCGCTCCCCGCGCTCGAGGCGGACCCGCGGGTCCGCCTCGACGTGCGCGGCGAGCACCTCGCGGACGTCCGCGTCCGTCGAGGCGTCGTCGTAGAGGCAGAGCTCCCAGTCGCCGGCGGTCTGGCGCAGCACCGAGGCGATCGCCCGATCGAGGTAGAGGGGGCTGGGGTCGTGCACCGGGGTGAGGATCGAAAAGCG
>WHSW01000253.1 GCA_009379895.1 Solirubrobacterales bacterium
GGCGCGGGCAGGCCGACCTCGCCGAGTCGGGCGGCGATCTCGTTCATCGGCCGCGACCTCCCCTCGTCCCGCGTCCCCCGCGTCCGCGCGCCCTCACGCGGGCACCTCGCTGGCCTCGCGCAGCGCGGCCATGTAGCGGTCGGCGACCATCAGGTCGAAGGCGTGCACGTCGACCTCCTCGGCCGAGTAGCGCCCGGCGGGATAGCCTCGCGTGCGCACGCCCTTCTGCGCCAGCTCGCAGACGTGCCAGTCCTGGCGGTTGACCGTATCCCAGAAGTCGACCGCGTCGGAGGGATCGAAGCCGTCGCCGGCAATCGTCGCCGGCTCGAAGAACCACTCGCAGACCACGTCGGTGCGCCCGGGCTCGCGCGGCCACAGGGTGTGCAGCATGACGTAGTCGGGGTGCAGCGAGACGAGCGCGTTCGGGAACACGGCGAAGTAGAGGACCGAGCGGGCGTCGTGCTCGCTGAGGCCCTCGATCGGCGGGCGCCCGTTCGTGTGGCCGTTTCGGGTGGCCATCGTGGTCGCGTCCTCGCGCAGGGTCATCGAGCCGCCGCACCAGGCGCCCGCCCCGATCACCTCGTCGCCGCTGCGGTAGTCGCTGAGCGCGTTGAGCTCCGGATGGACCCCGGGGCAGTGCAGGCACTCGTTGTAGTTCTCGGCGATCCCCTTCCAGTTCGCCTCGACCCGATAGGAGATCTTCGCCGCGCGCTCGAGCGAGGCGAGGCGGTAGCGGTCGAGGTGCAAGAGCAGCTCGCCGACGTGTTCGTCGGCGTCCGGAGCCTCACCGCTCAGGTCGATCATGACCAGCCCGCCGGCCACGGCGCAACGGACCTCCAGCAGCCCGTTGCAGGAGCGGTCGAAGGCCTCGACCCCGTCCATGTGCGGCGCCGCCACGAGGCCCCCGTCGAGCCCGTAGGACCAGGCGTGATACGGGCATTGAAGGCGCTTTCGCACCCGTCCCTCGGGCTCGGAGACGACGCGCGCGCCGCGGTGTCGACAGACGTTGAGGAAGGCGCGCGGGCGCCCGTTCTCGCCGCCGACGACGAGGACGCTGTCGGGCCCGAGCTCGCGGGTGACGAAGGCGCCGGGCTCGGCGACCGACGACAGGTGGCCGACGCAGACCCAGCCGCGAAAGATCCGGTCGAGCTCCCAGTCGAGCACGTCGGCGCCGACGAAGGCCCGCGGCGGGAGCATCGTCGCGCGCTCGAGCGGTCGCTGCGTAAGCGCGATGTCGCGCGGGTCGAGGTCGAGCTGCGGGGTGGAGATCGGCTGCGGGCTCAAGGGACGGCCTCCTGACCGGGTCGGGGCGCCGCGGCGCCGGGCGGGAACGGTGGCTGAGCGGCGAGTCGAGGGCCGCTCCGGCCTCCTGTTGACCTTGTAGTCAATCGCATGTTAGTCTCGGACGCCGATGGAGGTCAAGTCGGCCCCCGCCCCGTTCGACGCGCCGCCCAGGGCGGGCGTCGGCCTGGGCCGCGCGGCGCTCGAGCTTCAGGCGCGGGCCCGACGCTTCACCGAGAACGTGCTGATCCCGCTCGAGCCGGAGGCCGAGCGCCGCGGCGGCCGGCTGCCCGCCGAGACGATCGCCGACGTCAAGCGCGAGGCGCTGGCCGCCGGCCTGGCGGGCGGCATGCACGCCGTCGAGCACGGTGGCCAGGGCTGGACCCGGGTCGAGTGGTCGCTGGTCGAGGAGCAGTACGGGCGGACCACCAATGCGATCCACTGGCACGTGCCGCAGGCCTACAACGTCTGGGCGCACGGCAGCAACGAGCAGATCGACCGCTACCTGCGCCCGGCGCTGCGCGGCGAGCTCAAGGACGCCTACGCGGTCACCGAGCGCGATGCCGGCTCCGACCCCTCGGCGATCGCGGCGACCGCCGTGCGCACCGACGCCGGCTTTCGGCTCAACGGCGAGAAGTGGTTCGTGACCGGCGGCGACCACGCGGCCGTCTACGTGGTGATGGCGAACCTGATCGAGGGCGAGGAGCGGCTGCCGACCCTGTTCGTGGTCGACGCCGGGCTGCCGGGGATCGAGGTGGTCGACGACCCGGCCTTCACCCACAACTACCCCGACGGCCACCCGACGATCCGCTTCACCGACGTCGAGGTGGCCGAGGTCGACGTGATCGGAGGGGTCGGCGGCGGCGACGACCTGCAGCGCTCCTGGTTCACCGAGGAACGGATCGGGATCGCGGCCCGCTGCGTCGGCGCCATGTGGCGGCTGCTCGAGGAGACCACCGCCTGGGCGACGGCACGCGAGCAGGGCGGGGCGCGGATCTTCGACCATCAGGGCGTCTCCTTCCCGCTCGCCGACTCGGCGGCCGATGCCGCCGCCGGGCGGCTGCTCACCTTCGCGGTCGCCGAGCTCGCCGATGCCGGCGCCGAGCCAAAGATCGTCCATCACAAGGCGTCGATGGCGAAGCTGTTTTGCAGCGAGGCGGCATGGCGCTGCGCCGACCGCTGCGTGCAGGCGTTCGGCGGGCGCGGCTACCTGCGCTCGAACGTCGCCGAACGCCTGCTGCGCGAGCTGCGCGTCGACCGGATCTGGGAGGGCACCAGCGAGATCCAGCGCCTGATCGTGAGCCGCGGGCTGGAGCGTCGCGGGGTCGAGGCGATGCTGCACTGACCGCGGCGAGGGCAGCCCCGGTGCAGGCCAGGTCGGCGCACGGCGCACGGCGGCCGGCGGAGCTCGATCTCCGACCGCTGCTGGTGCCGCGCTCGGTGGCGGTCGTCGGCGCCAACGATCGCCCGGGCTCCTATGCCGACACGGTCCTGCGCAACCTGGAGCGCGCCGGGTTCGAGGGAGACATCTGGGGGGTGCACCCGACCCGAGACCGCGTCCATGATCGCGAATGCGTGCCGAGCGTGCTCGAGCTTCCCGAGCCCGTCGACGCGCTGGTGGTGGCGATCCCCGCGCCCAAGGTCCCGGCGGTGATCGCCGACGCGGTCGAGCGCGGGTGCGGCGGGGCGATCGTGTTCGCGGCCGGCTTCGGCGAGGTCGCCGAGGGGCGCGAGCTCGAGCGCGAGCTGCGCGAGGTCGCGCTCGCCGGCGGCCTCCCCGTCTGCGGGCCGAACGGCAACGGCGTCGTCTCGGTCGGCTCCCGCGCCCCGCTGTGGGGCGACTCGGCGCCGCCGCTGCGCCCGGGCCGGGTGGCGATGGTCTCGCAGAGCGGCAACGTCGCGGTCAACGCGATCGGCTCGCGCCGCGGGATCGACTTCCACACGCTCGTCTCGACCGGCAACCAGGCCGTCATCGGCGCCGGCGACTGGCTCGCGGCGCTCGCCGAGCTCGAGGGCGTCGGCGCCGTCGCGATGTTCTGTGAGTCCGACGACGACGGGGCCCGCCTGGCCGAGGGGCTGGCGCGCTGCGCCGAGCGCGGGATCGGCGTCGCGGTGCTCAAGGTCGGCTCGTCGCGGGCCGGGGCGCGATCGGCGGCCGCCCACACCGGGGCCCTGGCCGGCGACCAGCGCGTCTTTCGCGCCCTGATCGAGGAGGCGGGCGCCGCCTGGGCCGCCGACCCCCACGACCTGCTCGAGCTCGCCCGGGCGTTCGCCGAGCCGCGGGCGCGCCCGCGCGGCGACGGCGGGCTACGCCGCCGGGCGGGCACACCTGCGCCGGGGCATCGGCCGCAAGCGGGCCCTGGTCGCCGACCTGGAGGCCGAGTTGAGGGCCCTGCTGGGCGAAGAGGAGGCATG
>WHSW01000254.1 GCA_009379895.1 Solirubrobacterales bacterium
CGCGGGCGATCCTCGACGACTCCCCGTCCCATGCGCTCCATCAACTCGGTCGAGGACGAGGATCCCCTGATGGTCGTGCTCGGCTCTGCCCACCGCGGTCGGCTTGGCCGGATCCTCCTCGGCAGCGTCGGGTCGGCGCTCCTCTCCGGCGCGCCATGCGCGATCGCGGTCGCCCCCCGCGACTACGCCGAGCGCGAAAAGCGAAGGGTCCTCCGCGTCGGGGTCGCCTTCAGCGGCTCTGACGAGTCCTGGCCCGCGCTCGAGGCGGCGATCTCGCTCGCTGGTCGCGTGCACGCGTCGCTGACGGTTCTCGCCGTGGTTGACCCGCGGCAATACAGCTACGCGGCGGCCTCTCCGATGGTCAACTCCGCCGCCTATCAAGCCGACGCGGAGAGGGAGATGGAGCGGGTGCTCGACGGGGCGATCGATCGAGTCCCAGCGGGCTTGCCGGTCGAGCGCCGCCTGATCACGGGCGACCCGGCGACGCTGATCGGTGAGGCCGCGGCGGATTTCGACCTGCTGATCCTTGGCTCGCGGGGGTACGGTCCGCTCCGGCGGGCACTCCTCGGGGAAGTTGATGCACCTCGCACCATGCCCTGTCCTCATCCTGCCACGCGGTGCGGGCGCCGACCCCCTGGGGTTCCGGGACACCAAGGCCGGCGCCCCCGCTTCAGCGGGTGACTAGCGCTCGCGGATCCGTGCGATGCCAAGCCGACCCCGCACGGCGGCGGTCGCCGAGATGACCGACCCGCCGATCGAGCAGATCACCACTCGGGACGGGGTGTCCCTCCTCGTGCGCCCCATCGAGGCTGCCGACAAGGAGGCGCTGCGGCATGGCTTCGAGCATCTGAGCCCGGAGTCCCGCTACCGGCGCTTCCTCGCGCCGATCAAGGAGCTCACGCGACACGACCTCCGTTACTTCACCGAGGTCGATCACCGCGATCACGAGGCGCTCGTCGCCGTCGCGCCGAGCGCGGAGCCGGTCGCGGTCGCCCGTTACGTCCGCCTTCGGGAACGACCGGAGGCGGCGGACGTCGCGGTTACCGTCGCCGACGAGTGGCAGGGGCGCGGCGTCGGGACCGCTCTGCTCGAGCGGCTCGCTCGCCGCGCGATCACCGCCGGAATCATCAGGTTCGTCGGCGTCTGCCTGGCGGCCAACGAGGACATGATCGAGCTGCTTCGCGACCTCGGCCCCGCGGTGACGAGGCGGCACGCCGGCGGATCGGTCATCGAGGTCGAGGTCGAGCTGCCGCGCGGCGATCACCCCGCCCTCGCCTCACGAGCGCCGCGCGCCGTCGCCCGGGCGGGCACGGCGGCGGAGGACGTGTAGCCCGCCGGCCCGGTGGACGCCGAGACGCTGATCTGGATCATCGTCCCGGGTCTTGCGACCGGGGTCGGCGGCCTCGCCCTGCTCGCGGTCCGCAGGCCGTCGGAGCAAGCGCTCGACGCGCTGCTCGGCTTCACCGCCGGCGTGATGCTCGCCGCGACGGCGTTCTCCCTGCTCGTCCCCGCGCTCGATCGCGGCTCGGTGCCGGAGGTGATCGCCGGCTTCGCGGCAGGCGCGGCGACGATCGCCGCGCTCGATGCCCTCGTGCCGCACGCTCACGCGCGCTTCCGCGAGCGCGGCCGCGCCGCAGCAGAGGAGCGGGCCGAGCGCCAGGCGACGCTGCTTCTCTCGGCGCTGACGATCCACAACCTCCCCGAAGGACTCGCGGTCGGAGTCGCCTTCGCGGCGGGCGGCACCGAGCTCGGGATCCCGATCGCGCTCGCGATCGGGATCCAGAACGTCCCGGAGGGGTTTGCCGCGGCGGCGCCCCTGTTGCGAACCGGGATCGGCATCGGCGCCGCGATGGGAGTGGCCGCTCTGACCGGCGTCGTCGAGCCGCCGATGGCCGCGCTCGCCTTCGCCTCGCTGGAGCTGTTCAGCGCCATCCTCCCGCTCGGCCTCGCCTTCGCCGCCGGGGCCATGCTCTATGTGATCGTCGACGAGCTGATCCCGGAGAGCCACAGCCACGGCAACGAGCGGAGCGCCTCTGTCGCGCTGCTCGTCGGCTTCGCGCTGATGCTCGCGCTTGACAACGCGTTCGGTTAGGAGGCCGGTCCCCGTTGGGTGCCCCAGCGAGTCTCAGCGAGCCTCGGGGCCCTGCATTGCCTTCTGGGCGATCCAGCGTTCCCGCTTGCGCGCGTACTCGGGCGGCAGCGTCAGGTTGAGGTGCTCGGCGACCTCCAGCCACCTCAGCGCCGCGACGCAGTCGCGCTCGCGCGCGTCGAGATCCGCTGCGGTCAGCGCCAGCTCGAGCGCATCCTGGTGGTCCGCCTCGCGCTCGGCAAGGCTCGTCTCCGTCGGCGACCCGAGGTCCTCGAGCGGAGGTGAGGCCGGCTCGACGTCGCGGAGCCGGCCCAGGTATGGGGCGAGCAGCCGCCCCGCCACCTTGCTCGGCGGCCACCACAGTGGGGCGGTCGTGCCAGCCGAGCCCTCCGCCGGGCGCCGAAGCGGAGCCCGCAGGTAGTGCGGCGTCCACCCGGTCATCAGCGCCCCGCGGAGGACTGGGGTGAACGGTCGCATCTCGACCGCGGGATCGAGACGGTTGGCGATGCCGCTTGCCGCCGCGTCAGCCTGCTGTGCGGCCAGGCCGCCTTGCTTGATCGGAAACCAGGTGATGTCACCCGCCGCCCACACGCCGCTGAGCCCATCGACCCGCATGAAGCCGTCGGTGCCGACGAAGCCGTTCGGGCCCTGCGGCAGGCCGGGGATCGGTGGGGCGAGGAAGCGCGGAAGCGCGACAATCGCGTCCGCCTCCAGCGCCTCGCCGCTCGCGAGGCGCAGCTCACCGTCCCTCACGGCGGCCGGCGCCACCGAAGGGTGAAGCCCTACCCCCTCGATCGCGAGCAGCTGCCGCACACCCTCGCTGGCCCGCGGCCCGAACAGCTCCAGCGGCTCCGCCTCGGGGGTCACCAAGAGCAGGTCCGCGGCGATCCCCTCCCGGCGGGCGTAACGGGCGGTCAGCACCGCGAGCTCATACAGTGGAAGCGCCCAGCGCGCGAGCGGCGGCACGGCGAAGATCAGGCGGCGCAGGTTGCCCGCACGCAGCGAGTCGAGGAGCGCTCGCAGCTCGTCGTTCGACTCCGGGCCGCTGTAGGTGAGGGCTCCCGGCAAAGCCGTCTCGGCCCTCGCGCCGACGGCGACGAGCAGGGCGTCGTAGACGAGCTCGCATCCGCCCGCGGTGATAACCGCGGAACGACCCGGGTCGACGCTCTCGAGCAGATCCCGGTGCGGGACAAACCCGATGTCCGCCGCGATCTGATCGATGGAGATCGTCTGCACCTCTCCCAGCCCGAACGGCTCGACCGCGGCCAGCGGCCGGTAGACGAACTCCGGGTTCGGCGCCAGGAGGTCGATCTGCGCCCTTCGCCCGACGAGCTCTCGCAGGGCGAGGATCGCCTCGAGCGCAGCCACGCCGCCACCGGCGACCACCACGCGGAACAATCCGCTCTCGCGCGGGGGTCGCTTCGCTTCCCTCGCTTCGGTAATCGCCACGGTGAGCCGAGGTTGAACCTCGCCCAGCGCCCCGTCATCCGTGGCGCCCACTGGATTCTCGCCCTGGGTGACTACGCAGTGTCACCAACATGCCCAACCGGGCCGGTCAGGCCGGCTGTCCCGCCGCAGCCGGTTGTCGCTCCGGCGCACTGCGG
>WHSW01000255.1 GCA_009379895.1 Solirubrobacterales bacterium
GCCACCCAGGGCGGTGATCGCGAGCGCGAGCGTCGTGGTGTTACGGGCGAGGGCGCAGACCAGGAAGCCGAGCGTGGCCATCGAACCCGCGACGAGCATGGCGACCCGGTCTCCCAGGCGGCCTGCCAGCGCGCCCGCCGGCAGGCCGGCGAGCGCCGCGCAGTCGCGCGTCAGGTGCGGCTGGTCGGCGTAGCCCGCCTCGACTCCCAGGCGCGCCAGCTCGCCGCCGTCCGCGGCGGCGAGGGCGAGGAAGCGCTGCAGGCGCAGGACGCGCGCGAGCGTCCTCGGCGGGTAGCCGACGGCGCCCTCGAAGCGTCGCCGCAGCTGGCGCTCGGAGATTGCAAGCCGCTCGCACAAGCGCGCGATCGGCGTCCGCGGCCGGCCCAGGTCGAGCACCGCCGCGCGCACCAGCGGGTCGGGGTCAGGAGCGTGGGCGAGCCGCGCGGCGACCGCGCGAGCGAGCACCTCGAACCGGGCGCGGGTGTCGGTCGCCGCCGCGACCCGCTCCTCGAGCTCCGCGCCGTCCGCCCAGATCTCGCCCAGCGGCGCGGAGCGGTCGAGCAGCTCTCCCGCCGGCAGCCCGAGCGCGACGCCGGCGGCGCCGACCCGAAAGCGAACCCCCAGCTTCGGCTCGTCGGCGGGCAGCCGCGGGACCACGGCGCACGTCGCCGGCCCCGCCACGATCAGCGCGGCGCCGGTCCAGACCAGGTCGGCGCAGCCGTCGGGCAGGATGCGCGGCGGGGCGCCGGTCCGCCACCAGAGGCAGGCCACGTGCGAGGCGAGCGGCGGCGGCGGTGCCAGCTCGCGGTAGCTCATCCGGCAAGTGTGGCGGATGCTGAGCCTCGTCGGCGGGGCCCGATCAGGAGAATGGATGGAGATGGCGCTCGAGGTCGGGCAGACATTGCGCGAAGCCCGCATCGGGCGCGGGATCGAGCTGGACGAGGTCGAGCGGGCGACGAAGATCCGGGCCAGGTTCCTGCGCGCGATGGAGGAGGAGCGCTGGGAGGCGCTCCCGGGGGCGGCCTACGCGCGCGGCTTTCTCGCGACCTACGCGCGCTACCTCGAGCTCGACGAGGGGGCCCTGGTCGCCGAGTACAGGCGCCTTCACGACCGCGACGCCGAGGCGCAGCCGATTCCCGACGAGATGCTGCCCGAGCGCGGCGTCATCCGCAAGCCCCTGATCCGCTCCCGAACCGCGCTGATCGCCGGGGCGGTGGCCGCGGTGACGGTGGTCGCGGTCCTGCTCGCCGTCGCGCTGGGCGGGTCGGATGACGGCGAGGGCGGTTCGGGTGGTCCGAGTCCGACGCGGGCGGGCGCGGCGAAGACGACCACGCGCACGACCACCGAGCGTTCCACGCCCGAGCCCGACCGGGCCTCGGTGCTGCTGCGCTCGACCGGCACCGTCTGGGTCTGCCTGCTGGGCGAGGACAACGAGGCACTCGTTGACGGCGAGACGCTGACGGTCGATCAGGCGCGCGGACCGTTCAGGGCGCGCTCGTTCGAGGTCACGTTCGGCAACGGCGCCGTCGAGATGGAGGTCGACGGCGAGCCGGTCGACATCCCCGACGCTGCCGAGCCGATCGGCTACGAGGTCACCCCGCGCGGCGTCAGCGAGCTCGAAGCCTCCGCGCAGCCCACCTGCATATGAGCGCGTCGCGGTCTGGCCTCGGCCCCACGCGCTCGATCTGTCCCGTCTGCAGGCGCGGGGTGGAGGCCGAGGTCGCGATCCGCGACGGCCGCGTCTACCTGCTCAAGGCCTGCCCCGAGCACGGGCGCGCCGACGCCCTCGTCTACGGCGACGCCGAGCGCTACGTGGCGATGCAGCGCCACGTCAAGCCCGGCGAGTCGCCGCTCGAGCGCCAGACCGAGGTGGTCGAGGGCTGTCCGAGCGACTGCGGGATCTGCCCCGAGCATGAGCAGCACACCTGCCTCGGGATCATCGAGGTCAACACGGCATGCAACCTCGACTGCCCGATCTGCTTCGCGGAGTCGGGCACCGGCGAGCGCGGGCACGGTTTCTCGCTCACCCTCGCTCAGGTCGAGTCGATGCTCGACGCCTTCGTCCGCGCGGAGGGCGAGCCCGAGTCGGTCCAGCTCTCCGGCGGCGAGCCCTCGATCCACCCCGAGATCCTCGCCATGCTGCGCGCGGCCCGAGCGCGCGGGATCGAGCTGGTGATGCTGAACACGAACGGGATCCGCCTCGCGCGCGACCCGCGCTTCGCGCCGGCGCTGGCCGAGATCGGCGTCCACGTCTATCTGCAGTTCGACGGCTTCGCGGACTCGACGCACCTGGCGATCCGGGGCGGGCGCCTGCAGGCCGAGAAGCTGCGGGCGCTCGAGCGCTGCGCCGAGGCGGGGGTGAGCGTCTCTCTCGCGGCGGCGATCGAGCGCGACCTCAACGAGCACGAGGTCGGCGAGATCGTTCGCTTCGGCGTCGAGCACCCCGCGGTCACCGGGGTCTTCTTCCAACCGGTCACCCACTCGGGCCGCTTCCGCGCTGACGCCGACCCGCTGCGCAAGCTGACCAATTCCGACGTCATCGACTCGATCTGCGCCCAGCTCCCTGACTGGTTTCGCGCCGACGACTTCGTCGCGGTGCCCTGCTGCTCGCCGAGCTGTCGTTCGGCGACCTTCGCGATCTACGACGGCTCCGACCTGGTGCCGTTGCCGCGCCTGGTCGACGTCGATCGGTACCTCGACTATGTGACCAACCGCGCGGTGCCCGACCTCGCGGTCCGCGAGGCGCTCGAGGGGCTGTTCTCGGCCAAGGCGGCGGGCGGCACCGAGCCGACCGCCGAGCGCCTCGACTGCGTCGCCTGCGGGGTCGGGCTGCCGGCGGAGCTTCGCGAGGTGGCGGCGCGCGGGTTCATGGTCGTCGTCCAGGACTTCCAGGACCCCTACACGCTCGACGTGCGCAAGCTGCGCCGCTGCTGCGTCTCGGAGATCGTCCCCGACGGGAGGCTGATCCCCTTCTGCGCCTACAACTCGGTCGGCTATCGCGAGCAGGTCCGCGCCGAGCTCGCCGCCGCGGGCGGCAACGGCGCGCGACGGAGCGCCCCGTGAGCGCCGAGGCGCCGACGATCGACGAGCTGCTCGCCGGCGGCGACGTCAAGGCCTGCTGCGCCGCCGCCTACGAGCACCCCCTGATCCGGTGGTTGCTCGGCGGCGAGCTTCACCCCGGCGGCGAGGCGACCACGCGACGCTCGCTCGAGCTGCTCGGCGTCGGCCCCGGCGAGCGGCTGCTCGACGTCGCCAGCGGCTCGGGCGCCTCGGCGCTGCTCGCCGCGCGCGAGCGCGGCTGCGAGGTGGTCGGGGTCGACTATGGCGAGGGCGCGGTCGCCGGCGCGCGCGCGGCGGCCGCGGCGATCTCGCCGCCGTCCGCGGTCGAGTTCGTGGTCGGCGACGCCGAGTCGCTGCCCTTCGGGGCGGAGTTCGACGCGGTGCTCTGCGAGTGCTCGCTCTGCACCTTCCCGGACAAGGAGCGCGCGGTCGCCGAGATCCGGCGCGTCCTGCGCGTGGGCGGGCGCCTGGCGATCTGCGACGTGGTCGCCGACCGCGCGAGGCTCCCGGCGCGGCTCGACGGGACGCTGGCGACCGTGGCCTGCGTCGGCGAGGCGCTCGACGATGCCGGCTACCGCCGCCTGCT
>WHSW01000256.1 GCA_009379895.1 Solirubrobacterales bacterium
CTGGGTTGCCCGTTGGCATCACGCTCGTGGCGCCCCGCGGAGCCGAGTCGCCGCTCGTGCAGGCGGCTATCGATCTCCAGGAACATGCGCTGCCCCCACCACAGCCAACTGGTCTGGAGTCGGACTGGTCTAGCGCGTAGCCGCCGCTCGGTTCACATGGCGGACGGCGTGGTGTCGCGCCAGATCACGTGTCCTGACTGCCGCTCGTGAGGAAGAGCAGGCGTTCCCGCTCGCGTCAACAAGCCGTCGCTCCCGACGACGGGACGAGTCCCACCGGCCTCCGGCTCGCTCCCGGTTTGCGCGGAGGCTGTCGCCTAAACGCTGACCAGACGCGAAACGCCTCAATCCGAAAACGGCAGGGCTTTCGGCCTCGACTCAGGCCGCCGCGGCCGCCAGGGTGTGCCGGTGGAGCTTCAGCAGGTTGTGGGTGGCCGCGATCAGGCGCCATTCCGAGCGAACCGCGGCCCGGCCCCGACGTTTGAACCGCCCGGCACGCCGGTTCTGTTTGATCTCAGCGAAGACGGGCTCGACCATCCATTGTCGCCGTGAGTAAAATCCGCGCCCTTGTCGGTGGCGAGGGCCCGGCGCATGAAGTCGTAGTGCCCGCCGAGGAGTGTCTTTCGTGGGCCTTTCCTTCGGTCGGCGTCGGCGGCGACGAGCGGGGTGATCCCGCGCTCGCGCAGGCGATCGATGTGCTCGTTCGACCAGTAGCCGGCGTCGGCGAGCACCACCCCGGGGCACTCCTTGACGCCAGCTTGGGCGAGCTCTCGCTCGGCCGCTGAGACCATCGGGTCGAGCTGGGCGAAGTCGAGCCCGTCGGGGGCGATCTCGGCGGCGACGATGATCTGGCGCTCGGTGGTCACCGTCTGGGCGTTGTAGCCCTGGACGTAGCCGCGGTAGGCCTTCATGTTCTTCGAGTCGGGGTCGGTGAGGCTGATCTTGCACTCGGGCTGGGCGGGCGGCTCATGCGGGTCCGGCGGTCGGCCGAAGGGCCGGCCATCGCGCATCACCCCACGCGCGCGGTAGGCCTCGTATTCGCGGTTGGCGCGGCGCTTGGTGCGCGCCAGTCGGACACCAGGCGCTCGCGACAGATCTCAAGCCGTTTCTCGCGCTCCTTCGGCACCGGCTCGGGCTTTGCGGCCCGATCGCGCTCGAGACGGTCCTTGGCCTCGCGCAGCCAGGCACGCCGACCTTCGCGGGTCGTCAGCTGCTCGGGCAGCTCGTCGCCGCGGGCCTCGCCGTGGATCTCATCCTCGGCGGTGTCGATGCGGCCTGCCTCGGCGAGGATCTCTCGGGCGATCTGCTCGTAGCTTCGGGTGGCGTGGTTTGACGCCGAGGCCTCGAGCTTTGACCCGTCGACCGCGAGCACGGCCACCTCGACCAGACCCGCGTCGGCGCAGAGGCCGAGCACCTGGCCGAAGAGATCGGCAAGCGCGGCCTCGTGGCGGACGCGAAAGCGGGCGATCGTCGCGTGGTCGGGGATCTGGTTGGCGCAGATCACCCGGAAGGCGACGTCCTCGCTACAGCGGCGCTCGATCGCTCTCGACTCCGCGACGAGCGATAGCGCGAAGGCCCGCTCCCCAGTCTCGTCCCAAGCGGGAGCGAATCGCTTGAGTGGCGGGGCGCTCCTGGCGCTCGCCTTCACGCGCGAAAGCGGCAGCGCGGTCGCCAACGCCAGCCGTGGCCCGGCTTACCCGGGTTTCCCTCAGCGGCTCCGCACCTCTCTGACGATGCGGCGGATCTCACGGGTCACAAGCCTGGGCTGGTCGAGCTGGATGTAGTGCGTGCTTCTGCTGGCGATCACGTGGCGGGCGCCCGGCACGAGCCCCGCCAGCTCATCTTGCGAATCCTTAAACGCCTGCTCCAGCGCCTCGATCGGCCAGTCGGGCGGGAATCCGAACGGGTTCGGGAGCTCGCGGGAGTGCGAGAGGACGACGAGCGGCATTCGGCGCAACGGCGTGTCCGCCTGCGCCTGGCGCATCTGGGCGGCGCTGACCTCGAGGCTCAGGCGCTCGACTTCCGGGTAGCCCTCGAGGCCGGGCGGCGGCGGCGGGTTCAGCACCGCGGCCTCGTACTGTTCGGGCGTCAAGAACTCGTTGTAGGCGGCGACGAAGTCCTCGTTCTGGGCGTCGATCGAGACGAGCCCGGCGATCCTTCGAGGGTGGGTGGTGGCGTAGAGGCGCGCGACCATGCCGCCGAACGAGTGGCCCGCCAGCACGTAGGGGCCCGGAACACGGGCCGCGCGCAGCAGCGCGCGCAGATCGAGAAGGATGTCGCGCGCGCTCCGCGGCATCGCGACCGGGTCGCTGCGGCTCAGCTCGTCGGGGAGCAGGTACGTGCCCGGGCGGTCGTAGGCGCATACGCGGGTAAACCCGGCCACCGCCGGCAAGACCGCACGCCCTCGGCCGACGGGCGGCTCGCTCCAGATCTGAGCGACGTCGCCGGTGCCGGCCTCGAGCATCACCGTGGGGGTTCCCTTGCCACGGCACTCGAGGTAGAGCTTGCGACCGCCGCGAATCGCGACACGCCGCGCGAAGTCGCCGGGCGCCGCGTGGGGCCGCGTGCCGGCGAGCTTGTCGCGCCTGGCTCGGCCTTCTCGGCCTGGGCGGGTGCGGCCTTCGTGGGTCCGGCCGGACGGTCCCAGTCGAGGGGCACGCGGACCCGGGCGCACTCGAGCCGCTCGCCGCATTCGGTCCACGCGATCGGGGCGCCGTCGCCACCTAGCGCCCGTGGGGGACCCGGCCCGGCGGCGACCGGTTCGCCGATCGACAGCGCGGCGACGCAGGCCGCGGAGAGCGCCGCCGCCCCCACGCGCAACCGGCTCCGGCGCCCAGCCACGAGCGAGCTCAGCGCGAATAGTCGCTGACCGAGGTGACGAGCGGATGCGATCGGCGCTCGGCGCCCGGCGTCCCGGTCACCGTGAGTTCGCCGGGCGCTTGGCCGGGGGCCGCCGTGCCCTCGAGGCGGAAGCGGTCGATCTCGAACGGCAGGCTGGTCGACGTGAGCGTGTCCCGTCCGTCCTGGATCCCGAAGTGCAGGTGCGGTCCGTCCGTGTTCCCGCTGTCGCCGAACAGGCCGAGCTTCGCGCCGGATCGCACGCGGTCGCCGACCTCGACACGGACCGACCCCGGCTGCATGTGGCAGTAGTGGGCGAACTGGCCCCTCGCGATCTTGACCACGACGCCGTTGCCGCAGAAGTCCGACGGAGAGGTGAGGGTCGGGTTGTCGACGATGAACGGAGGGACCTCGGGCCGGCCGTCGAGGGTCGAGACCACCCGGCCATCGGCGACGGAGTGGATCGGGACGCCGTAGCCGAACCAATCGGTGTTCTGCGTGCCGTCGCCCGCGTAGAAGCGGCCGTCGACGACTCGGATGTAGTCGACCGCGAAGGTCTCGATCCCCACGTAGTTGCCGTTCACCGACAGGATCGTCGAGCGATGGTTGGCCGTCGGGTCGTCACAGCACCCGTTGGCGTTTACCCAGCCGGCGCCTCGAAGCGGCGGGGCGATCTCGATCGGCACGCGCCGATCGACGCGCAGCTTCGGCGCACGGACGACCTCGCTCCCGATGACCGCTTCCAAAGGTGACCCAGG
>WHSW01000257.1 GCA_009379895.1 Solirubrobacterales bacterium
GTTCGCCGTGATCACAATCTGCCTGCGCCAGCACGGCTCCCCGGAGTCAAAGCCCGTGGGCGCTCCGACGCGCGACGCGACAGGTGATGAGGGCTGGACGATCGAGGCCGAGTAGGCGGACCCGGCACCACGGTCATCACGTCGATTCGGGGTTCGCTGGCATCCCGCGGCGTTTGCCCGCTCAGCCACCCAGTAGCCGTTAGGGGGCAGCGGCGGCGGTAGGGGCGCTGCGATGGCGAGCGGCGACCCTGCGCTGGCGAATGCAAGTGCCTCGCATGGCGCCGACAGCGCCCTTCCGAGGGATTTCCTGCGGTCCTGCCCTGCTGTTGCTCAGCGAGCACCCATCGCATGGATACGATCTGCACCCGCGCTGGGCCGGCTCGGAGTTCGATGCCTCGATCGCGGTGGCATCTATAGGACGCTGCGGAGCCTGGAGAGCGACTGGCTCGTCTTCTCCTCCTGGCAGCATCCTGACGCCGCTTCATCTGCGACGAGGCCGCGGGTTCGCCACACTCGCGCCCGCCGTAGACCTCGTCGCCGGTGAGCTCCCAGAGCCGGTACAGGCGTCGCCAGGCCTCGCCGTCGCCGGGCGAGAAGGAGTCGAGCGAGCTGATCGTCTCGTCGAGGTCGGTTGAGACGATCGCACAGGTGCCGTCGCGCGCCGGGTGGGCGACCGCGGTCCGGCTTCTGACCCACCGCAGGCCGTGGTCGGTGAGATCGAGGCGCCGAAGCGCCGGCGAGGCGACGGCCAGCGGGTAGAAGGAGCTGAACAGGTCACTGACGTAGCCGCGCTCGATCAGCTCGGCCGAGCGCACGGCGCCGCCGGGCTCGTCCTGCTCCTCGACGACCGTCACCTCCCAGCCCGCGTCGGCGAGGCGGTTCGCCGCTACGAGGCCGTTGGGCCCTGCGCCGATGACGATCGCGTCGGCCATGCCCCGGCGCCTATCACCGCTCCAGCTTCCACAGCGCCCAGCCCGTGCCGGCGGCGAAGACGCCGTGGTGAAGGGCGCTGACGGCGATCTCCCGCGGGCTCCAGCGCCACGGGGGCGGTGCGATCCCGAGCGCTGGGACGACCACGAAATCCGGCAGCAGCGCCATCGCGAACAGCGCCGGAGCACCATAGGGCACCCGAAGCCCGAAGCCCGAGAGGAGTCCGCGGGCGCCGCCGATCGCACCCGAGGTGAGCACGTGCGCGACCGCGGTCATCCGGCGCTCGGCGGTGTCGCCGAGGTCGCGGGCGCCGAGCAGCCGCGCGAGGGCCTTCGCCGGGACGTCGCTAGGCGCCCGTCCGCTCGCCTTCATCTCGATCGTCGTCGACACCGACATCGCCGCCGCACCCACCATCCCGGCGGCGAACCCGCGCCCGAGGCCGCCCGCCACCTCGCCGGCGCGCCCCCGCGGCTCGATCCCGACGCCGCCGGTGCCGGGAGGCGGCACGCCCCTGGCCTCCTCGCTGTCGCGCATGGGAAGCGTCCCCTCGGGGATCGCGATCGTGCCCTCGGCCAGCTCCTTGAAGCGCTCCAGCGTCTTTATGTTGCGGGCGTGCACGAGCCGGTCGGTGAGGCCGGTGAACAGGATCCGCGTCAAGGGGTCCCCGGCACGCTCGGTGATCCGCACGAGCGTTCCGCCGTCCTCGGGCTCGAGCTCCAGCCGCACGTACGCGGTCCCGAAAGGCCGCGCCTTGGCGCGCAGGCAGAGCAGCCGGTTGTCCTCCAGCTCCGCCACCTCGGTGTGGTCGTGCGTCGCCAGCGGCCCAATGCCGACCGTGTGGTCGAAGGCGCTTCCCACCGCGGGCCAGTTGGGGTCGGCGGCCCTGATCCTTCGCGAGCCGACGACCCAGTAGCTGAACGAACGTGGATCGCTGAGTACCTGAAAGCACCGCTCCGGCGGCGCGTCGATGTGAGTCTCCGTCGTGGCCATTCTCGATTCCTCCTTGATGCGTCTTGACCTCAATCCTTGGCGGCCCGCACGGCGACGCTCGGGCGGCCCGCAAGGCCTCCCGTCGGCTCCGCGTCGCCGGTCGGCTCGTGCAGGCTGCCCGACTTCCCCTCGGGACTCGACCGCGACAGCACCACCCTCGTCGCGAGCCCGAGCGCTCGCTCGACGACCGGTCCGGCGATCGCGTCCACGGTCGTTGCCGCCACCATCGCCGCCCCCATCGTTCGCTCGGACCTCGGTCGCTCGGCGCAGCCGACGATCACGCTCGCGACGTCCTCGACCGCGTAGGCGTCCGGCGGCGTCGGGGGCAGGTCTACGCGGCTGCTCCTCACATGCTTCCAGAACGGGGTGTCGACGGGGCCCGGCGCCACCATCGCGATCCGGGCCGGGGAGCGACTCGCACGCAGTTCGGCGCGAAGCGTGCGCACGAAGCCGCGCAGGCCGTGCTTCGCGGCCACGTAGGCCGACATGAGCGGCACCGGCATGCGGGCCGCGACCGACGTGGTGACCACCATCGTGCCCGCGGCCGCCTCGACCTCGGGCAACCCGGCTCGGATCGTGTTCACGGCGCCCGTGAGCGTGGTGGCGACGGTGCGATCGAAGTCCTCGGCCGCCGTCTCGCGGAAGGGGCCGAACGCGGCGATGCCGGCGTTCACGACCAGGACGTCGAGGCCGCCGAGCCGGGCGGCCGCCTCGGCGATCGCCTCCTCGAGCTGGCGACGATCGGTGACGTCGGCGGCGAACGGCTGGCCTCCGACCCGCGCCGCGGCGCGTCGCAACCCGTCGCTCTCGCGGGCCAGCAGTGCGACCCGGGCGCCGCGAGCACGAAACCGTTGGGCGGCCGCGAGACCGATCCCGCTGCTGGCGCCGGTAACGAGGACGCCGGCGCCGGCAAGAGATATGCGGGGTCTTTGGAGCATGGCGATGATCACCGCTACCTCTACCCGGCGCGAACCCGCCTACGCCGCATCGCGTCAGCTTCTAGGTCTGTGACGGCTCGGGCGCGGCCAGGGCCGGCGACAGCTCGACCGGGTAGGGGTCGGGCCGCTCGCCGGGGTCCGGAAGCCGCAGCCGCTCCGGCAGTGCCCGAAGGTGCTCGCTGGTTCGGGCGCCGATCCGCTCCCGGTCCTCGCGATGGACGATCTTTCGGCCGCGCATGACCGGAACCAGCAGGGGGACGCCCTCGCAGCGCTCCCCGGCCGCCGCCAGGACGTCGCCGGCCATCGTCTCCCCGCGAAGCGACGATGGACCTGCTTGGCCCGCCCGACCGTCACCTTGCCGGGCGAGCGCTTCGCGACCTCGCGCCAGCCGCCGTTCGCTCCCGCGTCGGCGACCAACTTCTAGACGCCGTTGACGACCGGCGAGTCGCGGCTGGTACGCCCCAGAGGTCGATCGGCGTGAGCTGCGGCGAGGGCTCGCCGAGACCTACGTCTTCGACCCTCCTTTCCCCCCGCCGGACTGCTGGCTATCGTCGCGCGCAGGGACGAGCCGAGGCCTCGGGGGTCGGCGTCTATGGCCTCTGCGCTGGCGACTTCCACACGTCGGTCGCCGAGTGGATCGGCGACCGACTCGCCGCGGCCGACTGTCACCGGCGAGAGCGCG
>WHSW01000258.1 GCA_009379895.1 Solirubrobacterales bacterium
CCCGCTTTGGTCAGTGCTGCGGTCGCGCCCTTCAGCAACGCATCGGCGATGTCGTCGTAGAAGCGCGCCTCGGCAATCAACACCCGCGCGCCGCGCAGGTCGCCGCCGCGCCCGGCCGGGCGAGCGCGAGGGCCAGCTCCTAGCCAGCATCAAGCAGAGCCCCGAGCGCCGGGTCAGCGACCACGCCCGTGAGCTCGGCGTGCGCCCGCAGCAGCTCTATCCGGTGCTGCGGCGGCTCGAGAAGAGCAAGCAGGTCCAGAAGACGCCGGAGGGCTACCGGGCGACGTAACCTCGCCGGCGGCCGGGCGCCGCCAACACCACGGTCTGTCGAGCCGGGTGCGACCGTCGAGTTGTCGTGCCCGTGCTCGATGGGTCGACGCCGGGTGCCTCGAGTCGGCGGCCTCACTCGCCGTGGAAGACCAGCCGTGAGAGCACCACTTGCGAACGCGTGCGAACCACCAATCCGTTGCGCTGCAGGTCGATGATCAGCCGCTCGAGGTCGGCGTTGTCGGCGGTGCGCACCCGCGCGATCGCGTCGGCCTCGCCGGTGACGCTCCACGCCTCGCTCACCTCGGGGTGCTCGCGCAGCGTCTTGGCGACCTCGTCGAGCGTCGTCCCCGGACGGTAGAAGAGCTCGACCAGGGCCTCAGTCGCCGCTCCCAGCGCCGCGTGGTCGATCACCGCGGTGAAGCCGCGCAGCGCGCCCTCGGCGAGCAGCCGGTCGACCCGGCGCTTGACCGACGGCGCGGTGAGCTTCACCCGGCGCCCGATGTCGTCGTAGGTGCGCCGTCCGTCCTCCGAGAGCAGCGAAAGAATTCTGCGATCAGTCGCGTCCATATGCACGATTGTTGCGCACCGGCGTGGCGGAATCGGCATTGACCGCACTCGAGGCGCCCACTACCCTCGATTGTGATGACCCGCCCGACGACCGCATGAACGCCCCGACCGCGACCACCGATCCCGCGCAGGCCGCCGGCCCCCCGCGCACGCCCCGCGCCCCGATCGCGGCCCGCGTGCTCTTCGACGAGGCGCACTCCGAGGCGTGGACGATCCGCCCCGAGCTCGCCCGCGAGATCCAGCCCGCCCACCCCCAGGACTCCTCGCTCGCCCGCGCCGCCGAGGCGCTGTCCGAGCGCGAGTTCGAGGTCGCCGCCCACGTCTCGGGACCGCTGACGAGCGAGGCGCTCGCCGGCGCCTCGGTGCTCGTCATCGCCCATCCCTCCGAGCCGCGCTGGGAGGCGACCGTCAACGGCGGCTCGCCGCGCCTCGGCGGCGCGGAGATCGACGCGATCGAGGCCTACGTGCGTGACGGCGGCGGCCTGATCGTGCTCGCCGAAACCGAGCAGGACAAGTACGGCAACAACCTGTCCGAGCTCGTCGCCCGGTTCGGGATCGGGATCGAGAACGCGACCGTGCAGGACTACGAGCACCACCACGGCGACGCCCCGTCATGGGTGCTCGCCGCGCTCGGCGACCCGCTCGCCGGCGACCGCGGACCCGCCGGCGCCGACCCGCTCGCCGGGGTCGACGCCGTCTGCTTCTACCGCGCCGGCGCGCTCAGCTCGCCCGACCCCGCCCGCGTCATCGCCCGCGCGCAGCCGACGGCGTCGTTGCCCAACGCGCCGCTCGCCGTGGTCACCGCCCGCGGCGCCGGCCGGGTCGCGGTGCTCGCCGACTCCGACCTCTTCGGCGATGACTGCATCGGCGAGCTCGATCACCGCGCCCTGTGGCTCAACCTCGTCTACTGGGCCGCCGAGCCGCACTTCGCCGGCGCCCGCGCCGACCGCGCGTCCGACGTCGCCACCGACCCCGCCTGGACGCGCCTCAAGGCGGCGACCGAGGAGCTGCGCCTGACCCAGGCGCCCGACGGCTCGGTCGACACCGCCGAGCACGACCCCGAGACGCTGCGCCGCCTGGTCGCCGCGATCGCCGAGTCCGCCCAGGCACTCAAGCCCCGCTTCCCTCACCAGCACGACTACATCGACGCGCTCGCCGCCGACCTGCTCGCGTGGGCCGACGCCGGCGTCGGCAAGCCCGACTTCGCCCGCTCGCTGGAGGCCTTTCGCCCCGAGCGCGACCGCCGCGACGGCATCGAGCATCTCTGCGTCTTTCCGATGTACAAGCAGAACGCCTCGCGCGAGACGTGCTTCGAGGCGCTGGTGGTCCGCGTGCCGTGGCCGGAATGGATCGACGAGCTCGAGCGCACCCGCTTCGACAACGCCAAGTACCTGCCGGTCACCTTCGTCGATCGCACCTCGGGCTACGACTCGGAGTGCGCGGTGCTCTTCCCCGAGACCTTCTCGACGGCCGAGCGTCCCTCCGACTTTCACTTCGGTGCGATCTTCTGCGACCGCGAGGCCGAGCGCTTCCGGCGCGTGGGCGGCGCCGCCGCCGAGATCCTGCGCATCAACCTGCCCCCCGACGCCGCCTGTCTGCTGCGCTCCGCCGAGCTCTCCGAGAGCGCCTACATCCTCTGGGACATGGTCCACGACCGCACCCACATGCGCGGCGATCTGCCCTTCGACCCGTTCATGATCCGCCAGCGCAGCCCCTACTGGATGTACGCCCTCGAGGAGCTGCGCTGCGACCTGACCGCGTTCGCGGCGGCGGTGGAGCTCGAGCGCGAGGGGTTCGCCTTCGCCCGCCACGCCCAGTACGCGATCCTCTTCGACCGCCTCTTCCGCTTCCCGATCACCGGCTCGCGGGTGCGCAACTACGACGGGCTCGGCGGCCAGCTGCTGTTCGCGTTCCTGCACCGGGAGGGCTACCTGCACTGGACCGACAACAGCCTGACGGTGGAGTGGGGCCGGGTCGCCGACGGCGTCGGGCGCCTGCGCGAGCGCGTCCACGACCTCTACCACTCCGGCATCGACCGCCCGAAGCTCTCGCAGTGGATCGCGGCCCACGACCTGGTCGCCGAGTACGTGGCACCGGCCGAAAGCAGCGTCTGGGCCAAGGACCGTCGCGAGCTCCCCGAGGTCGAAGAGCCCAAGCAGCTCGTCGACCTGGTCCGCGACGACGAGTTCCCGCTCAGCCTCTTCTACGTGCAGCTGGCGCCGAAGCTCGAGCCGGCGCTCGTCCCCCAGCCCGCTTAGCCCGCACCCGCGGGCCCGCCTGAGCCCCGCGCTCACCCACGGCGCGCCCGGGCGCCGTGACCCTTGACTGCGTCGCGCGATCTTGCGAGGGTGCCGGGGGTGTCCGGTCCGATCGGAGGGAGCCTCGCATGCAGTACCATCGCAGCCTGACGATCGGGACGGCGATCGCCGCGGCGCTGTGCACCGCTGCCGCCGGCTCGCTCGCCTCCGCCTCGACGCAGACGCCGCGGTCGAGCGATCCAACCGCGATCGAGGCGACCGCGTACGCCCTCAGCCCGCCCGTCGCGGACCTGCCGCCGGCCGGGCGCACGCCGGCCGCGGGCCTGCACGTTCCGGCGCGCGTCAACCCGCTCGCCGGCCGGCTCGGCCCGCGCCGGGGCGGGACCGTGCATCGCGCCGGCGCGCCGAGCGATCCGCTCGCCGCGCGGTCGCGCGCCG
>WHSW01000259.1 GCA_009379895.1 Solirubrobacterales bacterium
GAGCGTGCGCTGGCGTGGTCCCGGCATACGCGCGGCCATCACGCCGAGCACGTAGACGTGGTCGAACTCGACGCCCTTGGCGGCGCGCATCGTCATCACCTGGACGCCGCGCGGGCGGTCGCCGGCGGCGGCCTCCTCCTCGCGCAGCCCGGCGTCCGCGACCGCGGCGATCGCGCGCGCGATCGGGTGCTCGGAGGCGTTCTCGAGCGCGCCGATCACGCGCAGGGCCTCGGCCTCATCGGTCCCGTCGGCGGCGACGAGGCCCTGCAAGCTCAGCTCGCCGGTGGTCACGGTTCCGGTCTTGTCGAGGACGATCGTGTCGATTCGCCGGGTCGACTCCAGCACCTCCGGGCCCTTGATCAGCAGGCCGAGCTGGGCGCCGCGGCCGGTGCCCACCAGCAGCGCGGTAGGGGTGGCCAGCCCGAGCGCGCAGGGGCAGGCGATGATCAGCACGGCGACCGCGGCGGTGAACGCGTAGGCCGTGCTCACGTCGGCGGCGAGCCAGAAGCCGAGGGTCGCCGTCGCCAGCGCGATCACGACCGGGACGAAGATCCCGGAGACGCGATCGGCTAGCCGCTGCACCGGCGCCTTGCCGCTCTGGGCGTCGGTGACGAGGCGGGCGATCTGGGCGAGAGCGGTGTCCGATCCGACCCGGGTGGCGCGGACGACCAGGCGACCGCCGGCATTGATCGTGGCGCCGGTCACCCCGTCGCCGGGCCCGACCTCGACCGGGACGGACTCCCCCGTCAGCAGCGATTGATCGATCGCCGAGCGGCCCTCGACCACCTCGCCGTCGGTGGCGATCTTCTCCCCAGGTCGGACCACGAACAGCTCTCCGATGGCGAGCTCCTCGATCGCGATCTCGTGCTCCGAGCCGTCCGCCTCGAGCACCGAGACCTCCTTGGCCCCGAGCTCGAGCAGGGCCCGCAGTGCCGCGCCCGCTCGGCGCTTGGCCCGGGCCTCGAAGTAGCGCCCGGCGAGGATGTAGGTGGTCACCACGGCGGCGACCTCGAAGTAGATCTGCTCCGTCCCGGCGCCCTGCTCGGGGATCAGCTGGAACGTCATCCGCATCTCGGGCTCGCCGGCGCCGAGGAAGAACAGCGCGATCACCGACCAGGTCCAGGCTGCCAGGGTGCCGAGTGAGACCAGCGTGTCCATGGTCGCGGCGCCGTGCTTGAGGTTCTGCCACGCGGCCCGATGGAAAGGCCAGCCGGCCCACAGGACGACCGGGGTGGCGAGCTGAAGGCTGAGCCACTGCCAGTAGTCGAACTGAAGCGGCGGGACCATCGCCAGCACCAGGATCGGCACCGAGACCGCCGCGGAGGCGATCAGGCGGGTGCGCAGGTCGCGCAGCTCGCCCTCGCCCTGGGCCTGGGCGTCGGGGGCGGCCGCCCCGGAATCGCCGGCCGGCGGCGCCGGCAGCGTGGCCTCGTATCCGGCGGCCTCGACGGCTCCGAGCAGTTGGTCTGGCCGCACCCGCCGCGGATCGAACTCAACCGCCGCCCGCTCGGTCGCGTAGTTGACGGTCGCCTCGACGCCGTCGATCCCGTTCAGCCTGCCCTCGATCCGGTTGGCGCAGGAGGCGCAGGTCATTCCCTGGACCGGGAGCTCGAGCCGGCTGGTCTCGACCTGGTCGCTCTCAGTGGCCGCCATCGGAGTGCTCCTGCGCGCCGGGTTCGGTGGCGCCGCTCGCCCGCGAGCCCCTCACCTCCTGCGTGAAGGCGGCGGTGCGGACCTCTCCCCGGTGCCTGAACTGCAGGAACAACCGGTAGCGGCCGGGGGTCGGGTAGGCGACCTGAAACGAGATCGGGCTCGGGCCACCGGCCTCGCCCTCGGGATGGGTGTGCAGGAAGGCCTGGTCGTGCTCGCGCAGGGCGACCAGGTGCCCGTCCGCGCCCAGGTAGGGCTCGATCGAGTCCAGCTCGCGCCCGCCGCGGCGGACCGCAAACTCGACCGGGGTCGCGGCACCGCTGCGCGCTGGCCCGGATTCGAGCGAGACCCGGTAGCCGTCGCCGGCGTCGGCGGTCTCGGCCACGGCCGGCAGAGGCTGCGGGTCGAACCGGCCCGCCACGAACAGGTCGGTGGCCAGGGTCAGCGACCGGTCGGCGGTCGCGAAGTCGGCGAACACGCGGTAGACGCCGGCCGCGCTGAGATCGGCCTCGACCGCCCAGCTTCCGTCGTCGAGCTGGCGCGGGTGCAGGTGCTGGAAGCCGGCGAAATCGCGGCGGACGACGATCAGATGCATCCGGCGCTCGTGCTCGACGTCGAACGCGTCCACGGTCTCGCCGCCCTCGTCGACGATCCGAAAGCCGTACCGGGCGCTCGGCCCCGGCTCGAGCGCCGTCCGCTCGGGCACCAGCCGATAGCCGCCCTCGGCGACGGCAAGCCCGGGCACGGCTGCGCCCGCGCCGCGCGGATCCGCTCCGGTCGTGGGCTGCTGGGGCCGCGTCGTGGTCGCCCCGTGTCCGTTCATCTGCAGATCTCCTTCCTCGTGGGCCCCGCCGTTGTCATCGACGGTGGGGTCCAACCGCGCCCCGGCCACCGCCGCGGCGGCAAAGATCGCCACCAGCAGCGCCGCGAAGCTCGCGATCCGAGCCGGGGCGCTCATCGGGTTCGCCTCCTCGGCCGTTCGCGCACTGCCTCTGATACGCCTAGGGGGTATCGCATCAGGCGCACCGTAGCATACCCGACGGGGGTACGCCGGGCGGAGGCGCGAGAATCCTGACGTTGGCGCCGCGGTGCTAGCTTGCCGCGCGTGGAGCCGCGCGGCCAGACCGTCCTGCTCACGGGCGCCACCGGGGGGCTGGGCCGGGCGATCGCCGCGGCGCTGGCCGGACGCGGCGCGACCCTGGTGCTCAGTTCGCGCAAGGCCGACCAGCTCACGGAGCTCGCGGCCGCGCTGGCGGGAGAGGGGCACCGCAGCGTGGTCGCGGACCTCGCCGAGCCCGGCTCCGCCGAGCGGCTCGCCGCCGACGCGGGCCGGGTGGACATCCTGGTGGCCAATGCGGGACTGCCCGCCGCGGGACGCCTCGAGGGCTTCGCGCCCAATGACATCGAGCGCGCCCTGCGGGTCAACCTCGAGGCGCCGATCCAGCTCGCCAGGGCGCTGATCGAGCCGATGCGAGAGCGCGGTCGCGGCCACCTCGTCTTTGTCTCCTCGCTTTCCGGCAAGGCCGCGACCGCCCGTCAGTCGCTCTATTCGGCGACCAAGTTCGGCCTGCGCGGCTTCGCGCTCGCCCTGCGCCAGGACCTCTGGGACACCCCGGTCGGCGTCTCGGTGGTCAGCCCCGGCTTCGTGCGCGAGGCCGGGATGTTCGCCGACTCGGGCGCCAAGCCGCCGCCCGGGCTCGGCACCACCTCGCCGCGCCGGGTGGCCGCAGCGGTCGTCGAGGCGATCGAGCGCGACCGGGGCGAGATCGCCGCGTC
>WHSW01000025.1 GCA_009379895.1 Solirubrobacterales bacterium
GAACGCGCCCGGCCGCAGCTCGTCGAGCAGTCGCTCGCCGCTCAGCCGACCGCCCGGGCGACGGCGGCGGTGGCCTCCTCGGTGAGGCGGCGATGCAGCGCGAGGTTGGCGGCGCGGTCGATCGGCACCTCGATCAGGCCGGTCCCGGCGGCGAGTGCCGCGGTGAGCTCGGCGAGGTCGTCGAGGCGTCGGTAGGGTAGATCGAAGAGCGCGGCGGCCCGCTCGACGCTGACGCCGCGCGGGGTGCCGAGCAGGGCCTCGAACTCGTGCGCCGCCAGCTGCTCTGCCTGGGGCAGGAAATCGAAGATGCCGCCGCCGTCGTTGTTGACCACCACGATGCGCACCGACGTCGCGACGTCGCGCAGCGCGGCGAGGCCCCCCAGATCGTGGAGCAGCCCGAGGTCGCCGGTGACAATCACCGTCGGGCGGCCACTGGCCGCGGCGGCGCCGATCCCCGAGGAGACGAGCCCGTCGATCCCGTTGGCGCCGCGGTTGGCGAGGAAGAGGACCTCGGCGGCGCCCGCGGCCAGGAACGCCTCCTGGTCGCGGATCGGCATGCTCGACGCGGTGTAGACCAGGTCGCCGTCGGCGTAGGCGCCGCCGAGCGCCGCCTGTAGTCCGGGCTCGGTGACGCCCTCCTGCGCGTCGAGCAGGCGCTCCGTGGCTGCGCCGGCCGCCTCGCCGGCGGCGATCCAGGCGGCGCGCCAGGAGGGATCGCGAGCGGCGCCGTCGATACGGGTCGCGAGCGCGCGGGCCACGGCGGCCGGATCCGCGCGCACGATCGCACCCGCGATCCGCGTCGGCTCGCTCCAGCCTCGGGCCGGGTCGATCACGACCTGGGCCGTCTCCTGGAGCTCGGCGAGCCACCCGCGCAGCGGCTTGCAGGTCGGCAGCTCGCCGAAGCGCAGCACCAGCTCCGGGGCCAGGGGCTCGGGCCGGGCGCGGGCGATCGCCTCGTAGGCCGCGACGACCAGCTCGCGATCGTGCGGCCCGAGGCGAAGCTGGGAGGTCGGCTCGGCGAGGATCGGATAGCCGACGGCCCGTGCGAGCACGGCGATCTCCGTCGCGGCCCCCGAGGCCGGCATCCGCCCGGCGACGATCAGCCCCCGCGGGGCGAGGCCGACCCGGTGGGCGAGGGCATCGACGAGCGCCTCGGCGGGCTGCTCGGGAGGAGTCGGGACGGAGGTCAGCGGCCGGCCGCCTTCGCGGCCCTCGAGGGCCAACGCCGAGCTCGCGGTCACCTCGCCCTCGATCGGCTCGGGGCCGAGCGGGTCGCGCCACGCGACGTTCAGGTGCACGGGCCCCGGTCGGGGGTCGCCGGCGGCGACCGCGAACGCTCGGCAGGCGACGGAGCGGAAATGAAGCAGCCCGGCGTCGTCGGCGTCGTGGGTTCCCACCTCGCAGAACCAGCGCACCGCCGAGCCGTAGAGCTTGAGCTGGTCGATCGTCTGCCCGGCGCCGATCCCGCGCAGCTCGGGCGGGCGGTCGGCCGTGAGCACGATCAGCGGCACTGCCGACTCGTCGGCCTCGCAGACGGCCGGGTGCAGGTTCGCCGCCGCCGTCCCCGACGTGCAGAGCACCGCGACCGGCCGCCGCGTCGCCTGCGCGGCGCCGAGGGCGAAGAAGCCCGCCGAGCGCTCGTCGACGATCACCCTCGTCTCGAGCCCGGGCTCGCGCCAGAGCGCGATCGCCAGCGGGGTCGGGCGCGAGCCGGGGGAGACGACCGCGTCGCGGACGCCGGCGCGGGCCAGCTCCTCGACCAGCGCCGAGGCGAGCGCGGTGTTGCGGTTCGTGGGGTCCACGGCCGACACGCTATTGCGGAGGCGCGAAGCGGTGCAGATTTCGTCCGGGGGCCGGACGCGAAAATGCGGCGCCTCGCCCGCGCGTCGGCTTCGGCGCTCAGATCCGGTGCGCGGTGAGGGCGTCCTCGTCGAGCTCGACGCCCAGCCCCGGCCCGCCGGGGAGGACCAGCGCGTCGCCGTCGAGCGCGCACTCGCGGGCGGCGATCGTCTCGGCGAACAGCAGCTGGGTGGCGAGCCCGTGGGCGAGCCCGGCGGCGGGCCCGGCGAAGGTCAGCGCCTGCGCGGCGTGGGCGGCGGCGGCGATCCCGAGCGGGCCGTCGAGGGCGCTGGAGAGGTAGATCGGCAGGTGGCCGGCGATCCCGTTGGCCTCGCCGATGCCGCCGACCTTGGCGAGCTTGACCGTGGCCAGGTCGCAGGCGCGCGCGTCGGCGGCCCGCCGGGCGTCCTTGCCGCTGGCGACGATCTCGTCGGCGGCGATCGGGATCGAGGTGGCGCCGGTCAGCTCGGCCATCTCGTGGCGGGTGGTCACGGGCTGCTCGGCCAGCTCGATGTCCAGCGGCTCGATCAGCCGCAGCACGCCGAGCGCCTCGCCGACGCTCCAGGCGCCGTTGGCGTCGATGCGGATCCGCGCTCGCTGCCCGAGCGCCTCGCGCACGGCGCGCACCTGGGCCACGTCGTCGCCGGCGCCGAGCTTGAGCTTGAACGCGTCGAAGCCGAGCTCGGCCCAGCGCCGCGCGTCGGCGGCGACCTCGCCCGGCTCGCCCGTGGTCAGCGTCGCGTTGCAGCGGACCGGCGTCGCCGAGGCCGCGCCGAGCAGGCTCCAGACGGGCGTTCCCGAGGCCTTGCCCGCGAGGTCGAGGATCGCCATCTCGAGCGCCGCCTTCGCCGGGCCCGGGAGCCGGCGCCCGGCGGCAACGTGGATGAAGGTGTCGATCGCGGCCCGCAGGGGCTCCGGGCCACCGAAGTCCGAGAGGTCCGCGCGTCGAAAGCGCCGCGAGGCGCGCTGCAGCGCTCGGGCGACGGCGTCGATGTCGGCCCCGCCGCGCAGCGAGAGCGGCACCGCCTCGCCGAGGCCGATCAGGTCCTGGTCCGTGCGCAGACGGACGAGCAGCATCTCGCGACGCTCCAGGGTCCCGCGCGCGGTCGCGTACGACCGCGTGAAGGGGAGCGCGTACGGGATCAGCTCGACCGCGGTGACCCGCATCAGGCGGCGATCAGCAGCCCCGCCGTGAGCAGCAGGCTGAAGGCGGCGAGCAGGACGCCGCACTGGGCGAGCGCCCGGTTCAGCGACGGGCCGTCGGTGCTCTCGAGCACGGCCCGGGTGGGAGAGATCGCCAGCAGGGCCGAGAACAGGGCGATCAGCGCGGCAGCCGGCCCGTCCGCTGCCGTCAGCCCGACGACCAGAACGGGATAGGCGCCGCCGACGAGCGTCAGGTAGAGCCTGCGGGTGCGCTCGCGCCCGAGGCGCACCGCGAGGGTCCGCTTGCCGGCGCGGCGATCGGTCTCCAGGTCGCGGACGTTGTTGACGACCAGGATCGCGGTGACGAGCATCCCGACCGGGACCGAGAGCGCGAACGGCAGCCATTCGAGCCGCTCGAGCTGGACGTAGTAGGAGCCGTTGACGGCGACCAGGCCGAAGAAGAGGAAGACGAACAGCTCGCCCATGCCGGCGTAGCCGTAGGGCCGCGGGCCGCCGGTGTAGAGCACCCCGGCGAGGATCGAGAGCGCACCGACCGCGAGGATCACCGGCCCCGCGACGACGGCCAGGTAGATCCCGGCGGCGACCGCGACCGCGAACGCGAGCCAGGTTCCGTGCAGGACCCGGCGCGGGGCGACCAGGCCCGACGAGGTGACCCGCACGGGGCCGAGCCGGTCGGTCGCATCCGCGCCGCGCTTGGCGTCCGAGTAGTCGTTGGCGAGGTTGGTCCCGATCTGGATGAAGATCGAGCCGACCAGCGCCGCGGCGAAGGCGCCCCAGCGAAAGCCGTCGGCGGCCTCGGCGGCCGCCGCGCTGCCGACCAGCACCGGCGCGATCGCGGCCGGCAGCGTGCGCGGGCGCGCCGCCATCAGCCATAGACGCAGACCGGACACCGCTCAGCGAACCGTCTTGGTGTTGCTATCGCCGACGGGGCTGGGCGGGGGGACGCCGTCAACGCGACACGCATCGCGTTCGATCCGTTCGCTGTCGTGCTGACGGTCTATACGACGGATATCACGACACGGATCTCCTCGGCGGGTGATCGTTGTCGTGTTTTCGACAGCCGCGCCCCGCATCCCGCGGGCTTTGCCGCCCCCGCCGCAGAAGAGAAATGCCTCGGTGCCCGGCAGCACTCCCCGGCTCGGGAGCAAACGCCCACCTCTCGCTGACCAGCCTGATCCGGTTTGCACTCGCGCTCTTTCTACGAAACCCGTCAGGGCCGCTTCGGGAACTTCGAGAAGTCGGGCGGGCGGCCCTCCTGGTAGGCGTTGCGCCCCTCCTGGCCCTCCTCGCTCATGTAGAAGAGCATGGTCGCGTCGTGTGAGAGCTGCTGCAGCCCGGTCAGCCCGTCCTCCTCGGCGTTGAAGCTCGCCTTCATCAGGCGCAGGGCGAGCGGCGAGAGCGCGAGCATCTCGCGGCACCAGGCGACCGTCTCGCGCTCGAGCTCGGCGAGCGGGACGACCGCGTTGGCGAGGCCCATCCGCTGCGCCTCCTCGGCGTCGTAGAGGCGGAGCAGGAACCAGACCTCCTTGGCCCGCTTGACGCCGATGTTGCGGGCCAGCAGGCTGGCCCCGAAGCCACCGTCGAAGCTTCCCACCCGCGGCCCCGTCTGCCCGAACTGGGCGTTGTCGGCGGCGATCGTCAGATCGCAGACCAGATGCAGGATGTGACCTCCGCCGACCGCGTAGCCGGCGACCATCGCCACCACCGGCTTCGGCAGGCGCCGGATCTGCACGTGCAGGTCGCCGACGTCGAGGCGGCCGACCCCGCCCGCGGCGACCTCGTCGTCGCCGATGTACCCGTCGTCACCGCGGATCCGCTGGTCCCCGCCCGCGCAGAAGGCCTCCGTCCCGGCGCCGGTCAGGATGATCGCCCCGACCCCGAGGTCGTCGCGCGCGCGGGTGAACGCGTCGCGCAGCTCGGCCAGCGTCTGCGGCCGGAAGGAGTTGCGAACCTCGGGCCGGTTGATCGTGATCCGGGCGATCCCCTCGGCGCGCGCGTAGAGGATGTCGCCGTAGGCGCCCTCGTCGCGCCACTCGATCGGCGCGTAGAGCTGCTCTCGCGGAGGGGCGTTTTGATGCGGTCTCGGCACGGGGCGCAACAATGCCACAGGCGCCCGTTTCATAACGTTCGCGCTCCCCATGCATCTCGACAACTGGCTCTCCCAGCGCGCCGAGACCTGCCCCGATCGCTGCGCGCTGATCGCCGACGGGTCGGCGCTCACCTACGCCGAGCTCGAGCGCGAGGCGACGGCCACCGCGCGGCTGCTCGCGGCCAAGGGGGCGAGGCGGGGCGCGACGGTGGCGCTGACGCTGGCGCCCGGGATCGACTACGTGGTCGTCCTGCACGCGCTGATGAAGCTCGGGGCGGTCGCCTACCCGGTCAACACCCGGCTCGCGGAGGCCGAGCTGGCGTCGGAGCTCGAGCGCGCCGGCTCGGTCCTGCGCGTCGACGGCCGCGCCGACCTCGGGATGACCGAGGCCGACCTGCCGCTGCTCGGCGAGCACGACCTCGATGCGGTCCATTGCCGGATCCTGACCAGCGGCACCTCCGGCCGGCCGCGCCCGGTCGGGCTCACCTACGGCAACCACCTCTGGAGCGCCGTCGGCTCGGCGTTCAACCTGGGCGTCGAGCCGACCGACCGCTGGCTCTGCTGCCTGCCCCTGTTCCACGTCGGCGGGCTGTCGATCGTGATGCGCTCGGTGATCTACGGGACCGCGGCGGTGATCCACGACGGCTTCGACGTCGACCGGGTCGCCTCGGCGCTGGTCGGCGACGGGGTCACCGTGCTCTCCGTGGTCACCACCCAGCTCGTGCGCCTGCTCGAGGCCGGGGTGGACCTGCTGCCGTTGCGCGCGGTGCTGATCGGCGGCGGCCCGGTGCCTCAGGACGTGCTCGAGGAGGCGATCGGCAGGGGCGCGACCGTGGTGCAGACCTACGGCCTGACCGAGGCGGCGTCGCAGGTGACGACCCTCTCGCCCGCCGACGCGGGTCGCAAGCTCGGCTCGGCCGGCCGCCAGCTACTGACCACGCACCTGCGGATCCAGGATGGCGAGATCCTGGTCCAGGGCCCGACCGTGGCCCCGGGGACGGCCGATGAGGAAGGCTGGCTGCACACCGGCGACCTCGGTCGCATCGACGATGAGGGCTTCCTCTACGTCACCGACCGGCGCGGCGACGTGATCGTCACCGGCGGCGAGAAGGTGATCCCGACCGAGGTCGAGGAGGTCCTGCTGCGCCATCCCGAGGTCGTCGACGCGGCCGCCGTCGGGCGCTCGGACCCGCAGTGGCAGGAGGCCGTCACCGCGGTCGTCGTGCTGCGAGCGGGTGGCCGGGCGAGCGCCGACGAGCTGCGCTCTCACTGCGCCGCCGAGCTCGCCGGCTACAAGGTGCCCAAGCGCGTCGAGTTCGTCGGCGAGCTGCCGCGGACGGCGTCGGGCAAGCTGCTGCGCAGAGAGCTTCGGGGAACGAAGGAGGGATGAGCATGGAGCGAGCCGACGTGGCCCGCTGGCTGGCCGAGTACGTGGAGGCGTGGAGGACATACGACCGCGATCGGATCCTGGCGCTGTTCGCCGACGAGGTCAGCTACCGCTACCACCCCTTCGACGATCCGGTGGTCGGCGCGCGGGCGCTGGCCGACTCGTGGCTCGACGATCGCGACGCGCCCGGCAGCTACGAGGCCGCCTACGAGCCCGTCGCCGTCGACGGCCAGGTCGCCGTGGCGACCGGGTCGAGCACCTACACGCGCGCCGACGGCTCGATCCGCGCGATCTACGACAACTGCTTCGTGATGCGCTTCGACGACGATGGCCGCTGCCTGGAGTTCACCGAGTGGTTCGTGCAGCGGCCTGACTAGGATGCCGCGTCCATGACTGAAGACGACAAGATCCTCTACGACGACGACGCCGACCTCGACGCCCTGCGGGGCAAGACGATCGCGATCCTGGGCTACGGGTCCCAGGGGCACGCTCACGCGCTCAACCTGAAGGAGTCGGGTTTCGACGTGGTGGTCGGCCTGCGCGCGGACTCCTCGAGCCGCGCCGCGGCCGGGGCCGCGGGGTTCGAGGTGCTCGAGATCGCCGACGCCGCCAGCCGCGGCGACGTGGTCATGGTCCTGCTCCCCGATGAGAAGCAGGGCGAGGTCTGGGCGGCCGAGATCCGCGACGGGATCGCCCCCGGCAACCTGCTCATGTTCGGGCACGGCTTCGCGATCCACTTCGACGAGATCGAGCCGCCCGCCGAGGTCGACGTCGGCATGGTCGCGCCGAAGGGCCCCGGGCACCTGGTCCGGCGCCAGTACGAGGAGGGCAAGGGCGTGCCCTGCCTGATGGCGGTGCACGCGGACGCCAGCGGGCACGCGCGCGAGCTGGTGCTCGCGTACGCGAGTGGGATCGGTGGCGGGCGCGCCGGAACGATCGAGACGACCTTCAAGGACGAGACCGAGACCGACCTCTTCGGCGAGCAGTCGGTGCTCTGCGGCGGGGTTACCGAGCTCGTCCGCGCCGGCTTCGAAACCCTGGTCGAGGCGGGCTACGACCCTCGGCTCGCCTACTTCGAGACCCTCCACGAGCTGAAGCTGATCGTCGACCTCATGTACGAGAAGGGGATCCAGGGGATGCGCTATTCGATCTCCAACACGGCCGAGTACGGCGACATGACCCGGGGCAACAAGGTGATCGGGCCCGAGGTCCGCGAGGCGATGAAGCAGGTGCTCGCCGACATCCAGTCGGGC
Source organism: Solirubrobacterales bacterium (assembly GCA_009379895.1). GTDB lineage: Bacteria > Actinomycetota > Thermoleophilia > Solirubrobacterales > 70-9 > WHSW01. Next base: position 7,733 of record WHSW01000025.1, read on the forward strand.
GAGTTCGCAAAGGAGTGGATCGCCGAGAACCGCGCCGGCGCCGAGAGCTTCAACCGGATGCGCGACGAGGCCACCGGCCACGAGATCGAGCGGGTGGGCAAGGACCTGCGCTCGATGATGCCCTGGATCGACCAGAGCTTCTGAGCGGAATTAGTGGCGGATCGCACTTCCCGCCGCCGGGCGGGATAGGGTTCGCCCATGGAATCAACCACACCACCGCCGCCCTCAACCCCCGAACCACCACCGCCACCGCCGGAGCCCGCCGCCGGGCCGCCCGCCGGCGACTACCCGGTGCGGCTCGACGCCGTGCGCCAGCCGGAGTACAACCGCTGGCTGCCGCTGGTCAAGTGGCTACTGGCGTTCCCGCATTACATCGTTCTGCTGTTCCTGTTCATCGGCGCGTTCTTCGTCAAGATCATCGCCTTCTTCGCGGTTCTCTTCACCCGCCGCTACCCGGAGGGACTGTTCAACTACATGGCGGGCGTGCTGCGCTGGGAGTGGCGCGTGCTCGCCTACGTGTACCTGCTGCGCGACGAGTACCCGCCGTTCTCGCTCGGCGAGGAGGCGGGGTACCCGGCGCGGTTCGAGATCCCCTACCCGGCGCAGGGCATCGATCGATGGCGGCCCCTCGTGCAGTGGCTGCTGATCATTCCCTACGCGATCGTCGCGGGCGTTCTCACGTGGATCGCCGGGATCGTCGCCCTGATCGGCGTGTTCGTGATCCTGTTCACCAAGGAGCTGCCCGAGGGGATGTTCAAGCTGATCCTGATCCCCTACCGGTGGCAGTTCCGCGCCTCCGCATACATGCTGTTCATGGTCGACAGGTACCCACCGTTCGTGTGGGAAGAGGACGACGCTACTCGCCGAGCACCTTGATGACCAGCCGCTTGCGGCGCCGACCGTCGAACTCGACGTAGAAGATCGCCTGCCAGGGGCCGAGGTCCAGCCGGGCCTCGGTCACCGGCACGATCACCTGGTGGTGGACGAGCAGGTTCTTTAGGTGGGCGTCCCCGTTGTCCTCGCCGCCGCGATGGTGGCGATAGTCGCCGGGGTCCGGGCCGAGCTCGCGGGCCACGTCGTTGGCGGGCTCGCCCCATGACGGGGGCGCGAGCTTGTCGAGCCACTCGAGCGCGTCGGCCTGGATCCCGGGCTCGTCGTCGTTGATCCAGACGCCGGCGGTGATGTGCATCGCCGAGACGAGCGCCATCCCCTCGCGGATGCCCGAGTCGTCGACGGCGGCCTGGACGTCGTCGGTGATGCGGACGAACTCGCGCCGCTCGGCGGTCTCGAACGTGAGGTAGGCGGTGTGCGCGGTCACCGTTCGGGGCTCCGGCCGACGCGCTGCTCGCCCTCGGGCTGCAACCCGTCGCGGCCGACGTAGCCGCCCTCGGCGCCGACGATCACGTAGACCGCGTCGCCCGCGCCGGTGTTGCGCAGCTTGCGCGGCGTGGACGCGTCGACGCGCGCCAGCCCACCGGCGCAGAGCGCGTGGGTCGAGCCGTCGCCGAACTGGATCTCCAGCTCACCGGAGAGCGCGATGTAGAGCTCCTGCTGGCGCTCGTGCAGGTGAAAGCCCGTCTCGATCCCGGCCGGGAGGACGATCGCGTTGACGCCGAACTCGCTCACGCCGAGCTCGCGCCGGATCTTGCGGAACCCCGGCCCGTCGCCGAGCGCGTCGACGCTGCCGACCGACCAGCCCTCGCCGGAGGTGATCCCGTCCGTCATCGCCGCCAACATACCGCGCCCCGGGCGACCGTCACTAAGCTCCCGTGCCGCCCTTCGTATCCTCAGGGACCCGCGATGCCCGACTCGCCGAAGATCTTCGCCAAGCAATACATGCTGACCGCCGGGCCGACGCCGCTGCCGCCGCGCGTCTCGCAGGTGATGGCCGAGCCGATCCTCTATCACCGGGCTCCAGCTTTCGTCGAGGTCTACCGGCGGGTGCTCGAGCGGCTGCCGGAGGTCTTTCGCACCGCGAACCAGGTGCTCTGCTTCGCGGCCTCGGGGAGCGGGGCGATGGAGTCGGCGGTCGCCAACCTGATCGCGCCCGGCGACCGGGCCGTGGTCGCCTCGTGCGGCAAGTTCGGCACGCGCTGGGCCGAGCTCTGCGAGGCCTACGGCGCCCAGCTCGACCACGTGGCCTTCGAATGGGGCGAGCGGGTCGACCCCGAGCGCCTCGACGCGGCGATCTCGGCGGGCGGCGAGCCGCCCCGCGCGATCTTCGTCACCCAATCGGAGACCTCGACCGGCGTCGTCAACGACGTTCGCGCCCTCGCCGAGGTCGCGCGGGCGCACGGCTCCCCGCTCTGCGTCGACGCGATCTCCGGGCTCGGGGCGGTCGACCTGCACCAGGACGAATGGGGGGTCGACGTGGTGATCGGAGGCTCGCAGAAGTCGCTCATGTGCCCGCCCGGCCTGGCCTTCGCGTCGGTCTCCGAGCGCGCGCTCGCCGTGGCCTCCGAGCGCCCCGGCCGCCGCCTCTACTTCGACTGGCAGAGGACGGCCGAGGGCCAGGGCCAGGAGCCGCCGAACTCGGCCTTCACCCCGGCGGTGACCCTGTTCATGGGCCTCGACGTGGCGCTCGAGATGATCCGCGACGAGGGCCTGGATCAGATCTTCGCCCGCCACGCGCTGCTCGCCAGGGCCGCGCGAGCGGGGGTCGAGGCGATGGGCCTGGAGCGCTTCGGCCCCGACGATCCGGACGCCAACGTGGTCACCGTCGCGCGCCTGCCCGAGGAGATCGACGGCGCCAGGGTGCCAAAGCTGATGCGCGACCGCTACGGGGTCACCGTCGCGGGCGGTCAGGCGCACCTGAAGGGCAAGATCGTCCGCATCGCCCATTGCGGCTATTACGGGGGCTTCGACATCGTGGTCGCCCTGAGCGCGCTCGAGATGGCGTTGCGCGACCTCGGCGCCGAGGTCGACGCGGGCGCCGGCGCGGGCGCCGCCCAGCGCGTGTTCGCCGAGTCCGGCGCGGTCCCGCAGCCCGTCGGGTAGATGAGCGACCCCGCGGTCCGAAGCTAGATCCAGTGCCCGACGCCGAGCGCACGCTCACCGACCAGGTCCCGCGGGTGCTGGTCAAGGAGAAGATCGCCGCGGCCGGCGTCGAGCTCCTGCGACGCGACTTCGACGTCGAGCTCGGGCTCGACTGGGACGCCGACGAGCTCGGCCGCAGGATCGCCGACTTCGACGCGATCCTGATTCGCTCCGGCACCAAGCTGACCGCCGAGCTGATCGAGCGCGCCGCGCGTCTGAAGGTGATCGGGCGGGCCGGCACCGGGGTCGACAACGTCGACGTCGAGGCGGCCACCCGCCGCGGCGTGATCGTCGCCAACGCGCCGGAGTCGAACTCGATCGCCGCCGCCGAGCACACGCTGGCGCTCGCCCTGGCGCTCTATCGCAACGTCCCCCAGGCGCATTCCTCGCTGGTCGACGGTCGCTGGGAGCGCGCGCGCTTCGGCGGCAGCGAGCTCTACGGCAAGACGCTGGGGGTGATCGGCTTCGGCCGCATCGGCCAGCTGGTCGCCAAGCGCGCGCAGTCGTTCGACATGGAGGTGCTCGCCTTCGACAAGTTCGTCACCCCCGAGCGTTTTCGCGAGCTCGGGGTCGAGGGGGTGGGGGACACCGACGAGCTCTACGCCCGCGCGGACCTGATCACGATCCACCTGCCGAAGACGCCCGAGACGGTCGGCTGGATCGACGCCGAGGCGATCGCGAGGATGCGCGACGGCGTTCGGATCGTCAACTGCGCCCGCGGCGAGCTGATCGACCTCGACGCGCTGCGGGCCGGGCTCGAGGCGGGCAAGGTCGGCGGCGCGGCGCTCGACGTGTTCCCGGAGGAGCCGTTCACCGACCATCCCCTGTTCGAGCGCGACGACGTCGTCGTCACCCCCCACCTGGGCGCCTCGACCAGCGAGGCCCAGGACCGCGCCGGGGTGGTGACCGCCGAGCAGGTGGCGGCCGCGCTCTCGGGGGGCGTGGTCACCAACGCGGTCAACATCGCCGCCGTGCGCCCGGAGGCGATGGAGGCGCTGGCCCCCTTCGTGCCCCTCTGCGAGGGCCTCGGGCGGCTCGCCGCCGGGCTCGGCGACGGCGCGGTGGACCGCGTCGAGGTGGAGTTTCGCGGCCGGATCGCCGAGCACGACACGCGGCTGCTCGGGATCGCGGTCCTGGTCGGGATCCTGGCCGGGCACACCGAGGAGCCGGTCAACCTCGTCAACGCCCCGGCGATCGCCGAGGCGCGCGGGATCGAGCTCAGCGAGGTCTCCGAGGCCACCGCCGACGAGTTCACCGAGCTGATCTCGGTGCGGGTCGGCGAGGTCGAGGTCGCCGGGACCGCGGTCGGGCCGCGCAACATCGCCTACCTGACCGGGGTCTGGGGCCAGAGCTTCTACATGCCGATGGCCGAGCACCTGGCGATCTTCCGCTACGCGGACCGCCCGGGGATGATCGGGCGGGTCGGCACCGCCTTCGGCGAGCACGGCGTCAACATCGTCTCGGCGGCCGTCGGGGCCGGAGCCGGTGGCGAGGAGGCGGTGATGGCGCTGACCACCGATGCCGAGGTCCCCGACGCCGTGATCGCGGCGATCGCCACCGGCGAGGGCTTCTTCGCCGGGCGCGCGATCGAGCTCTAGGCGGATCGGCGTGCGGGCCGTCGTCATCACCCGGCACGGGCCGCCGGATGTGCTCCGCGTCGAGCGGCGGCCCGAACCGCCCGTCGGGCCCGGCGAGGTGCGGATCGCGGTGCGCGCCGCCGGGATCAACTTCGCCGACCTGATGGCGCGCGCCGGGATCTATCCCGACGCCCCGCCGCCGCCGTGCGTGATCGGTTATGAGGTCGCCGGCGAGGTCGAGAGCGTCGGGGAGGGGGTGGACGGGTACTCGGCCGGGGATCGCGTGATCGCGGGCACGCGCTTCGGCGGCTACGCGGAGCTGGTCAGCGTGGCGGCCGAGCAGGTGGCTCCGCTGCCCGAGGGGATGAGCTTCGAGCAGGGGGCGGCCCTGCCGGTCAACTACACGACCGCTCACGCGGCGCTCGTGATCATGGGTGGGCTGCGGGAGGGCGACCGGGTGCTGATCCACGCCGCCGCCGGCGGGGTCGGGATCGCCGCCACGCAGATCGCGCGGCGGATCGGCGCCGAGATCTTCGGCACCGCCTCGGCCGCCAAGCACGACGCGATCCGTGCCCAGGGCGTCGCGCACCCGATCGACTACCGCGAGCGCGACTTCGCCGCCGAGGTGACCCGGATCACCGCCGGCACCGGTGTGGACCTGGTCATCGACGCGATCGGGCCGCGCAGCTTTCGCCGTGACTACGCGATCCTGCGGCCCGGTGGGCGCCTGGTCATGTTCGGGATCTCCGAGGCGCAGACCAAGGACGAGCGCGACATTCCGGCCCTGCTCGGCGGGCTGCTGCGCATGCCGCTGGCGACGATGCCGTGGTGGAAGAGCCTCGGGATGATGAACGAGAACAAGGGTGTGTTCGGGCTCAACCTGCTCAAGTGGTGGGACGATGAGGGGCTCGAGCGCCTGCTCGAGCCGCTCTCGGCCGGCCTGGCCGCGGGGGCGTACGAGCCCGTCGTCGCGGCGAGCTTTCCGTTCGAGCGCGCCGCCGAGGCGCACGCCTTCATCGCCGCGCGGCGCAACGTCGGCAAGGTCGTGCTGACGCCGGGCTGAGCCTCAGCCCGCGACCGGCGGGGCCGGTACCTTGCCCATCGTGCTCGTGACCCTGGCAGGCATCGGCGGGGAGTTCCATCGCGAGATCGTCGACTCCGGCCGGCTCGCGGCCTTCCTCTACTTCATCGCCCTGCTGGGCACGTTCGGGTTCATCCGCACCAGCACCCACATGATCCGTGCCCAGGTGAGCTGGTGGCCGGGCAACGTCGACGTTGGCGGCACACACGTCCACCATCTCGTCTGGGGCATCCTGGCGATGATGATCTTCGGCTATCTCGGGGTCGTCCATCAGCCCGACGATCCATGGCGTGAGGTCGTCGCCGTCTTCTTCGGGATCGGCACCGGGCTGACCCTCGACGAGTTCGCCCTCTGGCTCGAGCTCAAGGACGTCTACTGGGAGAAGGATGGCCGCAAGTCCGTCGACGCGATGATCGTTGCCGGCTGCCTCGCCGCGCTCGGGATGATCGGGATCTCGGCCTGGGCGACGCTCGCCGACGAGGTCAGGAGCGGGGTCGTCAGCCTGGTCGGCGTGGTCGGCGTGTTCGGCTTCGCCTTCGCCTTCATCAACGCCACGAAGGAGAAGTTCTGGATGGCCCTGATCGCGCTCGTCGTCTGGCCCGCTGGGGTGATCACCGCGGTCAGGCTCGCGAAGCCGCACTCGGTCTGGGCACGCCTCTTCTACCGCGAGCGCAGGCTGCTCCCGCACGGCGCGCGCAAGCTCGAGCGCTCGCGGGCGCGCTATCCGGGGGCGGCGGCATCGGCCGCCGAACCACCCGGGGGCGGGGACGCGTCCGGCGCGTCCGGCGCGTCCGGCGCGGACGCCACCGCCTCGTCCTGAGCGCCGTCGTCTCGCGGCCAGAGCTCGTCGAAGATCGCTCCCAGCGCCGCCGCGGTGGGGATCGCGAGCAGGGCCCCGAGGATGCCCGCGAGCTGCGCGCCGGCGAGCACGGCGATGATCGCGATCGCGGGCTGAATGCTGACCGCGCGGCGGTAGAAGAGCGGCTGGATCACGCGGTCCTGAAGCTGCTGGTAGACGACGAACAGCACCAGCCAGACGATCAGCGCGGTGGGGAAGTCGTGCAGGGCCGCGACGATCGCGACCAGCAGGCCGCCGATTGAGAAGCCGATCAGTGGCACCAGGTCGAGGAAGGCGACCAGGACCGCGAGCGGGACGGCCAGGTCGACGCCGAGCAGCTCCAGTGAGAGCCACGTGAAGACCCCGGCCAGCGCGGCGAGCAGGACGTTGACCGAGACGTATGAGCGCACGATGGCGGCGATCCGCCCGGCGACGCGGCGCACCCGGTCGCGATCGCCGTCGCGCAGGCGCGCGGTCGCGCGCCGGAACTGGTTCTGGCCGTCGAGGAGCAGGAAGTAGGTGAGCGTGAGCACGACGACCGCCTCGATCAGGTTGTTGAGCAGCCCGACAGTGATCTCCTTGGCGGCGCCGGCGGCGTCGCCGAGCTTGGCCGGCAGCTGCGATGCCTCCTGGGTGAGCAGCTTGGTGATGTCGTACTTGTCGTTGAGCTCGCGAAACTGCTCGTTGTTGGAGGCCCAGCTCTCGAAGTCCTTGACGTAGGTGGGCAGCTGCGAGCCGAGCTGCTCGACCTCGCGCACGATCGGCGGGATCACCGCCAGCACCAGGAACACGAAGCCGGCGAGGAAGAGCACGTAGGCGACCAGGATCGCGAGCCAGCGCGGCAGCGAGCGGCCCCGGACCCGCGCGCGTTCGATCAGGTCGACGAGCGGGCTCAGCGCGAGGGCGAGGAAGATCGCGGCGAACAGCCACCGGATCGTGGTCCGCACCTCGAGCACGACGTGCTGGAGCAGCAGGGCGACCGCGAGCGCGACCAGCACGACCGCGACCACCTTGACCACGGCGCGGGCCTCTATGCGTGACGCGATCATCGGGATGCTCCGCGGACGGATTCGCCGCGCGCTTGCGCTACCCTGCGGCGACCGAATGCACTTCCGGCTCGACAGCCTGGCGCTTCTCCTTCTCCTCCCCCTGCGGGGGGAATAGCGCTGGGCGGCGCGACAGCCGCGAGACAAGTTCATTTTCGGTTCGCAACAGAAGGAGAGGGCGATGAGCCCAGACATTTCGGATCACGTGCCCGCCGGAGCCGACGCCGACCGGGTCCGCATCTTCGACACGACACTTCGCGACGGCGAGCAGTCGCCCGGGATCTCGCTCAACACGCAGGAGAAGGTCGAGATCGCCCAGCAGCTCGCGCGGCTCGGGGTCGACGTGATCGAGGCCGGGTTCCCGATCACCTCGCCGGGTGACTTCGAGGCCGTCGAGGCGATCGCCCGCGAGGTCGAGGGTCCGGTGATCTGCGGGCTGGCGCGCACCCACAAGGCCGACATCGACGCCGCCTGGAGCGCGATCAAGGGCTCCGAGCGGCCCCGGATCCACACCTTCGTCTCGACCTCGGACATCCACATCACCCACCAGCTGCAGAGCACCCGTGAGGACGTCAAGGGCCAGGCTCGGGCGGCGGTGGCGCTGGCGCGGTCCTACTGCGAGGACGTCGAGTTCTCGCCCATGGACGCCACCCGGGCGGAGCTCGAGTTCACGGCGGAGGTCTGCGCGATCGCGGTCGCCGAGGGCGCGACGACGATCAACATTCCCGACACGGTCGGCTACACCACGCCCGAGGAGTACGGGCGCTACCTGGCCCGCCTCTACGAGCTGGTCGACGGGCTGGCGGGCGTCGAGCTCTCCGTCCACTGCCACGACGACCTCGGGCTCGCGGTCGCCAACTCCTACGCCGGCCTGCTCGCGGGCGCGCGCCAGGTCGAATGCGCGGTCAACGGGATCGGCGAGCGGGCCGGCAACTGCTCGCTGGAGGAGATCGTGATGCTGCTTCGCACCCGCCGCGACGAGCACGGGCTCGACACGGGCCTCGACACGCGTGAGCTGGCCCGCACCAGCCGCATGGTCTCGCGTTTCACCGGCTATGTGGTGCAGCCGAACAAGGCGGTGGTCGGGCGCAACGCGTTCGCGCACGAGGCTGGCATCCACCAGGACGGGGTGCTCAAGGAGCGCTCGACCTACGAGATCATGGACGCCCGCGACGTCGGCCTGGAGTCGAACTCGATCGTGCTCGGCAAGCACTCGGGCCGCCACGCGCTGCGCGACGCGCTCGAGCAGCTCGGCTTCAAGGTCGAGGGCAACGCGCTCAACGAGGCGTTCAAACGCTTCAAGGCGATCGCGGACCGCAAGAAGCAGGTCACCTCGCTCGACCTCGAGGCGATCGTCTCCGACCAGGTTCGCGACGGGGCGCAGCGCTACGAGCTCGTCTGGGTCGACGTGCAGGCCTCGACGCGGCGCGAGCCCCGGGCGACCGTCGCGGTCAGCATGCCCGATGGCTCGGAGCGGCTCGGCGAGGCGGGCGGAGACGGCCCCGTGGACGCGATCTTCGGCGCGATCGCGAGCGCCACCGGGGTGGAGGGCGAGCTGCGCCAATACACGGTCTCGGCGGTGACCGAGGGCGAGGACGCGCTCGGCGAGGCGACGGTGATGCTGCGCGCCCATGAGCGGCTCGCCAGCGGCCAGGGGGTGGCGACCGACATCCTCGAGGCGTCGGCGCGCGCCTACGTGCGGGCGATGTCGAACGCGCTCGAGGGCGCGGCGGTGCGCATGGCCGAGGGGGTGACCGCCGAGGCGGCGACCGAGCCGGCGACCTCGGGGCCGTAGGCGACCAGGAATCGCCTGCGCGGTCAACCGCGCGGCTCCGCGGAACCGCCCGGTATACAGTCGTCCGTGATAGCGTACGAATCGTGAGCGCGGTGGCTACGCACGAGGGCACGGCGGTCGGATCTCGGGTCCGGGCGCTGCGCGAGGGCATGGACCTCTCGCTGCGCGATCTCGCCGCTCGCAGCGGCGTCTCGGCGCCGATGCTCTCGCAGGTCGAGCGCGGCGAGACCAGCCCGACCCTGGTGGTCGCCGAACGGATCGCGGCGGGGCTGGAGCTGACGCTGTCGCAGCTCCTGCGGCTCGACGAGGCGGGCCACGTGGTCATCACGCGGGCCTCCGAGCGTCGGGGTCGCCGCCACCGCGGCCATCGCACCGAGGAGCTCACCCCGCCGCTGCCCGGCCAGCGGGCCGACGTCTCGCTTCACCGCCTCGACCCCGGCGCGATGACCGGGCGTCCCGGCGACCCTCCCCTGCACGAGCCCGGCGCGCGCGAGACCGCAGTCGTCCTCTCGGGCGAGCTGGCGCTGCTGATCGACGACGAGCGCCACGACCTGCGCGCCGGCGACAGCGTCACCTTCGACGCCGATCTGCCGCATCAGTTGAGCAATCCCGGCGAGCTGGCGGCCGAGTTCCTGGCGGTCGTCGCCGCCGGCCTGAGGCGAGGCTGATGTCAGCCGCATCGAGGAAAAGCCGGTGACCGCCGCCCCGCGCACGATGTTCGACCGGATCTGGGACGCCCACGAGGTCGACGACGGCCTGATCTACGTCGACCTGCACCTGGTCCACGAGGTCACCTCCCCGCAGGCCTTCGACGGGCTACGGCTCGAGGGGCGCGCCGTCCGTCGCCCGGACCGCACCGTGGCCACCGCGGACCACAACGTGCCCACCGACGGGACCCCGGTGGCGCGGATGATCGCCGACGAGCTCTCCCGGGTGCAGGTCGAGACGCTGGAGCGAAACTGCACCGAGTTCGGGATCCCGATCTACTCGTTGGGCTCCGACCGGCAGGGGATCGTGCACGTGATCGGCCCCGAGCTGGGGCTGACCCAGCCCGGGATGACGATCGTCTGCGGCGACAGCCACACCTCCACGCACGGCGCCTTCGGGGCGCTGGCCTTCGGGATCGGCACCTCGGAGGTCGAGCACGTGCTCGCCACCCAGTGCCTGGTCCAGCGCCGCCCGAAGACGATGCGGATCGACTACTCGGGCGAGCTCGCCCCGGGCGTCACCGCCAAGGACCTGATCCTGGCGACGATCGGCCGCCTCGGCGTCGGCGGCATGGTCGGCCACGCGGTCGAGTACGCCGGCGAGACGATCCGCGGCCTGTCGATGGAGAACCGGATGACGATCTGCAACATGACGATCGAGGGCGGGGGGCGCGCCGGGATGGTCGCGCCCGACGAGACCACCTTCGCCTGGATCGAGGGCCGCACGGCGGCGCCGCCGGATCTCGACGCGGCGCTGGCGGCCTGGAGCGAGCTGCCGACCGCCGAGGGCGCCGCGTTCGACGCCGAGGTCGAGATCGACGCCGCGTCGCTGTCGCCGATGGTCACCTGGGGGACCAATCCCGGGCAGGTCGTCGAGGTGACCGGCGCCGTGCCCGAGCCCGCGAGCGAGACCGAGGAGCGCGCGCTGCGCTACATGGACCTCGAGCCGGGCCGGGCGATGCAGGAGATCGCCCTCGATCGCGTCTTCGTCGGTTCGTGCACGAACTCGCGAATCGGCGACCTGCGCGAGGCGGCGGCGATGGTCGCCGGGCGCCGGGTCGCCGCGAGCGTCGCGGCGATGGTCGTCCCGGGCTCGGCCCAGGTCAAGGCGCAGGCCGAGGCTGAGGGCCTCGACGAGGTATTCCGCGCCGCGGGCTTCGACTGGCGCAGCGCCGGCTGCTCGATGTGCCTGGGCATGAACCCCGACATCCTCGCCCCCGGCGAGCGCTGCGCCTCGACCTCGAACCGCAACTTCGAGGGCCGCCAGGGCAAGGGCGGGCGCACCCACCTGGTCAGCCCGAGGATGGCCGCCGCGGCCGCGATCGAGGGACGCTTCGTTGACATCAGGGAGTGGGCGTAGCGATGGCGCGACGCGCCGGACACCTGCGCGACATCTCCTCAGCTTCGCTTCCGGGGATGTCGCGGTCCGAGACGGGACGAGGTTTGTGGTGGACGCGGTAGAGGTGATCGAGGGCGATGTGTCGGTGCTCGACCGCGCCGACGTCGACACCGACCAGATCATCCCCAAGCAGTTCTTGAAGCGGGTCGAGCGGACCGGCTTCGGCGAGTTCCTGTTCTACGACTGGATCCGCGACGGCGAGATCGAGCTCGAGCCGAACCCGATCCTGGTCGTCGGGCGCAACTTCGGCTGCGGCTCTTCGCGCGAGCACGCGCCCTGGGCGCTTCAGGACTTCGGCTTCGAGGCGATCGTCGGACCGTCGTTCGGCGACATCTTCTACGTCAACTGCACGAAGGTCGGCCTGCTGCCGGTGATCGTCTCCGAGCGCGATTGCGATGGGATCGCCGAGGCGGGCCGGGCGCGAATCGACCTCGACGACCAGACCGTCGACTACGCGGGCGGCGTGGTTCGCTTCGAGGTCGACGAGGAGGTCAAGCACCGCCTGCTGCACGGGCTCGACGAGATCGGGACCACGCTCCAGCGCTCCGAGCGGATCGCCGGCTTCGAACGGTCGCACGCGACGCACGCGCCGGCGACGACGAGCCTCTGATGGCCGACTGGGACGCGACCGCCTACGACCGCGTCGCCGATCCTCAGGAGGAGTGGGGGCGCGAGGTCCTCGCCCGGCTCGAGCTCGCCGGCGACGAGACCGTCCTCGATGCCGGCTGCGGCAGCGGCCGGGTGACGCGACTGCTGCTCGAGCGCCTGCCCGCCGGAAGGGTGATCGGGGTCGACGCGGCGCCCTCGATGATCGCCGTGGCGCGCGAGGCGTTCGCGGGCGACGACCGGGTCGAGCTGCGGGTCGCGAACCTGCTCGAGCTCGGGCTGGCGGCGGCGGTCGACGCGGTCTTCTCGAACGCCACCTTCCACTGGATCCTCGATCACGAGCGGCTCTTCGGCGGGCTGTTGGCCGCGCTTCGGCCCGGCGGGGCGCTCGAGGCCCAGTGCGGCGGCCAGGACAACATCGCCGAATGGACGCGCGCGATCGAGGCCGCCGAGGGCGACGAGCGCTTCTCGGCCTACCTGCGGGGGATGCCCGCGACGCACAACTTCGCCTCGGTCGACGACACCGAGTACCGCCTCGAGCGCGCCGGCTTCGAGGTGCGCCGGGTCTGGCTCGAGCGGCGCACGGTCGTCCCGCCCGAGCCGCGGGCGTTCGTCTCGACCGTCGTCCTCTCCCAGCACTTGCACCGCTTGCCGCCGGAGCTTCAGGACTCGTTCGTCGACGCCGTGCTCGGCTCGATGGCGCGGCCGCTGACGCTCGAGTACGTGCGGCTCAACATCTCGGCGCGCAGGCCGTGAGCGCGGAGCGAGCCAAGCGAGCCCGGGTTCGGCGCGAAGCGCGATGATGCCTCGGTGAGCGCGCCGCGGATCGTCATCCTGCCCGGGGACGGGATCGGCCCCGAGATCGTCGCCGCGGCGCGGCGGGTGCTCGACGCGGTCGGCCAGTTCTCCTACTCCGAGCATCCGCTCGGCGGCGCTTCGATCGACGCCCACGGCCGCGCGCTCACCGACGAGGTTCTGCGCGCCTGCCGGGAGGCCGACGCGGTCCTGCTCGGCGCCGTCGGCGGCCCGCGCTGGGACACGACCGACCCCGACGCCCCGCGTCCCGAGCAGGGGCTGCTCGGGCTGCGCAAGGGCCTGGGCCTGTACGCGAACCTGCGCCCGGTGCGCCCCAGCGCCTCCCTGCTCGGCGCCAGCCCGCTGCGCGAGGAGCGGATCGCCGGCACCGACCTGCTCGTCGTCCGCGAGCTCACCGGCGGCATCTACTTCGGCGACTCCGGGCGCGACGGCGACCGCGCCCACGACGACTGCGTCTACACGGTCGCCGAGATCGAGCGCATCGCCAGGGTCGGCTTCGAGGCGGCGCGCGGGCGGCGGCGACGGCTGACCTCGGTCGACAAGGCCAACGTGCTCGAGACCTCGCGCCTGTGGCGCGAGACCGTGATCCGCCTCGCGGCCGACTACCCCGACGTCGAGCTCGAGCACATGCTGGCCGACAACGCCGCGATGCAACTCGTCTCCGAGCCGGCGCGCTTCGACGTGATCGTGACCGACAACATGTTCGGCGACATCCTCTCCGACGAGTCGGCGATGCTCACCGGGTCCCTGGGCATGCTGCCTTCGGCCAGCCTCGGCGACGGGGGGCCGGGCGTCTTCGAGCCGGTCCACGGCTCGGCTCCTGACCTCGTGGGCGCCGGCACCGCCAATCCGCTGGCGACCATCCTCTCAGCGGCGCTCATGCTTCGCCACGGGCTCGACATGCCCGCTGCGGCCGCGCGGGTCGAGGACGCCGTCGAGGCGGCGCTGGCGCGGGGGGTGCGGACCCCCGACCTCGCCTGGGTCGGCTCCGAGACCCCGCCGATGTCCGACCTGCCCGGCGAGGTCGAGGTCGGGACCGAGGAGATGACCGCGGCCGTGCTCGACAATCTCGAGGGCTGAGCGAGCCGGCGGTCACGGCCCCACTTCACGGGCGACCTCCCGCGCCCTTCAGGCATACTGGAAACAGAATCGACAGCGGAGGCAGACGTGGAGAAGACCGAGTGGATCTGGATGAACGGGGAGTTCGTGGCATGGGACGATGCCCAGGTCCACGTTCTCAGCCACGGGCTTCACTACGGCACCGGCGTCTTCGAGGGCATCCGCTGTTATGAGACCGAGCGCGGCCCCGCGGTCTTTCGCCATCGCGAGCACCTCGATCGGCTGGTCAAGTCGGCCGAGCTCTACTACCTGCCGCTCGGCCACACGGCCGACGAGATCCGCGAGGCGACTCACGAGCTGATCCGGCGCAGCGGGCTGCGCAGCTGCTACATCCGCCCGCTCGCCTTCCGCGGCTACGGCGAGATGGGGCTCCACGCGCCGAACGCGCCCGTCGACGTGATGGTCGCCGTGTGGCCCTGGGGCGCCTATCTCGGCGAGGAGGGCAAGCGCCGGGGGGTGCGCGCCAAGGTGTCGTCCTGGAGGCGGATCTCTCCCGCGGGGCTGATCCCGTACGCGAAGGCCTCGGGCCAGTACCTGAACTCGATCCTCGCGAAGACCGAAGCCGCGCAGTCCGGATACGACGAGGCGATCCTGCTCGACGAGAACGGCATCGTCTGCGAGGGCTCGGGGGAGAACGTCTTCGTCGTCCGCGAGGGCAAGCTCGTGACCCCCGGCCATACCGCCTCGATCCTCGACGGGATCAGCCGCAAGTCGGTGATCCAGATCGCCGGCGACCTCGGCTACACCGTGGTCGAGCGCGACATCGCCCGCGCCGAGCTCTACGTCGCCGAGGAGATGTTCTTCTGCGGGACCGCCGCGGAGCTCGTCCCGGTGCGCGAGGTCGACGGGCACGAGCTCGGTGGCCCGGGCGAGATCACGAAGGTGATCCAGGCCAAGTTCGAGGACGCCCTACACGGCCGCGCGCAGGAGTACCGCGAGTGGCTGGACGTGGTCGAGCCCGCGAGGCGGAGTTCCGCAGGAACGGAGCCGAGCCGCGCCGCCGTTGAGGCGCCTTGATTAGGCGGAGTTCCGCAGGAACGGAGCCGAGACGCGCCGCCGTTGAGGCCTTGATGGGGCGGAGTTCCGCAGGAACGGAGCCGAGACGCGCCGCCGTTGAGGCGCCTTGAGAGTAGGGTCTTCACCTGAGATGTCCGGCCCCGGAGCCCGCGAGCGAATTAGCACCGCCGCGACCGCCTAGCGGATCGCGGCCGCGCGGCAACGCCCCGCGCCCATCGCTCGCACCGCCCGGGAACCGAAAGGCATCAAAGTGACCCTCATCCAGCTCTACGACACGACCCTTCGCGACGGCATGCAGGGCCAGGGCATGTCGCTCTCGGCCGCCGAGAAGGTCCGCGTCGTCCGCGCGCTCGACCGGCTCGGCGTCTCGTTCATCGAGGCGGGCTTTCCGAGCTCGAACCCCAAGGAGGCCGAGCTCTTTCGCCTGCTCGCCGAGATCGAGCTCGAGCGAGCGACGATCTGCGCGTTCGGCATGACCCGGCGCCGCGGGCTCGCGGCCGAGGACGACCCGGCGCTCGTCTCGTTGGTCTCCGCCCCGGCGCCCGTGGTCACCCTGGTCGGCAAGACCTGGACCCTGCATCTCGAGAAGGTGACCCGCGTGACGCGCGAGGAGAACCTGGCGATGATCGTCGACTCGGTCAACCTCTGCCGTGCGGAGGGCAAGCGCGTCGTCTATGACGCTGAGCACTTCTTCGATGCCTGGCGCGACGACCGCGCGTACGCGCTGGAGTGCCTGCGCGTGGCGGTCGCCGCCGGCGCCGAGACGGTCACCCTCTGCGACACGAACGGCTCCAGCCTGCCCGCCGAGGTCGCCGCGGCGACCGCCTCGGTGGTCGGCGAGCTGGGCGAGCGGGTCCGGATCGGGATCCACACCCACAACGACGCCGAGTGCGCGGTCGCCAACTCGCTGGCCGCGGTCGAGGCCGGCGCCAGGATGGTCCAGGGCACGGTCAACGGCTATGGCGAACGGACCGGGAACGCCAACCTGGTCTCGATCCTGCCGGCGCTGCAGCTCAAGCTCGGCTTCGACTGCGTCCCGACCGACCGGCTACGGACGCTGACCGAGACGGCGCACTTCGTCGACGAGCTGACCAACACGACCCCGGACCCCGACCAGCCCTACGTGGGCCGCAACGCCTTCGCCCACAAGGGCGGCATGCACGTCGCCGGGGTGCAGGCCGACGCCCGCACCTTCGAGCACCTCGATCCGCGCCTGGTCGGCAACAGCCGCGACGTGCTGATCTCCGAGCTCTCGGGCAAGGGGTCGGTGCTCTCGCGCGCCGAGGGGGCGGGCATCGACCTCGATGCCGACGCCGCGAAGCGGGCGATCGAGCGGATCAAGGAGCGCGAGCACCGCGGCTATCACTACGAGGCCGCCGACGCGTCCTTCGAGCTGCTGCTGCGCCGCGAGGCGGGCGAGTACAGGCCGCTGTTTCGGCTCGAGAGCTTCCGGGTGATCACCGAGAAGCGCGCCGACGGGCGGGTCGAGACGGAGGCGACGATCAAGATCTGGGTCGACGGGCGCCGCTACGTGCGCACCGCCGAGGGCAACGGTCCCGTCAACGCGCTCGACCGGGCGCTGCGCGAGGCGATCGGCGAGCTTCACCCGCACCTGGCCGCGGTCGAGCTGGCCGACTACAAGGTCAGGATCCTCGACTCCCACCAGGGCACCGGAGCGGTGACCAGGGTGCTGCTCGACGCGGCCGACGGTCAGCGGACCTGGGGGGCGATCGGCGTCTCGGAGAACATCATCGAGGCCTCCTGGGAGGCGCTGGTCGACTCGCTGGAGTTCGCCTTCCAGGAGGGACAAGCACCTACCGCCTCCTCAGCTTCGCTTCCGGGGGCGGCGGGGTCCGTGGCGGGATGAGATTGGCGGGATCGAGCCGCAGTAATGCCCGGCGCGTCCGATGACCGCGCCCGATCCGATCCCGCTCGCGCGGCCCGAGATCGGCGCGCGCGAGGAGCAGCTGGCGCTCGAGGTCCTGCGCTCGGGCCGGCTCGCACTCGGGCCGATGACCCAGCGCTTCGAGCGTGCGTTCGCCGAGCGCGTCGGGGCACCGGACGCGGTCGCGGTCTCCTCCGGCACGGCGGCCCTGCATCTCGGCGTGCGCGCCGTGGGCTGGGGGTCGGGCGATCGGGTGATCACCTCGCCGTTCAGCTTCGTCGCCTCGGCCAACTGCCTGCTCTACGAGGGCGCCGAGCCGGTCTTTTGCGACGTCGACCCGGTCACCCTCAACCTCGATCCCGCCGCCGTATGGGATGCGATCGACGACGAAACCGCCGGCCTGCTCCCGATCGACATCCTCGGCTACCCCGCCGACCTGCCCGCGTTCGAGCGGATCGCCGCCGAGGGTGACCTCGGGCTGCTCGAGGACGCCTGCGAGGCGCTCGGCGCGCGCGACTCCGAGGGCCGCGCGGTCGGCTCGCGCGAGCACCCCGCGACCTTCGCCTTCTATGCCAACAAGCAGCTGACCACGGGGGAGGGGGGGATGCTGAGCGTCCCGACCCCCGAGCTGGCGAGCCGGCTGCGCAGCGAGCGAAACCAGGGCCGGGCTCCCAACATGGGCTGGGTCGACCACGAGCGCCTCGGCTTCAACTACCGCCTCAGCGAGCTGCAGGCGGCGCTCGGAGTCGCCCAGCTCGAGCGCCTCGAGGAGCTGCTCGCCGCCCGCGAGCGCGCGGCCGAGCTCTACCGCGAGCGGCTCACCGCGCTGGACGGCGGGGCGCCCGCCGGCGAGGGCCCCCCCGAGGGGCTCGTCTTGCCCTGCGCCGACCGCGGTCGCGAGCGGCGCAGCTGGTTCATCTACGCGGTGCGCCTGCCGGCGAGCGCCGACCGCGACGCGGTGATCGCCGACCTCGCCCAGCGCGGGGTCGAGGCGAAGGCATACATGCCGTGCATCCACCTGCTGGCGCACTTTCGCGAGCGCTTCGGCCACCACGAGGGCGAGTTTCCGGTCGCCGAGGACGCCTCGGAGCGCCTGCTGGCGCTGCCCTTCTTCCCCGCGATCGTCGAGGCGCAGGTCGACCGCGTCTGCGAGGCGCTCGGCGAGGCGCTGGGCGGAGATTGGCTGTAGGAGCCAACGCCTTCGCTCTCCCTCCAAGGCGCGCGTCCGGAGCGGGCACGCAGCCTCCCCGGAGAGCCCGGCACCGGCGCTCAGCGCCCGCGCAGCAGGGCGCGGGCGCTGACGCGGATAGCGCGGACGCTGTTTCCGGTGTTCGCGTCCCAGACCACGAGCCCGCGGCCGTCGGGGCCGAGGCCGATCTCGATGTCACCGGGCAGGTTGGTGCGCCCGGCGAGCACCCGGGCCGGGGTCCAGCGCCGGCCCGTGCGGGAGGCGGAGACCTCGATGCGGTTGCGCGGGCTCGAGTACCACGCCGCGACCAGCCGACCCTTGGGGTCCTGCGCGAGCGCCACCCCGATGACGCCGGGCCGTCCGAGGCGGCCGGCGGGCACCCGCCGCGCCCGCCCGAAGCGCTCGCCCTCGAACCGGCGGACCACCATCCGGTCCTCCACTCCTCCTGCCGAGACCTCGTGCGCGAGGAACAGGCCGCTGGGCCCGCTCGCGAGAGCGAAATAGTTCGAGCGCGCGATCTCGAACGGCCCCGCCCAGGTCGCCGGGTCGTGCACGTCGCCCAGCCCCGTCCACGAGGAGACGGCGAGCCGCGGAACGCGGGCGCCGGACACCAGCACCGGGCGTCCGTCGGCGAACCCCACCTCGGACGCGATCGCGTGACCCTGGTTGAGGTTCACCTGGCCGTTCGCGTCGGGCGGCCCGGCCAGTGACCGGTGGTAGTACTCGACGAAGCCGAGGTTGCGGATGCTGAGCGCCAGCTGATCGCCGGGCCCGAACGCGCCGTCGAAGTAGCGCCCGGTCCCGATCGCCGCCGGCGGCCCGAAGGTCGCGCCGCCGTCGGCCGAACGGACGACCTGGAGCTCATCGCGCGCCGAGACGATCGCTACCTCGCCGCTCGCGGGGCCGGCGCGCACGAGCGCCGGCTGGCTCGACGGCGCCTCACCGTCGGTGACGATCGGCCGCGGCGCGCAGCCGCGGGCGCCACGGGGCCACGAGCAGTACATGAGCGGCTCCCCGACCTCGCTCGCGAACTCGCCATTGTAGGCGACGTGCGCGGTACCGGTCGAATCCACGGCCACGCCGGGATCGCTGCCATGGCCAATGCGGACCTTGTCGGCCAGCGCCGTTGCCGGCGCCACGGAGATCACGAGGATCGCGAGCGGGGTCCAGACGCTACGAGCAGGCATCGTGCTCCGACCTGGTCACATGACGAAAGGGAAACTGGGGCAGCATGTGTGTCACGCCACGTCGGTACGCCACCGGCGACTGTAGTCGAACACGTCCCCACCGTCGGGATCCGTTCGATCCGTATCGCCCTGGCCTGCCCGCCGTCGAACCGATCGCGGGCATTCCGAGCACACCGAGCGAGTTGCGCTTCTGTTCAGCATTTCGGTTGCCTACCTCCCCAGACCGACCACGGCCGGGTTTATTCCGTCGATCCGCGAGTGTGGCCTGCCGGATCGCTCACGAGGCGGCGCTCCCCGTCGACCGTATAGTCAGCGCCCGATGCCACGCTTCGACGGACCGCCGGACCCCCTGTTCACGCGCATCAACGCCTCGCTGGGCTTCGACCGGCGGCTGTGGCGCGAGGACGTCGAGGGCTCGCGCGCGCACGCCCGCACCCTCGCTCGCGCGGAGGTGATCTCGGCCGAGGAGCTCGAGCAACTGGAGGTCGGGCTGGGGCAGGTCGCGGGCGAGCTCGAGCGCGGCGAGCTCGACTTCGAGGCCGGCGACGAGGACATCCACATGGCGATCGAGCGCCGCCTGACCGAGCTCGTCGGGCCGGTCGGTGGCAAGCTGCACACCGGGCGCTCGCGAAACGACCAGGTCGCCACCGACCTGGCGCTCTTCGTGCGCGGGCGGGCCGAGCGCGCGCGGGGGCTGATCCGGGCGCTGATGGGGCGGCTGCTGGCGCTCGCGGAGGCCCACGCCGACTGGCGCATGCCCGGCTACACGCATCTGCAGCGCGCGCAGCCGGTCTACCTGGGTCACCACCTGCTCGCCTACTTCTGGATGCTCGAGCGCGACGAGATCCGCTTCGCGGCCGCGGCGGGCTCGACGATGGCGATGCCGCTCGGCTCCGGGGCGCTCGCCGGCCTCAACTGGGACCTCGACCGCCAGGCCACGGCCGAGGAGCTCGGCTTCGCGCGGCCGTCGCCGAACTCGATCGACGCGGTCTCGAACCGCGATTTCGCGCTCGACTACCTCTACGCGGCGACCGTCTGCGCGACCCACCTCTCGCGCCTCGGCGCCGAGATCGTGATCTGGTCGAGCGAGGAGTTCGGCTTCTGCGAGCCCGCCGACGAGTTCGCCTCCGGCTCGAGCATCATGCCGCAGAAGAAGAACCCCGACGCCGCGGAGCTGCTGCGCGCCAAGGCGCCCCGGGTGCTCGGCTCGCTGAGCTCGCTGGCCGGGGTCCTGCACGCGCTGCCGCTCGCCTACGCCAAGGACCTGCAGGAGGACAAGGAGGCGCTCTTCGACGCCGTCGACACGATCGAGCTCTCGCTCGAGGCGGCCGAGCGGCTGCTGGGCGGCCTGCGCTTCGATCGCCAGCGGCTCGCCGCCGCCGCCGGTGACGAGATGGTCGCGGCGACCGACGTCGCCGACCTGCTGGTCCGCCGGGGGATGCCGTTTCGCGAGGCCCACGGGGTCGTCGGCGGCCTGGTCCGCGAGGCGCTCGAGCGCGGCATCGCCCTCTCCGAGCTCGACCGCGAGGATCTCGGCCGCCACTCCGAGCTGCTCGACGACTCCTATTACGAGGTCCTGAGCGGCGACGCCTGGCTCGACTCCAAGCGCTCGGCCGGGGGCACCGGCGCGGCCCCGCTCGCCGCTCAGCTGGCGACCGCGCGCGAGGTGCTCGCGGCGCTCGACGAGATCCAATGAGCGCGGAGCGAACGCAAGGCGGAGGTGATTCGGCGCAAAGCGCGAGGGAACGGTCTGTGAGCGCGCTGGCCGAGGGCTTCTTCGATCGCGACGTGCACGAGGTCGCGCGCGAGCTGATCGGCTGCGAGCTCTACTTCGACGGGGTCGGCGGGGTGATCGTCGAGACCGAGAGCTACGAGCGAGACGACCCCGCCTGCCACGCCTACGTCGGGCTCACCGAGCGCACCTCGACCCTGTTCGGGCCGCCCGGCCGCGCCTACGTCTACCTCTCCTACGGGATCCACAGCCTGCTCAACGCGGTCGCCCAGCCGGCCGGCAGCGCCGCGGCGGTGCTGATCCGCGCGCTCGAACCGCGCCACGGGATCGAGGCGATGGAGCGCCGCCGCCGCCGCTCGGCGCCCGACGAGCTCTGCTCGGGGCCGGGCAAGCTGACCGAGGCGCTGGGCATCGACCTGCGCGACAACGGCCGTTCGCTGGCCGAGGCGCCGTTCGAGCTGCGCCCGCGCGCGGGGGATTGGACCGGGGTCGAGGTCGCCACCGGCCCGCGGATCGGGATCAGCCGGGCGACCGAGCTGCCCTGGCGCTTCTGCGCGGCCGACAGCCGCTTCCTCTCGCGGCCGCTCGCCGTCGCGGCGTAGCTCGTCGTCCGCCGGGGCGCCCCGCCCCACTCAGCCGGGGGCGATGCCGCCGTCGCTCGCGGGCGGCGCGGCGCCCGAGCCGCCGCCGCCGCTCGAGCAGCTCGACCTGGTGGGCCTGCGGCTCGACTTCGAGGCGCCCGACGAGTGCGCCTTCCCCTGCCTCGGCCTGGCCCGCGAGGCCGGCCGCAGCGGGGGCACGGCGCCGGCGGTCCT
>WHSW01000260.1 GCA_009379895.1 Solirubrobacterales bacterium
AGCTGCTTGGCGTGCGCCTGGCCGTGCAGCCCGGCGGAGACGAACTGGTTGCGCAGCACCGCCGCCTCGGCCTCGGCGCGGCGGGCGCGTTGCTTCCAATCGCCGCCCACGCTGCCGACGTTGGGCATCCGTCCATCCCACTTCTCCGCCACCCGCATGTGGCCCTCGACCCAGACGTCGGGGTCGCCGATCAGGGTCAGCGAGTGGTGGTGGACGACGCGCAGGTCCGCGGTCACCACCTTGCGCCCCGCCTCGCGCACCTGCAGGCAGAAGTCGAAGTCGTATCCGTGGATCTTGCCCAGCGACTCGTCGAAGCGAACCTCGCGCACCGTCCAGGGCGCGAGCACCATGAGAAACCCGTCGACCGAGTCGACCTCGCCGACCCTTGCGTAGGGCGGCTTGTCCTCGTCGACCCACGCGAAACCGGGGAACTCGCCGCCGCCGAACTCACTCTCGGGGTAGCGGTGGGTGAACGACGCCCAGGTCACCGAGCCCTCCCACCAGGCGATGCTGCGCACTCCGATCGCCCCCACGCATCCGGCTAGGCCGACCTGCGGGTCGGCGAGCGCCTCGCGCACCTTCGCGCAGAACTGGGGGTCGACGATCTCGGTGTCCTGGTGGACTATCACCAGCGCCTCGAGGTCGTCGAACTCGGCGGCCCTGTCGAGCAGCAGGTTGTAGTTGCGAAACAGCGAGCCGTCGGCGGCGTGGGCCATGACCTCCGAATCGGGCTCGGCGGCGAGCCGGATCCCGGGGGCGGCATAGCTCTCGTAGGTGTCCGGCGCCGTTACGGCGCTGCCGAAGGCGATCAAGGGACGCTCGGCCCAGCGCTCACGGTCGCCGACGGTTCGCCAGCCGGCGGACCCAGGAGGCGGCCCGCTCCGTCACCCCGCCCCACCCGCGCGCCGCCTCGACCTCGGCCCGGTCGAAGCGCCCGCGAAGCGCCTCCAGCTCGTTCTCGAGTGCCCGCTCGCGGTCGGTGGGCACCTCGGCGCCGGACCGATCGGCGACGGCCGCCTGCGCATCGGCGACGCTGGGCTCGGGCCCAGCGGGCGCGGGCGCGCTCGGCTCCTCGGGGCCCGCGGTCTCGCGGCGCCAGCGCACGCTTGCCCAGTCGACCTCCTCGAGCGGCTCGGTGATCCCCTGCTCGGAGCGGTACTCGTCGACGGCTCGGCGGCAGTCGTCGATCACGCCGTAGTCGTCGACGACCAGATAACCCCCGACCGCGAGGCCCGGGTAGAGCGCCTCGAGGGTCAGCCGGGTCGCCTCGTACGTGTCGCCGTCGAGGCGGATCAGCGCCCAGCGGCGGCCGCGCAGGGTGGGCATCGTCTCCTGGAAGAAGCCGGGGACGAACCTGACGCCGTCCTCGTAGCCGAGCCGCGAGAAATGGTCCCTGACCTCCTCGAGCGGGACCGAGAGAAACTCGAAGGGCGCGTCGTCATCGAGGTCCCGGCCGCCGGTGATCCCCCCGGCCTCCGAGCTCGGGAAACCGCGGAAGGAGTCAGCAACCCAGACCGTGCGCTCTTCGGCGCCGAGCGAGTCGAGCGTGGCGCGGATCAGGATCGAGGCACCGCCGCGCCAGGCCCCAGCCTCAACGAGGTCCCCTTCGACGCGGTCACCGACCACCGACTCGACGCAGCGCTGGAGGTCGTCGAGCCGCGCCAGCCCGACCATCGTCAGTCCCTGCAACGGCCAATCCATCCCGACCAGGCGGACCTGGCGATCGTCACCGACGAGGCGGCGCGAGACCAACCTGCCGTCCTCCATCCTGCCCACCGAGCCGGTCGACGAGCCGGCGAGGTCGCAGAGGCTGAGCTTGAGCAGGTCGAGATAGGCGACGCGCATCCGTGCCGCCTCGGCGCTCGCGCCAACCGCCGTCGGGTCACGAGCGGCCGCCAGGTATGCGGAAATGTCGGACCCCATGATCAGTAAGCGAACGCGTCCAACGGGCGCGCAAATTACAGGGATCTCTCATACATTGCAGCGGTGATCGTCGCCGTCGGGGGGGAAGCGAGTCATGCGTGAGGACGGGTTGCGCGTCGGCCTGGGCTTCCCCCTACCGGACGCGCTGCCGGCCGGGAAGCCCACCGCGCTGTTCTGCTACGGCACCTGCTTTCACCCCCGCGAGCCGGTCGCGGCGCTCGAGCTGAGCGTCGGCGGCGAGCGCCACCCGGTGCCGGTGATCGCGATGCCGCGCCCGGACCTGTTCGCCTCGCTTCACCCGAACCTCGACGCCGCGGCGCTCGAACCCGGCGGCTTCGATCCCGACTCCCCCACCGACCCTGAGCTGCGCGCGTTTCGAAGCGGGTTCTGGGCGACGGTGGCGCTGACCGCGCCGGCCACTCCCGGAAAGCTCGAGCTGCGGGCGGAGGCGCGGCTTGCGAGCGGCGCGAGCGCGAGCGCCGCGCTCGGCGAGATCGAGGTCGTCGAGCGCTCGGCGCCGTCCTACGACGCGCTCGTCGGGCGCCGCAGCGAGGACCTGGTCGCGATCTGCATGGCGACCTTCGAGCCCGACCTCGAGCTGTTTCGCCGCCAGGTCGACTCGCTGCGCTCCCAGACGCACACCAACTGGATCTGCGTGGTCAGCGACGACTGCTCGGCCGAGGAGAGCTTCGAGGCGATCCGCGCGGTGATCGGCGACGACCGGCGGTTCGTGACCTCGCGCTCGGACGAGCGGCTCGGCTTCTACCGCAACTTCGAGCGCGCGCTCGGCATGGCCCCCGCCGAGGCGGACTTCGTCGCCCTCTGCGACCAGGACGATCGCTGGTATCCCGACAAGCTCGAGACGCTGCTCGGGGCCGTGGAGGGAGCCGAGCTCGCCTACAGCGACCAGCGGCTCGTCGAGCCCGACGGCGCGGTGCTCGCCGAGAGCCTGTGGGCGGCGGGGCGGCGCAACAACTACACGGACCTCACCTCGCTGCTCATCGCGAACACCGTGACCGGCGCGGCGACCCTGTTTCGCCGCCAGGTGGCCGAGGCGGCTCTGCCCTTCCCGCAGATGCCCGGCTGGCAGTTCCACGACCACTGGATCGGCCTGGTGGCCCTGGTGCGGGGACGGATCGCCTACGTCGACCGCCCTCTCTATGACTACGTCCAGCACGGCGGCGCGATCCTCGGACAGGTGTCGGTCGACTCGCCGGCGGCGGCCGAGCCGGCGCGGGCGCCGCTCCGCGCGCGCCTCGCGGGGGTGCTGCGGGGCTTCCTCCGCGGCTGGCGCCCGATCTACTTCTGCGGCTACCTGGGGCTCGAGGTCCAGGCGCGGGCCCTGCTCGTTCGCTGCGCGCCCCAGCTCAGCCCCGCCAAGCGACGCGCGCT
>WHSW01000261.1 GCA_009379895.1 Solirubrobacterales bacterium
CACCGGCTGCACCGTCATCTTCGCCATGCGCCTCACCACCGGCGTCTACGCCGACGTCTACGCCGACGCCACCGTCGACGCCGACCCCACTTCGGGCGCCGTCACGTTCGACGACTGGCCCGCCGGCTCCCTCGACGACGCCGGCGTCTACGTAGCCGAGTTCGTTATCACCGACACCGGCGGCGGCGAGACGCTCGGCGGGGGCCTCCTCGCCGGCCGCCGTCAGGAGCTCGAGGGCGAGACGCTGGCGCGGCCCGAGACCGCTCGACCCCGACAGCGCCTCGGCTGCCGCCTCGGTGGCGGCGACGACGGTTCGGGTGCGAGCCCCCGTCTGGCCGCGGGTGCTCGCGGTGCCCGGCGGGAGGACGAGCTCGAGCCCGCGCGCCGGCGTCGAGCAGTACTCGTGCGCCACCCAGAGCCCGAGCCGTACGAGCTCGGCCGGCGCGCCCGCCGCCAGCGCCTCGATCGGCTCGGCCAGCCGCTCGGGGGGCAACGAGCTGTGCTCGGCGAGCTCGACGACCACCCCCAGCACGCGCCGGCGCCCGAAGGGCACCCGCAGCACGGTGCCGACCCCGACCTCGCCGAGCCGCTCGGGCAGGCGGTAGTCGAATGGCCCGCGCAGCGCGCGGGCGGTGGTCAGGGGCTCGACCTTGGCGATCGACATGGCCCCAGGCTAGGGTCGAGCGCGGATATATTGCCCACGTGGCGCCCAAGCTGCACCCCGGGGAGCGCGTGCTCTACGAGGGCCATCCGTCCTGGCGAGCCATCCTCGACTTCTACGTCAAGGGCGTGCTCGCCACGGCGGTGATCTGCCTGATCGTCGCCCTGATCACCGGTCTCGGTGACGGCGGCGCGAATACCTCGCTGGTCGTGATCATCGCCCTGGTCGGGGTCGCGCTGACGATCCTGATCGGGTTCGTCAGGCGGGTGGCGACCAGCTACACGATCACCGACCGCCGGCTGCACATCAAGCGCGGCATCGTCTCGCGGACGATCCAGGAGACCCGGCTGGGTCGAGTCCAGAACGTCAACTACACCCAGAGCGTGCTCCAGCGCGTGCTCCAGGTCGGCGACGTCGACTTCGACACCGCCGCCGGCGATGACTACAACTTCGTCTTCAGCGGCGTCTCCGAGCCCGCCGACGTCGTCCACATGGTCGACCAGGCGACCGGCCACCCGCCGCCGAACGGCGTCAGCGAGACGGCGCGCTACGACGACCCCGGCGCGCCCGGAGCCGCCGGCCGCCGGTAGCCGGCCGGCGGACGAGCTCCGTCAGGCGGGCGCGCCGGCGCTCTGCTCGGCGTCGAGCCCCGCGGCCTCGCGCAGGGCCGCGGCGCGGTCCGTGCGCTCCCAGGTGAAGTCGTGGTCGTCGCGGCCGAAGTGGCCGTAGGCGGCGGTCTTCTGGTAGATCGGCCGATGCAGGCGCAGCTCCTCGCGAAACGAGCCGGGGCGCAGGTCGAAGTGCTCGTCGATCAGGGCTGCGATCCGCGAGCGGGAGACCTTCTCGGTGCCGAAGGTCTCGACCATCACACTGACCGGATGAGCGACGCCGATCGCGTAAGCGACCTGCACCTCGCAGCGATCGGCCAACCCTGCGGCGACGACGTTCTTGGCCACCCAGCGCGCCGCGTAGGCGGCAGAGCGATCGACCTTGGAGGGGTCCTTGCCTGAGAACGCGCCGCCGCCGTGGCGTGCCATGCCGCCGTAGGTGTCGACGATGATCTTGCGGCCGGTGAGGCCCGCGTCGCCGACCGGGCCGCCGATCACGAAGCGCCCCGTCGGGTTGACGAGCAGGTTTCGCTTCGTGTTCAGCTTGCGCTCGTCGTACAGCTCGGCGGGCAGGATCGGGTGCACGACGTGCTCCCAGAGGTCGGGGCGGATCAGCGTGTCGCAGTCGACGCCGTCGGCGTGCTGGGTCGAGATCAGGACCTTCTCGATCTCGATCGGGCGCCCGTTCTCGTAGCGGACCGTGACCTGGGTCTTTCCGTCCGGGCGCAGGTAGGGCACCACCTCCGCCTTGCGGACCTCGGCGAGGCGCTGGGCGAGGCGGTGCGCGAGGAAGATCGGCAGCGGCATCAGCTCCGGGGTCTCGCGGGTCGCGTAGCCGAACATCATCCCCTGGTCGCCGGCCCCGGCGACGTCGAGCTCGTCGTCGTCGGCGGGATCAGTGCGCGACTCGAGCGCCTTGTCGACGCCCTGGGCGATGTCGGGCGACTGCTTGTCGATCGCGTTGATCACCGCGCACGAGTCGGCCGAGAAGCCGAGGTTGGCGTCCGTGTAGCCGATCTTGCGGATCGTCTCGCGCACGATGTCGGGGATGTCGACCCAGATCTCGGTCGAGATCTCGCCGGAGACCACGACCAGGCCGGTGTTGACCAGCGTCTCGCAGGCGACGCGGCCCTGCGGGTCGTCGGTCATGACCGCGTCGAGGACGCCGTCTGAGACCTGGTCGGCCACCTTGTCGGGGTGACCCTCGGTCACGGATTCGGAGGTGAACACGTACTCGTTGTCGGATAGCTCGAAATTCATCGGCGGCGTAGGTTAGTCGGAGGGCGGCGGCGAGGTGGGCGCCGGCGCCGCGCCCGCGGGAGCGGCCTCGGCGGAGACCAGCAGACGCGCGTCGGTCGAGAGCAGCTCGTCGCCCGCGACGACCCGCGCCGCGAGCGCCTCGAGCCTGCGGAACTCGCCCGCGAAGGTGGCGTAGACGGGGTCCTCGCCGAGCCCGAGCCGCTCGCCGAGCGCGACCAGGCCGCCGATGTCGACGTAGGCGATCAGCGACGCCTCGCCGTCAAGGCCGGCGGTCGCGCGTTGATAGAGGCTGGTCTCGTCGAGGCCACCGTCTCCGGCGGCGAGCGCCTGGATCCCCTCCGGGTCGCCGGCGAGCGCCGCGATGCCGTCGAAGACCGCGTAGGTGAGGTCGATGCCCGACGAGATCCGCACGCTGTGCGCCTCGACGCCGGCCAGCTCGCGGCTCTCGGAGCGAGTCGAGAGCGCCGCGAGGGCGCGACCCGCCGCCTCCTCGTCGACGCCCCCGGCGACGAGCTCCAGGTAGGGCAGCGCCGAGCTCCCGCCCTCGGCGCGCGGCTCGAGCGCGAACGCCGCCTCGTCGCCGAGCGCCGCGAGCAGCTAGTCGAGGCCGTCGCTCGGGCCTGCGCGCCGCAGGCCGTCGACGAGGTCCGCCAGCCCGGCGGCGAGCCCCGACGCCGCGCTCGCCCGGTCGGCCAGCGCCGCGACCGCGGTCGGCGGCTCGCCGACGCCCACGTAGGCGAGCGTCGCGGGCCCGAGCCTCGCCGCCAGGGTC
>WHSW01000262.1 GCA_009379895.1 Solirubrobacterales bacterium
CAAGCCGCTCTCAGAGCTCCACACCCACGACGTCGACGAGATCTACCTGGTCGTCACGCCGGGGCTGCTCTTCGAGGTCGAGACCGACCGCGGCTCGGTCGAGGTCAGGTCGCCGGCCTCGGTGCGGGTCCCGGCCGGAACCTCCCACCGCTTCGTCGTCCGCGAGGTCGCCACCGCGCCGTGCCCGTTCCTGGGCATCCTGGTCGAGGGAGGCGGCTGACGGTGGCGCTGCGAACGGCCGATGAGTTCCTCGCCGGCCTGCGCGATGGCCGGCGTGTCTACGCCCGCGGCGAGCGGGTCGCCGACGTGACCCTGCACTCGGGGCTGCGGATCGCCGCCGAGCACGGCGCCAATGTCTACGAGCTGGCCGCCGACCCCGACCTGCGCGAGCTGTTCACGTGCCGGCGCGACGGCGAGCTCGTGAGCCGTTACTACGAGCCGCTGACCGACCGCGAGGCCCTCGAGCGCCGCGCGCGGCTGATCGAGGAGCACACGCGTCGCGGTCGCACGACCCTCAATCTGACAAAGGCGGTCGGCACCGACGCTCTCAACGCGCTGACCACCTTCGCCGCCGCGGCGGCGCGAGGCGGCGATACGCCCTACCCGGAGCGGATCGCGAGCTACCTCGATCGCTGCACCCGTGAGGACCTCTCGGTGGTCCTCGCGCAGACCGACGTCAAGGGCGATCGCCGCCTGCGCCCGCACCAGCAGGCCGACCCCGATCTCTACCTGAGGATCGTCGAGCGCGGCGAGGAGGGGATCGTCGTCAACGGCGCCAAGGCCCACACGACGATGGCGCCGGTCGCCGACGAGGTGATCGTCCTGCCGACCCGGGCGATGGCGGCAGAGGACGCCGACTACGCGGTCGCCTTCGCGGTCCCGATCGACACCGAGGGCCTGACGATGATCTGCGGCCCGCTTCCCGACCCCGGGGCCTCGGCCTGGGAGGCGCCGATCAGCAGCCGCAACGTCGAGGTCGAGTCACTGACCGTGTTCGATCGTGTCCTCGTCCCCTGGGAGCGTGTATTCCTCGCCGGCGAGCACGAGCTCGCGGGCATGCTCGCCACCACCTTCGCCACCTACCACCGCTACACGGCGATCGCCTACAAGCTGCCCTTCGCCGAGCTGCTGCTGGGCTGCGCGGTGATGGCGGCCGAGGTCAACGGCACCCTGGCCGCATCGCACGTACGCGAGAAGCTGGCGACGCTGGTCGAGTACGGCGGGCTCCTGCGTGCCTGCGTCGAGGCCGCCGCCCGCCACGCCGTGGCGGCCGTAGGCGGCCAGGTGCTGCCGGCGCCCGTGTACACGAACGTCGGCAAGCACCACTTCGCGAGCCGCTTTCACGAGATGCTGCGCGTCGTCCAGGACCTGGCCGGCGGGCTGGTGATCACGGCGCCCGGACGGGACGATCTTGACGGCGCCGAGACGGGGGCGCTGATCCGCAAGTACCTGGCCGGCCCGGCCGGTGTCGATCCGGAGCTGCGCCTGCGCCTCTTTCATCTGATCCGCGATATCACCGCGTCGGACTTCGGGGGCTACAACCAGGTCGTCACGCTGCACGGCGAGGGTTCCCTGCAGGCGCAGTCCCTGCAGATGCTGCGCGACGCCGACCTGACCAGCGCCGTCGGCGCGGTGGCCGACGTGCTCGAGGCCGAGCTCCCGACGCCCCGCGGACTGGCCTCGGCGCTGCCGGTGCCAGGTTGAGCGTCGGCGGGCTGGACGGGCGCGTCGCCCTGGTCACCGGCGGCGGGCGCGGGATCGGCGCGGCGATCGTGCGCGAGCTGGCCTCGCACGGCGCCACCGTGGCGATCAACTGTCGCGCTCGCGTCGAGGACGCCCGCGCGCTTGCCACCGAGGTCGGGCGGGGGGCGAGGGCGTGGCCGGCCGACGTCTCCGATCCGGGGCAGGCGGAGCGCATGGTCGCCGACGTCGCCGCAGCGCACGGGGCGATCGAGGTCGCGGTCCTCAACGCCGGCATCTGGCGCGGCGGGCGCATCGAGCGCCTGGCGCTCGAGGACTGGCGAGCCGTGACCTCCACGGCGCTGGATGGCGCCTTCGCGATCGCGCGTGCCGTAGTCCCAACGATGCGCGAGCGAGGGTTCGGGCGCATCGTCGTGATCGGCTCGGTGATCGGGCTGGTCGGGTTCGCCGGCCACAGCGCCTACGCGACGGCCAAGGCCGGGCTGCTCGGCCTCGTTCGCTCCCTGTCCAAGGAGCTGGGCCGGGATGGGATCACGGTCAACGCGGTCCTCCCGGGCCTCGTCGAGACCGAGATGACCGCCGCGATCCCGCGCGCCTCGCGAGAGCGGATGATCGCGCGCACCTCGCTCGGTCGCCCGGCGGACGCGCGGGAGGTCGCCAGCGCCGTGCGCGTCCTCGCCGCCGAGGGCTCCTACGTCACCGGGCACGCCCTGGTCGTCGACGGCGGCTTCAGCCTGTGAACGAAGGGTCGCGAGCGGGCCGTAGCCCTGAACGCGACCGCCGGCGAGGTGGCGGCGGCCGCCCTACTCCCCCTCGAACAGCTCGACCAGCCCCGCGTCGATGAACGCGTCCAGCCCCACCACGGCGCCGCCTCCCACCTCGAGCACCAGCACCCCGTGCGCCTCGGTCGACCGTCCGCCAGCCGGCGCCGCATGACCACCGCGGGCCGGCCGTTCGCCCAGGTCGGGGCGACGGTCGTCACGCGCGTGCCGCCGCCGCAGGGCCCGAGGTCGAAGAACTCGCCGATCTCGCCGGCACCGACGATCGCCCGCTTCGGCGGCATGCGCAGCACCGCGTCCTCGCGCAGCAGCGATACCAGCCCGTCGATATCGACCCGCTCCCAGGCGTCGACGTAGTCGGCCAGCAGCTCGCGCTGCGAGGGCGCCGCCGCGGTGCGTGAGCTCGCGGGCAGCTCGGCGTCGATCGTCGCCCGCGCGCGCTGCAGGCCGCTGTTGACGGCGGCGACCGTCGACTCGAGCAGGTCGGCGACCTCGGGGGCGGTCCAGCCGAGGACGTCGCGGAGGATCAGGATCGCGCGCTGGCGGCCGGGCAGGCGCTGGATCGCGGTCAGGAAGGCGAGCTCGACGCCCTCGCGCGCGGCGTAGCGGGCTGCGGGGTCGACGATCGGCGTCTCGGCCGCCGCCAGGCGCTCGTCGGGGTATGGGTCGACCGGCTCGGGGCGCCGCGGGCGGCGCTCGAGCTCGTCGAGGCAGGCGTTGGTGGCGATCCGATACAGCCAGGTGTCGATCGCCGCGCGGTGCTCGAAGCGCTCCAGCTTGCGCCAGGCGCGCATCAGCGTTTCCTGGACCACGTCCT
>WHSW01000263.1 GCA_009379895.1 Solirubrobacterales bacterium
GAGGTGCGCGAGCGGATCGATCACATCTCGGGGTAACCCGAACCCCGAGCCCAGTCTCTGGATCACCTCGCACATCGCCGTGAAGTGCAGGCGCTGCTCGCGCGCAGCGCGCGGCAAGCGGCGCACGGCCTGGATCGCCCGGACCGGACCCGAACGGTCGGCGTCGGGCAGCGCCCGCAGGATTCCGCCGAAGATCTCGCGCTGGGACCCGAAGATCACCGGGTGCAGGTTCGCGACCAGGGGGCTGCCGAAGACGTCGGCGCTCACATGGGAGTAGATGGTGCAGCCCGCGTGCGCCAGGAACGAGATGTAGTATGCGCCTGCCTCCGTCTCGCGGTCGACCCCCAGGCGCTGGGCGAGGCGCGACGCGATCAGGGTCGTCTGCAGGCCGTGCTCGAACGGGAACCCCATCCCGAGGTCCGTTGCGAGGCAGAGCGTGGCGACGACCTCTGCGGCGCGGACGCGGTCCGGCGCCTGGGAAGCCTCCCTGGGCATCGTCTGCACCCTAACAATGCGCTTTGCGGCGCAGCACCACGATGCGCAGCGACAAGCCGCTAAGCCTGAGCGCCCCGGGGCCATCTCGCCCATCACCTGCGAGTACCGCAGCCACCGTCGAGCACCCGGTCCCCGAACCTGACGCCGTGGCGACGGACGAGCCGCTCGCCCAGCTCCGTCGGATCAGCGCCGCCCGCGTTGGTCGCCGAGAGTGTCGCTCCCGCGCTGCTCCCTTCGCGTGAAGGCGGGCACGAGCACCGCCGTCGCCCTCGGCCGCGTCGCTCCCGCAAAGGACGACCACCGGGAGCGAAGCGTGGTCAGTGTGCGTGGCCCCGGCCCCTCACCGTGCCCCAGCTCTGCCAGGTGATACGCAGGATGATCAGGGTGATCGCGAGCCCGATCAGCGGATCGGCGATCCCGAGGCCGAGGGCGACGACCGCGGCGCTGGCGAGCACGCCGAGGCTCACGTAGGCGTCGGCGCGGGCGTGGTCGCCGTCGGCGATCAGGGCGGCGCTCTCGAGGCGGCGCCCGGCACGGGTGCGAACCGCCGCGGCGACCCAGTTGGCGGCGAAGCCGACGACGCCGGCCGCGGCAAGGGCGCCGAGGT
Source organism: Solirubrobacterales bacterium (assembly GCA_009379895.1). Taxonomy (GTDB): domain Bacteria; phylum Actinomycetota; class Thermoleophilia; order Solirubrobacterales; family 70-9; genus WHSW01. The sequence goes on from WHSW01000263.1 coordinate 1,103, forward strand.
GGTCGGGGGCGCGGGGATCGATCAGCCGCAGGACCGACTCATACCCCGCCACCAGTGCGCTGAAGAAGATCGCGCCCACCACGAACAGCCCGGCGATCCGCTCGGCGTGCTGGGAGCGGAGCAGGAAGGCGATCCCGACCGGGACCGCGGTCAGGGCGTCGCCGAGGTTGTGGATCAGGTCGGCGAGCAGCGCAATGCTGTCGGTGGCAACGAAGATCGCCGCCTGCACCGCCGCCGCCGCGCCGAGGACGGCGAGCGAGATGCCCACCGCCCGAAGGCCCGCGCGCGAGCGCTTGATCGAAGGATCGATCAGGCCGTGTGAGTGCCCGTGGGCGTGCTCGCCCCCGAGCGCCTGGGCGTGGTGGCTCACGAGCCGAGGATCTCGTCGAGCTCGCGCTGGGCCCGCGCCTCTTCTGCGTCGGCGTCGTCGGGCTCGGTTTCACCGCCGCCCCTGATCCGCTGGATTAGCAGGCCCACGACGACGAGCAGGATCGGCGCGAACATCGCCAGCTGCCAGATCCAATGACCGACGTGCGCGAGGAGCACGTGAGCCGTCATTTGACCTTCGCCTCGCTCGCCGCCGCGCCCTGCGAAGACCAGCCGCGGGCCGCGTGCTCGTGGTGGTGGCGCACGGCGGCCAGTAGCTCCGAGACGTGGTGATCGTGCAGGCGATAGTGGATCCGGCGCCCGTCGCGGCGTGTGGCGACGAAGCGCAGCTGGCGCAGGATCCGAAGCTGCTGGGAGACCGCGCTCGGGTCCATCGCCACGATGGCGGCAAGCTCGTCCACGGTGTGCTCGCCGTCGATGAGCGCGAACAGCAGTCGCACCCGACTCGCGGTGGCGAAGACCCGCATCGCCTCGGCGAGCTCGGACGCCTCGGCGGCATCGAGGGGGCGATCGGCGGGGCTGTGCTCGAGGGGATGGGGCACGGCCACAGATTAACATCCGCACAGCTATTCAGGAGATAGAGGGCGATTCATGGGATCTACCCGCTCCCGCTCAGGACGACGAGGGGTAGCGACCACGGTTCAGGCCATCTTCGATCCCGGGCGGCCAACTGGTCCTCTAACGCGACGCGGCATCTATAAGGCCTCGGCTCGACTCGGAGCCTCGACAGAGCGGGCACACCCTCGTTGGTTGGGCTGCGGATCCGCGTATCCGTGCAACACCTGTAATACTGGTGTTGTGGCGAATATGATCGATGGCCTGCCGCCGGGGGAACTGCGGTTTCTGTTCATCGCTGGACGACCGTGCCTGGACCTCGCGGCGACGGTGGGCGAACGCTGGCGGCGATCGTTCGAGCGACTGCGTACGCCCGAGGACCTGGGGCGTTGGCTGGTGGAGGCGGGGATGGCCGGCCACCCGCCGGCGGTCGAGCAGGCCGAGCTCGAGGCCGCCCGGGCGCTGCGTGACGCGATCTACCGGGCGGCGAAGCTCGCCGGCAACGGCACGCTCGATGCCGCAGACGCGGCGCAGATCAACAGATGGGCGGCGGCGCCTCCGCCGGCGCCACGGCTCGATGCGCGGCGACGGGTGTCCTGGACCGCCGAGAGGCCGGTCGAGGCGGCGTTGGCGAGCATCGCCCGCGACGCCATCGACCTGCTCAGCGGCCCGCTTGCCAAGCGGGTGCGCGAGTGCGCAGCCGAGGACTGCGCGTTGCTGTTCGTCGACACCTCTCGGCCCGGACGGCGCCGGTGGTGCTCGATGCAGGGCTGCGGCAACCGCGCCAAGACCACGACCTACCGCCGCCGCCAGACGAGCGAAGCCCACGAGAGGAGCGCGAAGTGAGCCACCGCGTCCTGCCCGCCGCCGACGCCTACTGGCGGCCTTCCAATCAGATGGGCGTCGCCAACACCGACCTGGCCAAGCAGCTCGACGCCCGCACGCTAGGAGCGCGGATGTGGCGCCTGGAACCCGGGCAGGCCTCCACTCGCCACCGCCACGCCGACCAGGCTGAGCTCTACTTCCTGCTCGAAGGCACCGGGCGCATGCGCGTCGGCGAGGATCTCCTCACCCTCGGTCCCCTGTCCGCTGTGCACGTCGACGCCGAAACCGTGCGCCAGCTGTTCAACGACACCGCCGCCGACGCACTCTGGCTCGTCGTGGGCGCACCGCCCGAAGCGGCGAACACGCTCGAGATGA
>WHSW01000264.1 GCA_009379895.1 Solirubrobacterales bacterium
TCGCCTCGATCCACCGGATCGAGTCTGGCTTCGGCGCGCTAAATGACGAGATCTCCACCGCCGGCGCGGTCGGCCACATGCAGTTCCTGCCCGAGACCTGGAACGCCTACGGCGTCGATGCCAACCATGACGGGCGCACGGATCCCCACGACCCCGCGGACGCGATCCACGGCGCCGCCAACTACCTGCGCGCCTCCGGCGCACCCGGCGACTGGTACGGCGCACTCTTCACCTACAACAACGCCGATTGGTACGTCGACGAGGTCCTCCTGTGGGCGGGGCTCTACGGCGACGTCGGCGAGTCCGCGGACGCGGTCACGGTCGAGTGCTCGGGCGAGGGCCTCGCCGGCGGACGGGTCGACCTCTCGCGGGCCGTGCGCGTCTACGAGCCGCAGACCTATGCGACCGTGCCCGCGAGATGGGGTGCCTACGGTCAGGCCGAGCAGTTCGACGCCCGCCTGCTCGACAACCTCATCTACGTCCTCTCGCAGTACCACCTGCGCCTGATCCAGGGCCGCTCGGATCCGGGCTCACCGTCGGAGACCCACGGCCACGGAACCGCGGCCGATATGGCTCCCGAGCCCGGCTACGGCTGGGATCAGACCGCGCTTCGACTCGCCGAGGACCTCGGCTGGACGCGCGGCTGCGGCGGGTCGGGAGAGCGCCCGGCCTGCGACCTGGTGCCCGCGATCGCCAACGTCTACTACGACGGCTTCGAGGGCCACGGCGAGGGCGACCACATCCACGTCGGCTGGCAATGCGCCTGTACCTACGGCGGCGACACCCTGGCGCCGGCCGAATGGGTGATGGCCTTTCCCTCGCCGGCCGAGGGCGAGGCCGCCGCGGCCGGTTCGAGCGAGATCCTGGTCGTCGGCGACAGCCTCTCGGTCGGCACGCGACCCTTCCTCGAGGCGGAGCTCGGCGATCGCGTCACCGTCAACGCCGAGCGCTCGAGATCGAGCTCGGCCGGCCTCGCGGTGCTCCGAACGGAGCTCGACTCCGAGGAGGTCGTGGCCTTCGACCTCGGAACCAACGACGACGCCGGCCGGCCCGCGGTCCTCGCAGAGAGCCTGCGGCGCGCCCGCGAGCTGGCCGGCGATCGCTGCCTGGTCGTCGCGACGATCAACAAGCGCGGCGACGGACCGCTCAATCGGGTGATCCGCGACCTCGCCGCCGGGACGCCAAACACCGAGCTGTTCGACTGGCACGCGATCGCCCACGCCGAGGGCCTGCTGGTCGACGGCACGCACTCGACGTCGGCGGGCTATCGCGAGCGCGCCGCCGGGGAGATCGAGGCGATCGCAGGATGCTGAGCCCGACCGCGGTACCGCTCCCCGACGCGAAGCCTGCCGATACGCTTACGGGGCGGGTATAGGGAGACCGATGACCTTTCTTGGCCGAAGGATCGCCTGGATTCTCGTCGTCCCGCTCCTCGTGGGCGTGGTCGGCGCGACGGGTTGGTACCTGCTCTCCGGTCGGGCCGCGCAGGAGTTCGCGGCCCCGCTTCGCTCGGGGGCCGAGGACGGACGCTCGGCCGACGCGCCCAACGACACCGAGCGCGCCAAGCGCGACGGCCGCGCGCGCGGCGGCGAGGGCGCCCCCGGCGCCTCCCAGCGAGATCGCGACACCGCCGGGGGGCCACCGGACGCGGCCGTCGGCAAGCCGGCAGAAGACACGGGCGCGGTCGCCTCACAGGCGTGGCGCGTGGTTCGCTCGATCCTGCTCGGCCTCGCCCTCGCCGGCCTGTCGGTGCTGATCGCCAGAACGGTGAGCCGGCGGCGGCGGCGCTACCGCCGCTACGTGGTGCGCATCGGTCGCGTCGACGGGGCGCCGCCCCTTCAGGTGGCGCGGATGATGGCGGCGATTTGGGCGGTTCTCTCGCGGCGCGCTCACGAGCGCCTACTGGGCGGCCAGCCCGCGGTCAGCTTCGAGGTCCACAACATCGTCGGGCGAAACGAGCGCCAGCAGCTGCTCATGGTCGTGCTGCCCGACGGCGAGGAGATCGTCGGCGCGGTGCAGGGCGCGCTTCGGGCGCGCTGGCGCGAGAGCTATCTGAGCCCCTACATCGACGAGGACAGCCACGCCGCCGTGCCCGAGCCCTGGTGGTGTGAGCGCATCGTCCGGCTGAAAAAGCAGCACCGCTTCGCGCCGCGCACGCTGCACATCCCGCGCGCCGACGAGTGGCGCGAGTCGGGCGCGCTGATCGACTCGGTTCTCGAAACGATGCGAAGCCTCGATCAGACCGCGACGCTGCAGATCACCCTCTCGCCCACCCCGCGGCTGTTCGAGAGCGCGGCGCGGGCGCTGATCCGCGAGCGCGAGGAGGCGCTCGAGCGCGACCGCCAACGAGGCGGTTCGCCCGGCCTTCAGTCCGAGGTCGCCGAGGCAGAGCTCGAGGGGGGTGCGCAGGGGCTCGCCTTCGAGGCGCTCTTCTTCGGCGAGCTCCGCGTCGGCGCGCGCCAGCTGGCGGTCGCGCGCAGGATCGCCGACACGGTGGCCGGCAACTCGCGCTCGCGCGGACAAAACCAGCTCGTCGAGCGCCAGATCATCCGCCACAGCCCCAGGCAGAGGATCTATGAGTGGCGGATGCGCCACGGCCAGCCAAACCCGCTGCCCTCGTGGTGGAAGAACGTCTTCTCGGCGGCCGAGGTGGCCGGGCTCTGGCAGCTGCCCGCCATCGGCGCTCACTCGACCGTGCTCGAGCGCCACTACCAGCCCCGCGCCGGCGCGCCGCCCGCGATCGAGGTCTGCGATCGGGCCGTGGCGCTCGCCTCCGACGCCGACCGGCGCGGGGTCGCGATCGCGGCCGACGACCTCTACCTAAACCACCTGATCCTGGGCGTGCACGGCTCGGGCAAGACGAGCCTGCTCTTGCGCCAGTTCGAGCGCATGGCCGCCGACTACGGCCGCGCGGTCATCCTCGCCGATCCCAAGGGCGACGCGGCCAAGCGCGCGGTGGGGCCTGGCGCCCGATGATCGCCCGGTCAACCTATCTGAGCCTGGGTCTACGCGGGTTTCGCGGCCCACGGACGGCGAGCCCGACGTCATCGAGATGGCGTCTGATCAGCTCAGCGACCTCGGGCTGGGGGGCTCGATGAGGCCCGCCAACGGGACAACTCGCGGTCGCTCATCTCGGCCGCGGGCCGCTCACCGGCCGGCTCGGCGCTGCGCGGGCTGTGTCGGCCGCTCAGCCCGCGCCGCCCGCTCCCGCCTCAGGAGTGC
>WHSW01000265.1 GCA_009379895.1 Solirubrobacterales bacterium
ACCGCAAGGCAGATGACCAGCGCCGTGCCCAGGTCGGCGACCCCGACCACGAGCACGCCGCCGCCGACCACGCCGAGCACCGGCATCAGCGCCCCGACGCCGCCGCGCAGCACCTCCGGCCGGGTCGCGAGCAGGTGTGCCGCGAACAGGATCAGGGCGATCTTCATCAGCTCCGAGGGCTGGATCTGGATCGGGCCGGCGCCGATCCAGGCCCGCGAGCCGTTGATCTCCATGCCGATCCCGGGCACCATCACCGCGAGGCAGAGCACGAAGGCGACGCCGAGGATCGCCGGCGTCAGCCGGCGCAGCGTCGCCACCCCGCGGATCGCCAGCAGGCGCATCAGGACCAGGCCCATGACGCCGAAGATCAGCGTGCGCTTCAGGTAGTAGGCGCCGTCGCCCGACTCGCCGAGCAGCGAGGTGGTCGAGCTGGCGCTGAACACCATGACGACGCCGAACGCGAGCAGGCAGAGGGTGGCGGTGAGCAGCAGCGAGTACTCGATCGAGGGCGAGCCCTTGGCGCGCGAGCGGCTCGGGGCGCGTCTCATCGCAGCCCCTCGACCAGCTCGCGGAAGTGCTCGCCGCGAGCCTCGAAGTCGCGGTAGGCGTCGAAGCTCGCGCAGGCCGGGGCGAGCAGGACGACGTCGCCGCGCCGGGCCGCCTCGGCGGCGAGCACGACGGCCTCGGCGAGCGTCTCGCAGCGCCGGCGCGCGATCCCGGCCTCCCAGGCGGGCGCGAGATCCGCCTCGATCCGCTCGGCCGCGGCGCCGATCAGATAGGCGCCGGCGCAGCGCTCGATGACCGGCTCGGCGAGCTCATCGAAGCCGGCGCCCTTGACCGAGCCGCCGAGGATCACGTGCACACCCCGCTCGAAGGAGCGCAGCGCGGCGCCCGCGGCCGCGACGTTGGTCGCCTTCGAGTCGTTGACGTAGAGCACCCCGTCGAGCTCGGCGACGCGCTCGAGGCGGTGCGGGACCCCCCCGAAGCCGCGCAGCGCCGCGGCGATCGCCTCGCGCTCGATCCCCATCGCCGCCGCCGCGGCCGCCGCCGCCGCGTTGTCGGCGTTGTGCGGGCCGAGCAGCGCGAGCTCGTCGACGGCGAGCAGGGGCTCGCCCCAGAGCTCGAGCAGCGGTCCCACGACCACCGCCTGGCAGTCCTGGCCGGCGCCGGGCTCGCGACAGAAGGCGACCCGGCGCCCGCAGCCGCCGAGGTCGACCCCGCGCAGCGCCGGATCGGAGCCGTTGTAGACGCACGCGTCGTCGTTGCCCTGATTGCGGAAGATCCGCAGCTTCGCGGCCAGGTAGCGATCGAGGCTGCCGTGGCGGTCGAGGTGATCGGGGGCGACGTTGAGCAGGGCCGCGCATTGCGGGGCGAAGGCGTCGGTGTCCTCGAGCTGAAAGCTCGACGCCTCGCAGACGATCGTCGCGTCGGCCGACACCTCGCCGACCAGCGAGGCGAGCGGCGTGCCGACGTTGCCGGCGACGGCGACCGGCTCGCCCGCGGTCCGCCAGACGTGCCCCAGCAGCTCGGCGACCGTCGTCTTGCCGTTCGTCCCGGTCACGGCGCAGATCGCGTTCGGCAGCAGGCGCCAGGCGAGCTCGAGCTCGCCGATGACGGGCAGCCCACGCTCGCGGGCGGCGACGATCGCCGGCGCGTCGGGGCGCACCCCCGGGCTCTTGATGACGCAGCGAGCTCGCTGCGCCGCCTGCGTGCCGTCCACATCCAAGAGAACTTCGACGCCGATGTCGGCCAACCCTGCCGCGCCGGCGGGCGATCCGGAGTCGGCGCCGATCACCCGCTCGCCACGAGCCGCCAGCAACCGCGCCGCGGCCTGGCCGGATCTGGCCAGGCCGACGACCAGATACGGCCCCCCGGGCGGGGGCGGCCGTTGCGGGGAGCGCCCGGGCACGCTGACTAGTTTCGCCCCCCCGGCGGCCGGACCTTGGACCCCCCGGCCGGGTCCCGCTCGAGATCGTCACCGCGTCACCGGGATCGTCGCCTGGACCTCGATGCCGATCCCCCGGGCGGACCCGCGCCGAGGCCCCCTCGCTGGGCATCCCGCAAAGCGCCCCTGCGATCCGAGGAGACCGTTTGGGAGTACGAGAAGGGCCGAAAAGCGAGGTAATTCTCGACGAATTTGTGGTACTTGCGCCGCTTGCAACAAGCGATTGGGTACAGGTCCATCGGCCGCAACCACCCACACGCGAGCGAGCAAGGCAACGAGACAGTTGCGCACGGACGGACTCAACGATCGCCCGGCCTGGCGCCCCAGGTGCCCTCGGCTCGCCGTCCTGCTCGGCGTCGTGGCCACCCTCTTCTTCAGCCTCGGTGCCAGCGCCCTGGCCCAGGACCTGACCGGCGCAACCACGGCGGCCACCCAGATCGTGAGCGACACCACCGCGGCCGCAACCGATACGGCGAGCGACGCGACTGCGGCGGCCACCCAGACCTCGGCCGACACGGCCTCAACGGCCACCGACACCGCCTCTGCGGCGACCACCGACACGCCGCCCGCCACCGACACAACCGCGACCATCGACACGGCGACCGACGCCTCCCCGGCGACCGACACCGCCGTCGACAGCGCCGCCGGGGCGACCGACGCCCCATCGGGCGCTGGCGACACCGCCGTCGACGGGTCCTCGGGGTCGGATGAGGCCCCCGCCGCCACGACCGACGCCGCCGCCGTGGCAACCGACACGAGCGCGTCGACAACCGACACGGCCAGCGACGCCGCATCGGGTGCCGCCGGCGCCGCCACCGGGGCGGATGAGACCGCCTCGGCGGGGACAACCGACACGGCCACCGACACCGCCTCAGCCGCGGAAACCGCCACCGATGCAGACTCGAACGCCGACCACGCCGCCTCCGAAGCCACCGGCACCGAGACCGACTCGAACGCCGACCACGCCGCCGGTGGCACTGCCGACACCGGGACGGGCGGGATGGTCGGGCCGGTCGGCTTAGTGACCGGACTGGTCACCGACACGGTCGATGCGGCCACCGAACCGGTCGGCGACACGGTGGCCTCCGTGACCGAGCCAGTCGGCCAGACGTTCGGTGCGGTGACCGAGCCGGTCGGTCAGACGCTCGGTGCGGTGACCGAGCCGGTCGGCCAGGTGATCGGTTCGGTGACGGAGCCCGTCGGCCAGGTGATCGGTTCCGTGACGGAG
>WHSW01000266.1:0-255 GCA_009379895.1 Solirubrobacterales bacterium
CGCCGGGCGTGCGCATCTTCGCCAAGCTCGAGGGCCGCAATCCGACCGGGTCGGTCAAGGATCGGGTCGCCAAGGCGATGATCGAGGCCGCCGAGGAGGAGGGCGCGATCGAGCCGGGCCAGACGATCCTCGAGCCGACCTCCGGCAACACAGGAATCGCGCTCGCGCTCATCGGGCAGCTCAAGGGCTACCCGGTCAAAGTCGTGATGCCGGATGCCGTCAGCGAGGAGCGTACCGAGCTCTTGCGCGCATTCG
>WHSW01000266.1:265-2997 GCA_009379895.1 Solirubrobacterales bacterium
GTACGGCAACGAGGCGAACCCGGGCGCTCATTACCACGGGACCGCGGTCGAGATCCTCGACGAGCTCGACGAGGTCAGCGCCTTCGTCGCCGGCCTCGGCACCGGCGGGACCCTGATGGGCGTCGGCCGTCGCCTCAAGGAGCGCGACCCCGAGACGAAGATCGTCGCCGCGGAGCCGATGCAGGGCGACCTGGTCCAGGGCCTGCGCTCGCTCGACGACGGCTTCATCCCGCCGATCATCGACCTCTCGGTCCTCGACCGAAAGATCATGGTCTCGAACCGCGACGCGATCGTCTGGACCCAGCGGCTGCTGCGCGAGGAGGGCCTGTTCGCGGGCGTCTCGGCGGGTGCGATCGCGGCGATCTGCGTGCGCATCGCCGGCGAGCTCGACGAGGGCAACATCGTCTTCATCGTCCCCGACGACGGCTGGAAGTACCTCTCCTCGGGCGTATACACCACTCCCGTGGAGGAGCTCGAGGGCATCGAGTCCACCGTTTGGTGGTAGGCCGGGCGCCGCGGGTCGCGCTCGTCTCGCGCGAGCTCGCGCCGTTCGACGACGGCGAGGTCGGCCGCTACGTCGCGGCCCTCGCCGACCTGCTCGCCGACGGCTTCGAGGTGACGATCTTCACCGCCGGTCGCCACCAGCGGGCGCACCGGCGCGCCCGGCGCGAGCGCGCCGAGTCGCTGCCCGGGGCGCGGGTCGTCTTCGTCCGCGAGCCGCGCGACTGGGACGCGCGCCACGCGTTCAGCGCCCTGCACGCGTGGAGCGCGAGTGTGCACGAGGCGCTGCTCGCCGAGTACGGGCCCGAGGGCCCCGACCTCGTCGAGTTCGCCGACCCGCTCGGCGAGGGGTGCGTCGCGGTGCAGGCGAAGCGCACCCGCGCGGCGCTCGGGGCGACCACCGTCTGCGTTCGCCTGCACGGCAGCGCCGAGATCCGCGACGTGCTCGACGGCTGCCTGGCTGCCGACGGCGAGCGCTGGTTCGCCTACCAGCTCGAGCGCTACGCCCTGCGCTTCTGCGACCGGCTGCTGTGGGCCGGGGGAGACGTGCTCGGCGCCTACGAGCGCTTCTACGGGGCGGGCGAGCTGGCCGGCGCGCGCCGGGTGCGCCATCCGCGGGCATCGCCGGGGGCGGCAGAGCCAACCGCGTCCCGCGCGCGCCCCGCCGAGGGGCCGCTGACCCTGCTCTACCTGGGCCGCCTCGGCCGGCGCGAGGGGGTCCGGGAGCTGCTCGACGCCCTGCTCGGCCTCGAGCGGGCGGACTGGCGGCTGACGATGGTCGGCGCGGACACCGAGACGGCCCCGATGGGCGCCTCGATGCGGGCGCTGCTCGAGCTCGAGCTGGCGGGCGATGAACGCGTGCGGATCCTCGATCCGCCGCCCGAGGCCGAGCGCGCCGGCCTGATCGACGCCCACGACGCGCTGGTCGTCCCCTCGCGCTGGGAGTGCTGGCCGCAGGCGGCGCTCGACGCGCTGGAGCGGGGTCGGCCGGTGATCGCGACGCCGACCGGCGGCCTGGCGGAGATCGTGGTCGACGGGGTTGGCGGCTGGCTGGCGCGCGACCGCAGCCCCGAGGCGCTCGCCGAGGTGATCGGTCCGCTGGTCGAGCGTCCGGCCATCGCTCGTGAGCTCGACCCCGCGCCCGGGCGCGAGCTGGGCGCCGAGCTCACCGATCCCGAGGCGATCCGCGCCGCCTACGCCGAGCTCTGCGCGGAGGGCGGAGGGAGTGGGCGCGCGGCGGCCTCGGCCACGCGGGGCGAGTTGTCGCCGCTAGGCGACGACAAGTCGCCCGATCCCGCCCCCGAGGGCCGCCGGAGTGGCGCCGAGCCGCCGCTGGTCTCGATCGTGGTCCCCTACTTCGAGCTCGATCGCTACGTCGAGGAGGCGGTCGCCTCGGCCGCCGCGCAGACCCATCCGCGGACCGAGATCCTGATCGTCAACGACGGCTCGCTGCGCCCCGAGGACGAGATCCTGCTCGAGCTCGAGGCGCGCGACGGCGTCAGCGTCGTCACCCAGCCGAACTCCGGCCTGGGCGCGGCGCGCAACCTCGGGATCGAGCTCAGCCGGGGTGAGTACGTGCTCCCGCTCGACGCCGACAACCTGCTCGAGCCCGAGTTCGTCGCTCGCTGCGTCGCCGCGCTCGAGGCCGATCCCGAGATCGCCTACGTGACCTCGTGGCTGCGCTACATCGATGCCGAGGGGCGGCCCTGGAAGGGGACCGAGGAGGTCCTGATGCCGATCGGCAACGCCGGCCGCGCCGTCGATCGGCTCAACGTCGCCGGCGACGCGGTGGCGGTCCTGCGCCGCCGGGTCTTCGACGAGGGGCTCGCCTACAGCACCGACGTCGCCGGGTTCGAGGACTGGACGCTGTATCGCGAGATGCGCCGCCGCGGCCTGGTCGGCCATGCGATCCCCGAGCCGCTGATCGGTTACCGCCTGCGCGATGATTCGATGATGCGAGCGCTGACCAGCCCGCGTGAGGAATGGGCCCGACGGGCAAGCGACGCCCACCTCGCCGAGCGGGCGGTCGACTGGACGGCGCCCCGACCGTGAGCGACGAGCCCGCCGAGCGCGGTCGCGTCGAGCGCCTCGAGCGCGAGAACGCGGCCCTGCGGCGCGCCAACGCGAGGCTGATGCGCGAGCGCCTCGGCAGCTCGAACACCGCCGCCGCCGGGCGGCTGGCGGCGCCGCGGCGCCGCGCGCCGACGGCCGGCCGGCTCCTTGCGTCGGTC
>WHSW01000267.1 GCA_009379895.1 Solirubrobacterales bacterium
CGCTGCCACGGGCGCCCGCGGGCAGCCGCGGCGCCCTGCGGCTGCCACGGGGTGCCCTGACTTCACCACGCCGGGCCGAATTCCACCGCTGGGCAGTGGAATTCGGCCCAAGGTCGTGATTTCGCGCCCGACGCGGGTCCTCGATGCCGCCGGCCACCTCGAAGAGGCGGCGTTGATCCGTCGCTCGAATGGGACCAGGCGCGTATCTTTGCGGCCAACCAGCCACCGCGGACGAAGGGATCTGAGCAGCCGATGAGCAACCGCACCTACGTGATCGGCGTCGGGATGACGAAGTTCGACAAGCCGGGCGCCAAGGAGGGCGACTACCCCGACTGGGCCAGGGAGGCGGGGGAGCGAGCGCTCGCCGACGCCGGCGTCCCCTACGCCGACGTCGAGCAGGCCTACGCCGGCTACTGCTACGGCGACTCGACCTACGGCCAGCGCGCGCTGTATCAGCTCGGGCTGACCGGGATCCCGGTGATCAACGTCAACAACAACTGCTCGACCGGCTCCTCGGCGCTCTTCCTCGCCCGCCAGGCCGTCCGCGGCGGGCTGGTCGACTGTGCGCTGGCGATCGGCTTCGAGAAGATGGAGAAGGGCTCGCTGGGGATGAAGTACACCGACCGAACCCCCGCCCTCGACAAGCACATGCAAGCGATGTTCGAGGTTCGCGCCCCGGAGGAGTCGCCGTTCGCGCCGCAGATGTTCGGCAACGCCGGGCGCGACCACATGCAGAGGTACGGCTCCGAGCCCGACCACTACGCGTGGATCGGTTACAAGAACCACAAGCACTCGGTCAACAACCCCTACGCGCAGTTTCAGACCGAGTACTCGCTCGAGGAGATCAAGGACGCCCGGATGATCCACGAGCCGCTGACCAAGCTGCAGTGCTCGCCGACCTCCGACGGCTCGGCCTGCGCGATCGTCGCCTCCGAGCGCTACGTCTCAGAGCACGACCTCGCCGACCGCGCGGTCGAGATCGTCGGCCAGTCGATGGTCACCGACCTCGCCGACACGTTCGACGACGACACCGATTGCATCAGGCTGGTCGGTTACGACATGTCCGCGCGCGCCGCGCGCGAGGCCTACGAGGAGGCCGGGATCGGCGCCGAGGAGGTCGACGTGTGCGAGCTTCACGACTGCTTCTCGGCCAACGAGCTGATCACCTACGAGGCGCTCGGCTTCGCCGCGGAGGGCGAGGGCCACAAGCTGGTCGAGGCCGAGGCGACGACCTACGGCGGCGACGGCCCGGTGGTCAACCCGTCGGGCGGGCTGATCTCCAAGGGCCACCCGCTGGGCGCGACCGGGCTCGCGCAGTGCTCGGAGCTGACGTGGCAGCTGCGCGGCGACGCCGACGCGCGCCAGGTCGAGGGCGCCGAGGTCGCGCTGCAGCACAACATCGGCCTCGGCGGCGCCGCGGTGGTCTCGGTCTACAAGCCTGCGGCCTAGGCAGGCCCCCCGCGCCGGGTCGCGGGGTCGGGCGCGCCGCGCCGGCGGGTGTCAGTCGTCCTCGGGGCCGCCGAGCAGCTCGTCCTCGTGCTCGGCGACCAGCCGCTTCGGCGCCTCGCGGAGCCAGGCCTCGATCAGCAGCTCGCGCAGCTCCTCGGCGTCGGCGCGCTCGAGCCGGACCAGGACGTAGGGGTAGTCCTGGTAATGCGGGGTGATGAAGTAGGCGCCGGACGGGTCGGCGAGCAGGGCCTCGCGCTCGAGCGGGTCGACCTTGACGACCAGGGTCTCGCCGTCCTCGCGCAGGCGCGCGAGCATCTTGCGGCGCACCTTGAACGACGGGGTCCCGTAGGAGGTCGTGTGCTCGACCTCGGGCAGCGCCAGGGCGAGCTCGCTGGCCTGATCGAAGTTCACCGGGCGCTCACCGCCGCCTCATCGCTCGGCCCGACGCCCAGCAACGGCTCGACCCGGTCGGCGATCAGCCGCGCGAGCGCCGGCGACGAGGTCGCCGCCGGCGACGGCGCGTTGCGGACGTACAGCGCGCGCTCGGTGCGCGAGACGACGAAGTCGTCGACAAGTGAGCCGTCGGGGGCGACCGCCTGGGCGCGGACCCCGGCCGGGCCGGCGACGAAGTCGCGCGCCGCCAGCTCGGGCACCAGCCGCCGGGCGGCGGCGACGAAGGCGCGCCGCGACGCCGCGTGGGCGAGCTCGACGAGGCCCGCGCGCCAGTGGCGGCGCATCAGGCGCCAGGTTCCCGGCCAGGCGAGCGTCTCGCGCAGGTCGGCGCCGCGCACCCGCGCCAACCGGTAGGCATCGCGGGCGCCGACCATCAGCGCCGACGGCCCGAGCAGCACCCGGTCGTCGAAGTCGCGGGTCAGGTGCGCACCGAGGAACGGCAGCTCGGGGTCGGGGACCGGGTAGACGTTGGCGCGCACGAGGTGCGCGCGCTCGGGGCGCAGGCGCAGGTAGCCGCCGCGAAAGGGGACGATGCGCGGCTCCGCCGGGGCGCCGGCCGCGCGGGCGAGGCGATCCGCCCAGGCGCCGGCGCAGACCGCGACCGCCCGCGCCCGGGTCGTGCCGCGCGCGTGGCGGACGGTCGCCCCGGCGCCGTCCTGGTCGATCCCGGCGACCGCGCAGCCGGTGCTCACGGTCGCCCCACGCTCGGTGAGGTCGGTCGCGTAGGCGGCCGCCACGCGCGCGAAGTCGACCACGCCGGTCGCGGGTGAGTGCAGGCCGGCGATCCCACGCGCATGCGGCTCGATCTGGCGCAGCTCGTCTGCGTCGACCCGGCGCAGCCCGGGGACGCCGTTGGCGCTCCCGCGCCGCTCGAGCTCGGCGAGGCGCCCGAGCTCCGCCTCGCGCGTGGCGACGATCAGCTTCCCCGTGCGCCGCGCCGGGATCGCGCGCGCCTCGCAGTACGCGTACAGCTCGCGCGCGCCGGCGACGCACAGCTCGGCCTTCAGCGAGCCCGGCCGGTAGTAGACGCCGGAGTGGATGACGCCGCTCGAGTGGCCGGTCTGGTGGGCGCCGACGCG
>WHSW01000268.1:0-2728 GCA_009379895.1 Solirubrobacterales bacterium
CGGTCCGCCTCTACAAGCCGAAGGGGTTCACGGAGATCCCGGCCGGCCTCGTCGCGCCCGGCTTCGGCCCGGTCAAGGTCGAGAGGCGGATCCACGCCAACGTGGTCTGGCTGCTTCGCCGCTACGACCTGCGGCTCACGGCCGGCGCCGAAAGCGGCCACAACACCCACGGCGACGGGACCGCGATCGACGCCGTCCCGGCGGACTCGGGAGGCCTCGCCGCCTGGCGCCGGAGCGCCGCGCGCGCCGCGCGCGACCTCGGCTGGACGCCCGCCTGCGCCCCCTCGGGTGTCGCGGGGGGCTGCGACCTCGCCCCCGCGATCCAGGCCGTCTTCTACAACGGCTTCGACGCCAATCACGGCGACCCGGCGCATTCCGACATCCCTCACATCCACATCTCCTGGAAGTCGAGCTCCTACGGCACCTCGGCCTGCTGCGTGTCTTCGGACTGGATCGACGTCTTCCCCTCGCCGGGAGTCGATGCGTGAGCGCCCTGGCTCGTTCACCCCCTCCGTCGGGGATCCCGGGTCCGTTGGCCTTCTTACTTCGCTTGAGGATGGCCGACGGGAGTCGGCAGAGATCGCTTCGCAAAGACCAACGACCCCGGGAGACCGGGACACAGGAGGTAGGAGATGAACCAGGTCAATCTGACCGCACGTCTCACGAGGGATCCCGAGTTGAAGAAGCTCGGCGACTCAGACCGCGACGTCTGCGAGCTGCGGCTGGCGGTCGACAACGGCCGGAGCCGCGACGGCGAGGATCGCGACGCCACGTTCATCGACGTCGCGACCTTCGACGCAGCCGCCCGGGCGTGCGCCGAGCACCTGACCAAGGGCCGCCAGGTGGCGGTCTCGGGCCGACTCGTGTATCGCGAGTGGGAGGCCGACGACGGCTCCAAGCGCTCCAAGCACTCGGTGATCGGGCGCGTGGAGTTCCTGGCCAAGCCCCAGGGCTCGGCCGAGAACGGCTCGGATGCCGAAGCGGTCGGCGCCGGCGTCGGCGCGGCCGACGAGGACATCGCGTTCTAGCGATGACCTCGATCGCGCGCAGCGGGGCGGGGCCCTCCGGGGCCCCGCTTCGCCTGCTTTACGGCGGCAAGGGAGCCCGGAAGGTCGTGGAGATCGCGGGGTGGCTGTATCCGGGCGGCGCGAAGGCCCAGGCGCCGATCGCAGAGGATCCGCGCTGGCGAACCACCGCGGGGCGTGCGCACAGCCTCGGCGAGCTGCTCGCCGGTCAGTCGGAGGGGGTCCGCGGGCGGCTGGTGTCAGCGCACGCGGAAGCAATCGCCGCGATCGTTCGCGCCGCGGCCGCAGTGAAGGCCGCAGGCGGCTCGCCGCGGGCCTTGATCGCTGCGGCGATGCGGCTCTGTCGCGAGTTGATCGGCCAGGCCTAGCGCGAGGCGTCACCGTTTCGGCGATGGCGAAGGACGGAGAGCAGCTTCAGTGCGTCGACCTCACCGAGGCCGTCGATGAGGACGTCGATGCGGCGGTGCGCTTCCTCGGACAGCTCTCGGGGCGGCTTGTCGCCGTCGAGGGCTTTCGCAGCGAGCCCCACGAGCGGGTGCTGGGCGCCGGCGTGCCGACCTTCTGCGCGTGCCTGTGGCTGGTCGAGGAGATGAGCGAGGCCGACGTACGCGCGGTGGGGCCGGCGACGCTTGGCGGCGGGGGGTCTGCGGGCTGGCGCGTGTGGATCGGGGATCTGGACTACGCGATCTGGCGCAACGCGTGCTGCGCGCGCCGCTCGATCAGGCTGCGCTACGCCGGCGAGGAATGGTGGCGCGCGCAGCTCAACGTGAGCCAGCCGCGCGATCCCTCTCACCTGTGGTTCTCAGATTGCGGTCGCGACCCGCCGGCGGCACCACACGGCGCCGCCATCAGGTACGGCGGCTGAGTACCGAGGGTCGCCGGGCTGGGATCGCCGAATCGGCTGGGCGTCGGAGTCCCCGTGAGCTCGAGCGGATGGCTGGCCCCCCTTCATGGCGCCCTTCGCTGTGCGTGGCGGCCTGGGCTTCGGTGAAGGCCGCCATGCTCGACCGAAGGACAGCCATGAACGAAACCCGCCCCCAGACGAGAGCCGCCGAGACCGAGCAGCTATTCGCGGAGATCCGCAAGGCCTTCGCGATCCTCAACGACCCGAGCGTGCCCGACTCACGGGCGCGAATGCGAGCGCGGACGTTGCTGCGACGCCACGCCGCGCGTCGGCCCTCTCAGGAGTCGCGATGACCCTGCGTCAGCAGCTGCAGTCCGAGCTCGCGATGTATGAGGCGACCGCCGCCCAGGCACAGCTTGAGCGCGAATGGGCCGAGTGGATCGGCGACCGACTCGCCGCGGCCGACTGTCGCCGGCGAGAGCGCGACGCCGAGGGCATGCTGCGCTCGCTGGAGCGCCAGCTGATGAGCCTCGGCGCGCGCGAATAGCCAAGCGCAGATCAGCGCAGATTGTCGCTGCGCGCGACGTAGGCTCAGGCACGACGGAGGCCGGCGCTGTGCAGGCCGAGCGATAGCCGGCTTCTGGTCACATCGCAGTCGACCCTGTCGAGTGAGGCGAGGGTGTCGAGGAGACTGTCGGCGATCCCGAAGTGACCCGTGGGTGTCCTAGCATTAGGATCCGAGGTCGAGCGATGGTGCCCGCTCGGCGCCGCCCGGTGGCGCAAGACCGCGACGGAATCGCTGATGGCGTCTGGCGAGCCGAGATGAGCCTCGTTGACGAGCATCGCAAGCCCCATAACG
>WHSW01000268.1:2738-2967 GCA_009379895.1 Solirubrobacterales bacterium
CGGAGATCGGGCTGCGCGCGACGTAGGCTGCGGCACGACCGAGGTCGGCGCCGTGCAGGCCCAGCGATAGGCGGCTTCTGGCGACGTCGCAGTCCACGCCTTCGGCGAGGCCGTCGAGGAGGCCGTCGGCGATCTCGAAGGTGACCTGGGGGCATTCGACGAGCACGCTGTCGAGGAAGGGGATCGCGGCGCGCTCGTAGGCCGGATTGCGCTTGCGCAGGATGAGCAG
>WHSW01000269.1 GCA_009379895.1 Solirubrobacterales bacterium
GCTTCCTGCGTGCCTATGACGATGGCCTCGACCCTGAGTGGCGCGAGACGCTGCTGCGAATCGCGCGCGAGCGCCTCGGCCTGCATCGCCATCCCGAGGCGGTGGCGCGGGCGCTGCGCGAGGTCCCGCGCTCGAAGCCGTTCGAGCAGCTGGCCGAGCTCGAGACGCTCGATCTGCCGGCGCTGGTGGTCGCCAGCCACGACGAGGCGGACCCGGGCCACCCGTACGCGGCGGCCCAGGCATGGGCCGAGCGGCTGCCGCGGGGGACCCTGACCAGCGAGGATCCGGGCGCCTCGCCGCTCGCCTGGCAGGGTGGGCGGCTCTCGCGCGAGATCGGCTCCTTCTGCGAGCGCCGCGAGGTCGCCGCCGCGCTCTGAGTCGATCACCTCGGGGTCCGGCTGCCGCTCTGCATATGCTCTTGGGGTGATCGATGACGGCAGTGCAATCCACTACGCCGCGGTTCCCCGCGGGACGCCCGTCTACGCCTCGGACGAGACCGAGGTCGGCACCGTGCACGAGGTCGTCGACAACTACCGCGAGCACATCCTCGACGGGGTCGTGATCCGGACCGCCGGGGGGGACCTGCGCTTCGTCGACGGGCCGGAGGTGAGCCGGACCGCGGAGCGCGGCGTGACCCTGACGATCACCGCCGCCGAGGTCGCCGGCCTGCCGCCGCCGGACCCCGGAGCCGGCAGCTTTCGGCCCAAGGTGGGCGGTGGTCGCCTCTCGCGCCTGTTCGGGCGCGGCTGGAAGCGCGATTAGCCGTTTAGAGCGAGGGGTATCTGCGCCGCATGGAGGCCGACGCCAAAGTCGAGTTCTCGCTGCCCGCCCGGGCCGAGAACGTGACCCTCGTGCGCCATGCGCTCGCGGGGCTCGCCGAGGCGCTCGAGATGAGCCCCTCCGAGATCGCCGACCTGAAGACGGTGGTCACGGAGGCCTGCATGAACGCGATCGTCCACGCCTACCCCGAGGACGTGGTCGGCCCGCTCGAGATCCGCGCCTGGCGTGACGGCGACTGCCTGGCGATCACGGTTCGCGACTTCGGCCGCGGCATCCGGCCGCTCGCCGACGTCGAGCACCGCAGCCTGCGACTCGGGCTCTCCCTGATCGCCGCGCTGACCGAGAGCTTCGAGGTTCGCGCCGCCGACGGGCGCGGCACCGAGGTGACGATGCGGGTGCCGCTCTCGGCCAACGGGCGCCCTCGCGTCGAGCGCGCGATCCCCGCGGTCGACGACGAGACCCGGATCAACCTCCCGGCCGGCGATCTGCTCGCCCCGGTGCTCTCGCGCGTGATCTCGATGTTCGCCGCGCGCGCCGACCTCTCGGTCGACGAGCTCTCCGATGCGGTGCTGCTCAGCGACGCGATCTCCGCCCACGGGCCGAGCGGCTTTCCCGACGGCACCGCGCGAATCGCGGTCAGCGAGGAGACGGGTGCCTTCAACGTGACCGTCGGGCCGCTGGGGAAGGGGGGCGGCCAACGCCTGCTCGAGGGCCTGCGGATCCCATCGCTCGACGCCTCACTCGAGGACCTCGCCGACGAGGTGAGCGTCGAGCAGCAGGGCGAGGGCGAGCTCCTGCGGCTGCGAATCAGCCGCGCCGACCAGCCCCGCGTCTAGGCGAGCACTAGTCCGGCGGCGGCATGCCGGCCTCGCTGGTCGCCTCGCGAAGCTTGCCCAGCGCGCGCCGCAGGATCCGCGACACGTGCATCTGCGAGTAGCCGACCCGCTCGGCGATCCTCGACTGGGTCAGGTCCTCGGCGAAGCGCAGTCGCAGGACCTCGCGCTCGGTCTCGTCGAGGACCTCGGCGCCGGCATCGAGCGCGCCGCGGTCCTCGACCAGCTCGAAGCCCGGGTCCTCGGTCCCGATTCGCTCGCCCATCGGCGTCTCCTCGCCGGGCTCGGCGGAGGGCGCCGGCTGATCGAGCGAGACGGTGCGCCGCGCGACCGTCGCCTCGAAGGCCTCGAGCACGCTCGCCTCGTCGAGGTCCAGCACCTCCGCGAGCTCGGCGATGGTCGGCGAGCGCTCGAGCTCGTGGCTGAGCCGGGCGATCGCCGTCTCGACGTCGCGGATCCGCTCCTGCAGCCCGCGCGGGACCCTCAGGGTCCAGACCCGGTCGCGAAAGTGCCGGCGCAGCTCACCGAGGATGGTCGGCCCGGCGAAGGCCGCGAACGGGACGCCGCGATCCGGGTCGAAGCGCTCGAGCGCGGCGACCAGGCCGAGGCTGGCGACCTGGATCAGGTCCTCGCTCGGCTCGACGCCCCCCGCGTAGCGCAGAGCCAGGCTGCGAGCGAAGGGGAGGAAGCGGTTGACGAGCTCCTCGCGCGCGGCGGCGTCGCGCGTGCGCGCGTAGCTGACCAGCAGCGCCCTCTCCTCGGCCAGCCCCTGGGCCGGGCCGGGCGGCGGCAGCTGGCCGGGACTCCCTCGCTGGTGTTGCTCGGCGCTCATCAAGCTCCCCTCCCCACGCAGGGTTGCAGCTACGCCCGATTCCGTCAGCGAACCTCAGCGAGCATCCGCACCCAACGGCCCGCTGCTTTCCGTCCGAACCAGAACATATGTTTGGGGTGTGAGGGTGACCCAGGCCTACCGCTTCTGTCTCGAGCCGACCCCCGCCGAGGCGCGCAGGCTCGCCTCGCACGCCGGCGCCGCGCGCTTTGCCTACAACCGGGGCCTGGCCCGCGTCGAGGCGTGCCTCAAAGCCCGCGAGTGGGAGCGCCGCCTCCTCGGCGCTTCGGTGACCGAGGTGCCGTGGAGCCTCGCGGCGCTGCGGCGCGAGTGGAACGCCGAAAAGCAGCGCGTCGCGCCGTGGTGGGCAGAGAACTCCAAGGAGGCCTACTCGTCGGGCCTCGATGCCCTGGCGCGCGGCCTGCGGGCATTCTCCGACTCGCGCAACGGCAAGCGCCGCGGCCCGCGCGTCGGCTTCCCGCGCCGCAAGCGCCGCGGGCGCTCGCGCGAGGGCTTTCGCT
>WHSW01000026.1 GCA_009379895.1 Solirubrobacterales bacterium
GACCGCGGCGGCCGAGGATGACGATCTCGCGGATCCGAGAGCTCGCCAGGGCCTCGATCGCGTGGTCGGCGGTGTCGGTGCAGTCGAGCTCGGGGCGCGGCAGGGCGAGCATCCGCGCCACGTCGGTGGCGACGTTGCCGTTGCCGATCACGATCGCGCGCTCTGTGTCGAGGTTGAACTCGCGGTCGGCGAAGTCGGGGTGGGCGTTGTACCAGTTGACGAACTCGGTCGCCGCGTGCGAGCCGGGCAGCTCCTCGCCGGGGATCCCGAGCCGGCGATCGGTCTCGGTGCCGTAGGCGAAGACGATCGCGTGATAACGCTCGGCGAGCTCCGATACCTCGAGGTCGCGGCCGATCTCGACGTTGCCGAAGAAGCGAAAGCCCTCGCGGGCGGCGGTCTTCTCATAGACCCGGATCACCGACTTGATCTTCGGGTGGTCGGGGGCGACGCCGGCACGCACGAGGCCGAACGGGGTCGGCAGGCGGTCGAACATGTCGACGCGCACGCCGTCCTCGCCACGTTTGAGCAGATGCTCGGCCGCGTAGAAGCCCGCCGGCCCGGAGCCGACGATCGCGACCCGGAGGGGGTTGCCGGGTGTTCCGAGGTCGGTCACGGGAGGGCGCAAGGGTAGGGGATGGCGGGCGTCGCGCCTTCGGGTAGGGTGGGTCCGCGATGCCGCCCAGGTGGTTGATCTCGCTCGCGCTCTGCGCCGCCGCGCTCGCCGTCGGCGCGCCCTCCGCCGGCGCCAAGCTCAAGGGCTTTCAGTCGCCCAGCCACAACATCGGCTGCTACATCTCGGGCCAGGGCGCTCGCTGCGACATCAAGCATCGCTCCTGGGACCCGCCGCCGACGCCGCGGTCGTGCGAGCTCGACTACGGCTTTGGCCTGACCGTCGACCGGCACGGGAGGGGCGCCTTCGTCTGCGCCGGGGACACGACGCTCGGCCAGGGCCGCGTGCTGCCCTTCGGCGACAAGCTCGAGCGCGGCCGCTTCCGGTGCTCGAGCAAGCGCAGCGGGATCAAGTGCGTCAACACCCGTAACGGGCACGGCTTCAAGCTCTCCCGTCAGCGCCCGATCCGGTTCTAGCCTCCTCCCCGGCTCGCATACGGTTGTCCCGCCGCGGGTGCTAGGCGAGCGCCGGGCGCGAGGTCGCGGCGCCGTCGAGCGCGTCGAGCGCGCGGCCGACCGACATCGCCACGCAGGTGAAGATCGGGGTGTCGCGTGCCGTGAAGGCACTCGACTCCGAGCCACGCAGCTCCTGGACCAGGTCGAGGAACTGCCCCGGCTCGTCGCATTCGAAGGAGACCACGAACTCCTGGTCGTCGATCCCGAACGAGTAGGCCGTGTTGAGGGTGATCTCCGGGTAGCGGCGGCCGATCTCGATGTGCCCGGACATCACCCTGCGGCGCTCCTCGAGCGACAGCCCGTACCACTCGCGCTGCTTGTCGAGCGGATAGACGAAGCAGTACCTGCGCTCCGAGGTGCAGATCTCGGGGCGCGCCTGTGAGTCCGAGTAGGGCGAGCGCTTGGTCATCGCCAGGTAGGAGTGGGGGATCGTCGCCCACTTGGCCAGGCCGCTCTGGGCGAGGACGACGTGAAACGTGTGGATGTCGTCGAGGACCGGACTCTGCGAGAGGATCAGCAGGTCGGTGTCGCCGCGGGTGCCGACCGTCGAGTAGGCGCGCAGGCTGCGGTCGGTCGCGAAGTCGTCGCAGGCCGCGAGGAACTCGCGTTTATCCTCCGCCCGCGCCTCGGGGTCGCGGCGCTGCCAGGCGGGGTCGAGCTTGAAGAAGGTGAACTTGGCGAACGTGCGGACCGGATGGTCGGTCATCGTGGCGATGCTAGCGCTCGCCGCGCTCGCGGCCGCGGGCATGGCGGCTGCGCGGGCCGGCACGAACCTCGCCCCCCCCGGACACGGAGCCGACGAGGCGGCGGGCGCTGGTGCCCGCGTCGTGATCGCGATCCTTCCGTACGGGACCTCCGTCGAGCAGATCGCCCGCGTTCCGGAGCTCGCCCCGGGCGTGGTCAGCGCCGGGATCGGCGCGGTGCCGGTGGCTCAGACCTACCTCGACATCGGCCAGGGCAACCGGACCAACGAGAAGCTCTATGAGGGAGAGCTGCCGCGACTCTACGTACGCGACGGCCGGGTCCCGCCGCCGCTTTGGGAGCGCACCGTCAGGCGCGCGGCCGGCGCGCCGGCGGACGTCGTGCCCGGGTTGCTCGGCTCGACGCTCACCGACGCCGGCGTGCCCGTGGCGGCCGAGGTCGACAGCGGGCTCGCGACGCTGATCGCCGTCGATCGGGACGGCGCCGCGCGGACCGGCGACGCGGCGGCCTGCCGGCTGGGATGCGGCCCCGGGCTGAGCGTGATCCGCGCCCGGCCCGGTGAGCTGGGTGACCTCGCCGGCGGCCTCGCCGGCGGGGACCTGCTGGTGGCGATCGCGTCAGGCGCGCGCGCCGAGCAGGAGCTCCTGCCGGCGGGCATCGCCGGGGAGGGCTTCGACGGCGACCTGACCTCTGCCTCGACGCGCACCGACGGGGTCGTCGTCTCGACCGACATCGCGCCTACGGTGCTGAGCCGGCTCGGCGTCGAGGTCCCCAACGAGATGAACGGCAGCGAGATCACCTCCGAGGCCGAGCGCGACCCCGCCGGGGTGGCCGAGCTCCAGCAGCGGCTCGAGAACCGGCCGAGCCGCGAGACGGTCGTCCTCCTGCCGCTTGGGGCCTGGCTGGTGCTTAGCGGGCTGGCGGCGCTCGCCTGGCGGCGGCGCGGCGCCTCGGTCGCGCTGCGGCTGCTCGGCCTCTCCTGCGCGTGGACGCCGTCCCTGCTGCTGGTCACGGCGGCGCTCGACGCGAGCCAGGCGCCCGCGGCGCTACTGGTCGGCCTCGGCGCGGTGGCCCTGGCGGCCGCCGCCGACCGCTGGGTCGGGGGCTACCGCGCGTTGGCGCTCGCCTGCGCCGTGACGGTCGCCGCCTACGCGGCCGACGTCATCGCCGGCTCACCCCTGACCGCGCTCTCGGTGCTCGGGCCCAACCCCGGGGGCGGAGTGCGCTTCTTCGGGATCGGCAACGAGCTCGAGGCGACGCTGACGACCCTGACCCTGATCGGCGCAGGCGCCTGGCTCGCCACCCGACCGAGGCTCGACCGCGGGGCCGCCGCCTGGTTCGTGGCGATCGCGGCGCTCGCCGCGGCCGCGTTCGCCCCGGGGCGCTTCGGCGCCGACGTCGGCGCCGCGATCGTGCTCGGCGTCGGGGGCGCGACCGCCGCGGTGATCGCCCTCGGCCTCCCGGTGCGGCGGGCGATCCTGACCGTGATCGCCGGCGGCGTCCTCGCCCTGGCGGCCCTGTTCGCGGTCGACCTGGTCGCGGGAGGAGCGCACCTGAGCCGTTCGGTGCTCGGCGCGGGGGACGCCACCGATGTGCTCGACGTGCTCGACCGCCGGGTCGAGCTGATGACCGCCACCTTCATCCACCCGGTCTACCCGGAGCTGCTCGCGGCCTCCGTGGTGCTGCTCGCGCTCGCCGCCTGGCGCCGGGACGACGTGCTCGGCTGGTTCGGGCACGCGTGGGCCGCGCGCGCCGGCTTTCTCGGGGCGCTGGTCGGGATCCTGGTCGGCACGGTCGCCAACGACTCCGGCTCGGTGCTGCTCGTGATCGGGACGATCTACCTCGCGGCGTGCGCCGGCTTCTTCTGGGGCAGCCGCGACGGGGCCGCCCGCCGCGGCAGCCCCGACCAAGGGACGGCAGCTTGATGACGGCGCCAACGGCACCCGCCGCGGCTGCAGAGCGGTGCTTGAACTCGCAGACGGCAACGGAAACCGGTGTTGCACCGACTAGCAGGTGCTACACTGCGAGGTCGTGCCGACCACTCGTCCCCGCCATACTCTCACCGAGACGGAGTCCGTCGCCGAGGCGCTCGCGCGCGCTCGCCGACGCTGGCCCGGGGAGCGTGACTCCGCTCTGTTGCGGCGTCTTGCCCTGCTCGGAGCCGAGCGTCTCGCCGGCGACGCGGAGGCCGACGCCGAACGCCGACGAGAAGCGATCCGCCGCTACCGAGGCGCACTCGCCGGTGCCTACGGGCGCGGCTACCTCGGGCGCCTGCGCGGCGAGTGGCCCGAGTGATCGTCTGCGACGCGAGCGCGCTGATCGCCTGGCTTGACCCGGGCGATGCTCATCACGAGCGTGCCAGCGCCGACCTGGAAGAGCTCGCCGGTGAAGGATTCGGCGCTGCGACCCTGACCATGGCGGAGGTCCTTGTGGGCCCGAGTCGCACCGGCCGCGCGGACGAGGCGCTGACGGCGCTCGCCGGGCTGGGACTGGCCGAGATCGCGCTCGAAGGGCAGGCCGCGCAACTCGCGATCCTTCGCGCCGAGAGCAAGCGTCGCCTACCAGACTGCTGCGTGCTCCTGGCCGCGCGGCTTGCCGGAGCGGCACCGGTGCTCAGCTACGACGCGAAGCTGTGCGCGGCAGCGCGCAGCATCGGTCTGGCGACCGTTTAGTAACGCCACCCGCCGCGGCCGCAGAGCGGTGCTTTTCCCGCCGGCCAAGCTCGAAGAACTGCTGACGGGCATCGGGGCCGCGATCGGCGTGGTGGGAGGCAGCTTCAGAATGCGCTACACCGCGGTGGTGGTTACCGCCGAGCGAACCGATGCCGCGAGTAGGAAGGCAACCCGATGAAGCACAGGCCGGTATCCGAACGACTTGAGACCCGGCTCGGGCCCCTGGCTTTGCGATCGTCGGGCCGAGGGCCGACGCTCGTCTTCTTCGCCGGCGCGCTCGCGAATCATGATCTGTGGCGTGACGTCGTCACCGCGCTCGAGGACCGCTACCGCTGCATCACGATCGACCTCCCGCTGGGAGCGCATCCGTGGCCGCTGTCGGCGGGAGGAGACCGATCGGCCACCTCGCTGGCTCGGCTGCTGCTCGACTGCCTCGAACTGCTCGACGTGGACGATGCGACGGTGGTCGCCAACGACACGGCCGGTGGACTGCTCCTGCTGTCGCTAGCCACTGGTCATCCGGCGCTCGAGCGAGTCAGCCGTCTCGTTCTGACCAACTGTGACAACTACGACCAGTTCCCACCGGATGCGCTCAAAAAGGGGGCGGCGGTGGGCCGCGCACTCCCCCGACTCGCCCGAGCACTGCTTCGGCTACAGCTTCGCTCGTCATCCGGCAGGCGCAAGATCGTCTCCGGTGTCGCCGCGAGCGGACTGGACCACGAGCGCGAGGAATCGTTCTCCGGGCCAGCACTACGCGATCGACGGGTGGCCGACGATCTCGTCGCGCGACTTCTTCCCGATCACAGACGCGCAACGACTCGCATCGGAGTTCCCCTCCGCCACACTGGTCTCCGTTCCCGGAGCAAGACCTGGGTCCCAATCGACAACCCCGCCGTGGTGGCCGACGCCATGATCAAGTTCGTGCCGACGCCAGCGCCGTGACGGCGTCCGACGCCCCGGGCGTAGCAACCGTTGGTTCGGCCGGCTCGCACCCGCAGTCGACACCCTGAGTTCACATCGCTTCGGTCATCTTGGATCTGGGTCACGTGCCGTGGGTCAGCGGTCCCTCTCCGCCGAGTGCCAGAGTGTCGGTCGGGGGGCGCGCTTGCTCCGGACGAGGAGGAGCCGTCCCCGGCGAGCGCGGGGCCGCTACCGCTCCTGGGCGACAAGCGGAAGGCGCGCCGCGCTCGTCAGGACACGTCCGAGAATGCCCATTCTCGGACGTGCGGCGGGGGCCGGCGGGCGCGATGATCAGCGTGTCGGGCGCCGGTCGAGTGGCAGGGCTCGCGCAGGCGAAGTGGCAGAGCTGCCGGCTGCAGACCGGCACCCTTCAGCCCGTGCCGCAAGCGGATCCCTGAGCGGGATCCCATATCGGCCCGCGAGACGTAGCTCGCTGACGGCTTCAAGTGCCGGCCGGGAAAGAACAAACCGGCCACTGACGGGTCGGATGGACTATGCCTTGGAGGCATGACGCTCGAACGCATCGATCCTGACGGCCTAGCGAGGCCGGAGACCTACACGCACGTTGTCGTCGCCGCCGGGAGCCGGCTCGTCTTCGTCGCAGGCCAGGTCGCCGAGGACGAGGACGGCAACGTCGTCGGTCGCGACGAGTTTCCGACCCAAGCCCGTCAGGCGTTCTCCAACCTGGGCCGGGCGCTCGCGGCAGCGGGCGCGAGTCCCGAGCACGTCGCGAGCTCGGGATCTTCGTGGTCGCCTTGGACGAAGATCATCTGCCGGTGATCGAAGCAGCGCGCGTGGCGCTGTTCGGGGATCACAAGCCGGTCGACACGCTGGTGGGAGTCGAGACGCTCGCGCATCCCGGCTGCCTCCTCGAGGTCGACGCGATAGCCGTGATCGGCAGCTGATTGACTCACAAGCGCCGGCCAGCGAGTTGGCCGGGCCCTTGAGGCCCGTTTGAGCACGGGAGCGAGTCGAAGCTCCGCCGAGTCGTTTCGTTCGCGCTATTGTTCGTTGATATGCGAAAGAGCGAACCAGCTCCAGACCCGGTGCTCATGTTGAAGGCACTCGCGAGCCCGATCCGGTTGCAGGTGCTGAGCTGGTTGAAGGAGCCGGTGGCGCACTTCCCGCGCCAGGTCGACGGGGATCTGGTGACCGATGGGGTGTGCTCGGACTTCATCAAGGACAAGCTCGGGATGGCGGCGTCGACCACCTCGCGGCATCTGAACGTGCTCGCCGACGCCGGGTTGCTCGTGGCGACGCGTAAGCGAGGCTGGACGTTCTACCGCCGCAACGAGGCGGTCATCGACGAGTTCACCCGCAACCTTCGGGGAGCGCTGTGACAGTCGTCGACTACACCCACGTAGACGTCTTCGCCGAGGCGGCCTACCGCGGCAACAGCCTCCCGGTCTTCGTCGACCCCGATGAGCTCACGCCGGCGCAGATGCTGCAGATCACCCAGGAGCTGCGCCATTTCGAAGCGATCTTCCTCTCATCAACTCCAGATCCCTCGATCTGGCAGGCCAGCGTGTTCGATCTTTTCACCGAGCTGCCGTTCGCCGGCCATCCCATCATCGGCGCGGCCGGGGTGCTCCACCGGACAGCTGGGATGGCCGGCCCGAGGACATGGCACTTCGAGATGCCGGCCAAAGCGGTGCTCGTCACAACCCAGCCGAGCCCCAGCGGGTACGTCGGGGTACTCGACCAGGGCCGTCCCGACTTTCTGGGCACCATGGATGATCTCGCCGCCGTGACGCGGGCTTTCGCCCTCGATGCCGCGGACCTCCGGGAAGACCTGCCGCTCGAGGTGGTGAGCACTGGCCTGCGCTACCTGATCGTTCCGGTGCGAGCTGGGGCCCTCGACCGCGCCCGCGTCGCCGTGGACATCACCGCGCTCGTGGAGTCGGTCGGCGCTGAGTTCGCTGTGCTGCTCGACGAGTCACGGCGGGAGGTGCGGCACTGGAACAACGACGGCGTAATCGAGGACGTCGCGACCGGCAGCGCGGCCGGCGCCATCGGCGCCTACCGCCTGCGGCACGATCTGACCGCCGGGGGCACGGAGTTCCCGCTGCACCAAGGTCGCCATGTGGGACGGCCCAGCGTGCTGACGGTTCGCCCGGAAGGCACCCCCGAGCGGGTCGAGACCGTCTTTGTCGGTGGCGCGGTCGCGTTCGTCGGCCACGGGTCAGTGGAGATACCGCAGTGATCGTGCGCACATGGGGCGGTCGGGTGCCGCTCGAGCACGAGGCAGGCTTTCACCAGCACCTTCTGGCAACCGGCGTGGCCGACTGCCGCCGGCGGTCTGGTTGCCTCGAGGTGCAGGTGTGGAGGCGGCGCGATGAAGACGGATGGGTCCGCTTTCTGCTCATTTCGTGGTGGCAGGACCGCGGCGTGGTGCGCCAGTACGCCGGTGGTGACGCCGAGACCGCCGTGCTTTACCCAGGAGACGAGCGCTTCGGCCTTGTCCCGGACACCACCGTTACCCATTACGAGCTCGTGTCCGAGCAGGCCGGCTCCCTGACGCCTCCGTCTCGGGCCGCGGCGCCATGACGGCGGCCAGAGTGATCCGCGCGGACGATCTCCGCGGTGCGGTGCGCTTCTCCGATCTGGTCGAGCCCGTGGCGAGGGCCTTTCAGGCATCAAGCGCCGGCGACGCGGACAACGGCCTCCTCGTCATGCTTCCCGCCGATCGGCCGACGGACGGCGACGTGTTCGTGAAAACCAGCACGTTGCGTGGGCACCCGCTCTACATCGTCAAGATCGCGCCGTGGTTCGCCCTGAACGTCCAGCAAGGACGACCGCAGGGCGGGTTGCTGGCCGTCTTCGACAGTCGGACCGGTCACACGCTCGCCGTCCTTGAGGATGAGCACTACCTCTCTGACATCCGCACCGCTGCGGCGGGCAGTGTCGCCGCCCGCGTCCTGGCACCCGCGGTGGTCGATACCGCCCTGGTTATCGGCTCGGGCGTCCAGGCCTATTGGCAGCCACAGGCCCTCTACAAGGAGCGTCCTTTCCGGACCCTGCTGCTATGGGCCCGAAACAACGCAAAGGCAACCGCACTGGCCGCTCGACTCGCTGACGTCCTGCCCGAGGTCCAGCTTCGCGTAGTCAACGATCTCGAAGATGCAGCCGGTCGCGCCGACGTCCTGCTCACCACCACCCAGGCCCGTGATCCCGTTGTGCGCGGCGCGTGGCTGCGCCCATCACAGCACGTGACCGCAATCGGCGCAGATGACCAGACCAAGTGCGAACTGGACGCCCAAACTCTGCAACGCGCGCGTGTGTTCGTTGACGCGCGGGACACGGCCGCCGCGACCGGCGAGGTGTACCGCTTCGTGTACGCCGGCCACTACGCCCTCGCTGACCTCGCCGGCGAAATCGGCGAAGTCCTCGCCGGCTCTGTGCCCGGACGCACGAGCGACGACGACATCACCGTCGCGACCCTCGCTGGCCTCGGCGTCCAGGATCTCGTCACCGCCGAGGTCGTTCTGCGAGTGCTCGGCATCCCCACGAACCCCTGAGAAGGAGGCCATCGTCGGTGATCGCGCGCTTACGCCCACCACATCAGCCGCGAGAACCGAAGGGGGCCGCTATGCGAGACGTGTGGTGGGCGCCGGCAGGCACAACGATCACTGCTGTGGTGTTGGGCGCAGGACGAATGGCACCCGCCGGGCAGGCCAGGTGGCACCGCTCGAACGCCGTGAAGAACCGTGCCGCAAGCGGATCCCTGGGTTCTCGCGGTGAACCCTGAGCGGGACGGTCGGGGAAAGGGCGGTTGCTCCCGTGTCGCCGGCGCTCGGCCTACTCGTCCGGACCATGCACGGTGCGGGCGTCGGCCTGCTGGAGCGGTTGCACGACGAGCTGCTCGATGGCGACGTGTGGCGGGCGGCTCGCGACCCAGGCGATGCATTCGGCGATGTCTTCTGGCAGCAGCGCGTCCACGCCTTGGTAGACGGCGGCGGCTCGGGCGCGATCGCCCTTGAAGCGCACCTCGCTGAATGGCGTCTTGACCATGCCGGGGGCGATTTCTGTCACGCGCACGGGCTGGCCGAGGAGCTCAAGGCGCAGCACATCGCGCATGGCGCGGACGGCGAACTTGACGGCGTTGTAGCCGCCGCCGCCCACATACGGCTGGCGGCCAGCAATCGATCCGAGCAGGATAATGTGCCCGGATCCGGATTGCACGAGCTTGGGCAGCAGCCGCTGGATGAGGCGCAGGCTGCCCATCACGTTGACTTGCCACATCTGCTGCCAGTCGTCCTCGTCGGCCTCGGCGATCGCGTCGAGCCCAAGGGCGCCGCCGGCGCTGAGCACGAGCAGCGCGCAGTCGTCAATCCGGTCGCAGAATGGGTCAGCCGACGCCGGATCGGTGACGTCGAGCGCGAAGGCGCGGGCGCCGCTGCGCGCGGCCACTTCACGCAGCCGGTCCTCGCGGCGGGCGCCGATCGTAACGTCCCATCCGTCGTCAGCGAGGCGAACGGCGGTCGCCGCTCCGATGCCGGAGCTTGCCCCTGAGATCACGGCGTATCGACGGTCAGCCACAGTCAGACTCCACGGGCAGGCGGTCGAGGAACGTCGCGACGGCCGCGTCGAAGGCGGCTCGGGACTCGAGGTTGGGCAGATGCCCGACCCCGGGCAGCCGGACGACGACCGGGTCGGGAAGCGCATCAATCAATTCTGCGACGACGGGCTCGGGGGCGAAGGGGTCCGCGTCGCCGGCGATGACCAGCGCGGGCGGCCGCAGCGACGGCAGCAGCTGCGCGTAGGGCGGGCGCCGGGCGCGTCCGCGCAACGCGGCGGCCGCGCCCTCGGGCGGAGCGTGCAGCATCATCGCAACGATCCCCGACACAAGATCGGGCTCACGCCGTGCGGCCGGACCGAACAGCTTGCCGGCCATGTCGAGCGCCAGCGGGAGCAGGCCCTCCGTCTCGAGTTGGTTCGCGCGCGCCTCTCGTTGCCGGACCTCGGCAGCGTCCACACCGGCTGCTGTCGTGGCGGCCAGGATGACGGCCGTCACCCGGTCGGGCGCGGCCAGCCCGAGCTCCATCGCGACCAGGCCGCCCATGCTCAGCCCGGCAACGACGAAGCGCTCGACCTCCAGCGCGTCCAGCAGCTCGACCACAGCGGCAGCCAGCTCGGGCAACGTCCGGACCGTGCCGGGCGCGACCGGCGCCTGTCCATAACCGGGTAGGTCGGGAGCGATGACACGGCGGCCGCCTGTGCTGAGCGATGTCAGCTGCGGCGCCCACATCCGTCGGTCGAACGGGTGCCCGTGCAGGAGCACCAGCACGTCACCGTCCCCGTGATCGTCGTGGGGAAGCATCGTCGGCGACGCTACCGTGGCCGTCATGCGCCAGATGCATGAGGCCGGTGGGCGGCACGAGCCCATCGAACGCTCGGCCGGTGGCCAACCGAGCCTGCGCCAGCTCGAGGTGCTCGTCGCGGTCGCCGAAGCCGGCGGCTTCTCAGCGGCCGCCCAGCGCCTGGGCCTCCAGCAGTCCTCGGTGTCTCGGGCAGTGCGCGAGCTCGAGACGGTGCTTGACGTACGCCTCTTCCTTCGCGGGCCTGCGGGCACCCAGATCACCGCGGCAGGACATCGCATCATCGCCGGCGCCCGGCGGCTGCTCGCCCTCGTCGATGACCTACCCGACCTCGCCCGCGACAGGCCCGCGGGTGGAACGGTGCGCATCGGCGCCTTCCGGACGGCCGCAGTGCTGCTTCTGCCGCCCGTCGCCGCCCGGCTCGCCGCCGCCCACCCCACGATCACGCTGCAGATTCGGTCGCTGCGCGAAATCGACGGCGGAGTTGGCGCGGCCATCGCCGCTGGAACCTGCGACGTCGGCCTCACGAGTCTCCCCACGGACCCCGAGCTCGTGTCCATCGCCCTCACCGAGGATCCCTACGTCCGCGTCGAGCCGGCAAGCGATGACCACGACCTTGCCGAGCTCCCGTTCCTCCACTGGAACGAGTCCTGCTCGGACCGCGCCATCGCGTGGCTGACCGCGTCGGGCACTCCGCCGCGGAGGACGCTTCAGGCCGAGGACGAGCAGGTCGTCCTCGCCCTCGTCGGCGGCGGCGTCGGTTGGTCGCTGATGCCGGCGTTCGCCGCTCGACCGAAACCGTCCGACGTCCGGCTCCGCGCGCTCAAAGGAAGCCCGACCAGAACCATCGGCGTCTGCGCCCATCCTGCCGGGCTCGCACGACCCGCGGTCCGCGCCGTGTTCGATGCAATCAGCGAAAGCGTCATTTCCCCCGCCTGATCACTCCCGACCCCTCCGGCGAGGGCGGCCGGGACAGCGCCCGAACGCGGGAGGCGATTGAAAGGCATCACAACTTCGGACCGTCGCGCAAGCCGAACCCCCAGCGGCACACCCGTGGCGCTGGGCAGGGACTTCACCGCCAAGCGGCGAGTGGGTGTGCCGTAAGGGTGGTTCGGTGATGTGTGCCGGTGACGGGGGGCTAACCGGCATGCTTCCCGAGGTGTCCGCGCTAAAGATCGGTTACGCGCGCGTGTCGACCGACGCGCAGGACCTGACGGCGCAGCGCGACGCGCTGCGAGCGCTCGGCGTCGACGCCGAGCGCATCTACGTCGATCACGGCTTGACCGGGACCAGCCGCGCACGCCCCGGTCTTGGTGAGGCGCTCGCTGCGTGCCGAGCGGGCGATGAACTGGTCGTCACCAAGCTCGACCGTCTCGCGCGGTCGCTGCCGGAAGCGCGCGCGATCGCCAACGAGCTGACCAGCCGCCAGGTCAAGCTCAGCCTCGGCGGCTCGGTGCACGATCCGACCGACCCGGTCGGCCGGCTGCTGTTCAACGTCCTGGCCATGGTCGGCGAGTTCGAGGCCGATCTGATCCGCGCACGGACGCGCGAGGGTATGAAGGTCGCGAAGGCCAAGGGGCGGCTGCGTGGCAAGCAGCCCAAGCTCAGCCCGACCCAGGAGGCGCACCTGGTCAAGCTCTATCGCGCCGGCGAGCACACCGTCAGCGAGCTCGAGGAGCTCTTCGCGGTCACCCGCTCCACCGTCTATCGGGCCATCCGGCGGGCCGGCGAACGAGCGGCGCCCGCCTCGCCGGACGCCGCCGCGTAGCGCAGCGAGCGGCAAGGCGCCTGCCGGCAACACCGAGAATGCCCTTTCTCGGACGTGTCGCGGCGCCGCACAGCCCATCAGTAAGCGGCGCGCCGATCGTCGAACCCCGGATTCCCAGGACGTGTCGCGATCGCCAAGGCGGTTCGCGCCGCGCAAGCCCCGAGGCGCACGCGACCGGTCGGTGAGCGCGACCGGGAGGGTGCCCCGGCCGAAAGGTAGGGATCGAGGTAGGGATCTCCCCAATTGTTCAACGCGGCCCTCACCCGGCACGCTGTGGCGAGCGGGCATGGTGATGGTGGGTGATCGCACAGCGGGGCAGGTCGTGGGGCGTAAGTCGCAAGCCGGCGCCGAGTCGAGCCCTGGGGCAAACGGCCGGTTTTCGAGCCCCTGAGGGAGGATGCAATGCCGGGCACGAGCAAGAGCACGAGAGCTTCAACCGGCCGCGGGCGGTCCTCGCCGGCGCGGCTCGCCGCGTTGCTGGGCGCCGCCGGGGCGATCATCGCCCTCGGCGGCCTCGCCGCCAGCGCGCCCGCCGCCTTCCCCGGCGTAAACGGCAAGATCGCGTTCCAGAGCTACCGCGACGGCGAGTCCGAGGTCTACGCGATGAACGCCGACGGCACGGGGGTGGTGAACCTGACCAACAGCCCGGCGTTCGACGGCAGCCTCGCCTTCTCCCCCGACGGGCAGCGAATCGCGTTCGAGAGCTACCGCGACGGCAACGGCGAGATCTACGCGATGAACGCCGACGGCACCTTGCAGGTGAGGCTGACCAACGACCCGGCGACCGACTACGGCCCCGCCTTTTCCCCCGACGGGCAGCGGATCGCGTTCGCGAGCTACCGCGACGGCAACGACGAGGTCTACGCGATGAACGCCGACGGCGCGGGGCAGGTGAGGCTGACCAACGACCCGGCGGGCGACTTTGCGCCCGACTGGGGCGTGTCCCCGCCGCCACACCCGCCACCCCCGGGCGGTGGCGGCAGCGCGCCACCCTCCGGCGCGGGGGCAGGAGGCGGCGGCGCCCCACCCTCCGGCGCGGACGGCGTCGCCTGCCCCGAGGGCACCTCGGCGTCGGTCGTCTGCACGATCGACGAGCGCGGGCGCCTGCACATGGCGGGCACCGACGCCGGCGAGACCTTCGCCGGCACCAAGGAGGCCGAGGTGATCGAGGCCGGCGGCGGACGCGACAATGTCAGGGCCAAGGGCGGTCGCGACAAGCTCTCCGGCCAGGGCGGCGCCGACAACCTCAAGGGCGGGGGAGGCAAGGACAAGCTAAGCGGCGGCTCGGGCCCCGACCGGCTCTCCGGCCAGGGCGGTCGCGATCGCTTCTCGGCCGCGGGCGGCAACGACCGCATCAACTCCAAGGGCCAAAAGCGCGAGCAGGTCAACTGCGGCGGCGGCAAGGAGGACCGCGTAAAGAACGCCAAGGGCGACCGGGTGAAGCACAACTGCGAGCGGGTGAAGCGGTAGCGGCGCCGGACCCGTGCGGTCGCGGCGACTTCGGGCCAACCTGAGCGCCGCGAGGAGGTCCGGCGATCTGCGCCGAGCGTGGTGGGCCCGGAATCGGCGCGCGTCGACAATCGCCGGGCGCGGTCGAGGCGCCCCGGCTCCTCTCGCGCCGTGCCCAGGGGCAAAGGGGGGATCCCGGGGGGCCCTTGCCCCCGGGTGGGACGGGGGTTAACCGCACGGGTTCTCGACCCCCGAGCCGGTACCCTAAGGGCGTGCGCATCGCCATAGTCTCGCCCTACTCTTGGAGTTATCCGGGGGGCGTGAACCGGCACGTCGAAGCGCTCGCCGATGAGCTCACCGGCCGCGGTCACGAGCTTCGCGTGCTGGCCCCCTGGGATCCGCCCGGCCGCCTGACGCGGCTGCGCCACCGCTCGCCCGCGCCCGCGGGCGAGCCACCGGACTACCTGGTGCCCTGCGGGCCCACCTTCGCCTTCGGCGCCAACGGGGCGGTCTCGAACATCGGCGTGTTCCCCGGCGGGGTGACGAAGATGCGCCGCGAGTTGCGCGCCTTCGCCCCCGACGTCGTCCACGTCCACGAGCCATTGGTGCCGATGCTGGCCGCCGACGCCTGCTCGTATCGCGGGGCGCCGGTGGTCGGGACCTTCCACACGTACAGCACCAGCGCGTTTCCGAACCGGGCGGCGACCCTGCTCGGGGCGCGGCGCAAGTTCAATCAGCTGCGGGCGCGGATCGCGGTCTCACAGGCCGCCGCCTGGACCGGGCGGCGCTGGTTCGGCGGCGAGTACGAGGTGATCCCGAACGGCGTCGACACCGGCGCGTCGCCCGCCGGGCCTGCGCCCGCCTCCGAGGAGCTGCGGATCCTGTTCGTCGGCCGCGCCGAGGAGCGCAAGGGCCTGCCCGTGCTGTTGACCGCCTTCGGGGCACTGATCGAGCATCACCCGGCCCGGCTCACCGTGGTCGGCGCCGAGGCCGGCGAGGTTCGGCGCTACCTGCCCGACCCCGAGGTCGAGGCCCAGGTCGACGCCGTGGGCAGGATCGGAGGCGACGAGCTCTGGGATCGCCTGCACGCCGCGGACGTGCTCTGCGCACCGTCGCTGTCGGGCGAGAGCTTCGGGATGATCCTCACCGAGGCCTTCGCGGCCGGCACCCCGGTGATCGCGTCCAACATCGCCGGTTACTCCGAGGTCGTCACCGACGGCGTCGACGGCGTCCTGCTCCCGCCTGCCGACCCCCAGCGGCTGGCCGAGGAGCTGCAGGCGGCGAGCGAGGATCGGGCCGAGCTCGCGCGCATGGGCGTCCGCGCCCGCGAGTCCGCTCGGCGGTTCGCATGGCCGCGGGTCGCCGAGCGCGTCGAGGCGGTGCTCGAGCGCGCGGTCACCGATCCCGTCCCCGATCCCGCCAGCCGGCTCGACCGCCTGGCCCGGCGCACCGGCTTCGTGCCGATCGACGGCTCGCCGCTCGTCCCGGCGCGGCGACTGCCCTCACTCGATCCGCAGCCGGTCCGCGCGAGCTCGCGTCACCGAGCCGTCCGCCGGGCGGCGTTCGGGATCGCGGGTTTGCTCGGCGTCGCGCTCACCTTCGTCGCCGCGCGCCGGATCGGGGTCGACAACGCGGTGACCAGCATCGTGCGCTCCGATCTCTCCTGGGTGCTGGTCGCGACGGCGCTGATGTCGGCCTCGCTGGTCCTGCGCGCGAGCTCCTGGTACGCGATCGCCCGCTCGGCGCTTCCGCACAACCCGCTGCGCCGCCGCGACGTCACCTCGGCGACGATGATCGGCGTGCTCATGTCCGCGACCCTGCCGGCGCGCCTCGGCGAGCCGGCGCGGGCCATGGTCCTCGCGCGGCGCTCGGGGCGGATGCGCGAGACCCTGCCGGTGCTGCTCGGCACCCTGGTCTCGCAGACCGCGCTCAACATCGTCGCGCTCGTCGGGCTGGGGACGATCATCGTCCTCTCGACCGAGCTCTTTCACGCCAACACGGAGCGGCTGTTCATCTTCAGCCTCGCGCCGCTGCTGCTTCTGGTGGCCGTGCTGCTCGCGCCGACCCTGGTCCGCGGCAACGGCTCGGGCCGGGTGGCCCGCACGGCGGCCGCCGCCCGCGGCGCGCTGCTCAAGGTGCGCAGCGGCCTGGTCGTGTTCCGCGACCCGCGGCGGGGGCCGGTCGCCGCCGTCGCGCAGCTCGCCGCCTGGGCGCTGCAGCTGCTCGCCTGCTTCGCGCTCTTCACCGCGCTCGGCCTCGACCACGATCCGGCGATCAACATCGGCGCCGCCGCGGCCGTGCTGTTCGCGGTCAACGTCACGGCCGCGATCCCCGCGACCCCGTCGAACGTCGGCGTGTTCCAGCTCGCGACGATCAGCGTCCTGAGCACCGGCTTCGGCGTGGCCGCCGCCGACGCGCTCGCCTACGGCGTGATCCTGCAGGCCGTGGAGATCGCGACCGCGGTCGCGCTCGGCGTGCCGGCGCTGGTTCGCGAGGGCATGACCTGGTCGGACTTGCGCCTGCAGGCGCTCTCGGCCGCCCCGGTGCGGCTGGCGCCGCGCGACCGGCGCGCCGACGAGACCGCCTGAGACGGCGCGGCTCCCGCTATCCTGCCCGGCGACCATCCAGAGCGGCTGAGGGACCCGGACCGCGGAAGCCGCCGCAACCGCCGAACTTCCCGGAGCGAGGCATGGTGCGACAGCCGGGATCGATGGAGGTGACCCACCTGCCCACTCGAGACAGAGACATTCTCGCCGCCACGCGTGATCGCGTGGTCGTCTTCGACGGCGGCATGGGCGCGACCCTGGAGCAGTTCGAGCTCACGCAGGCCGACTACGGCGGGCTCGAGGGCAAGTGTCACGAGGCGCTGGTCCTCAATCGTCCCGACGTGATCGAGGGCGTGCATGCCTCGATGCTCGAGGCCGGCGCCGAGGTGGTCGAGACCGACACCTTCCAGGGCTCGCGGCTGAAGCTCGACGAGTGGGGCCTGGGCGAGCACACGCTCGAGGTCAACACCAACGCGGCCGAGATCGCCCGCAGGGCGGCGGGGGAGTCGCGCTTCGTCGCCGGCTCGATCGGGCCGACGGGCTATCTGCCCGCCTCCGACGACCCGACCCTCGGCGACATCTCGTTCGCGCAGCTGGTCGAGGTCTTCGTCGAGCAGGCTCGGGGCCTGGTCGCGGGCGGCGCCGACCTGATCATCATCGAGACCGCCCAGGACATCCTCGAGGTCAAGGCGGCGGTCTTCGGCGCCCGCGAGGCGTTCAAGCTCGCCGGCCGCGCGCTGCCGATCCAGGCCTCCGTGTCGCTCCTTCCGCAGGGCGGCAAGATGCTGCTCGGGACCGACATCCAGGCCGTGCTGACCACGCTCGCCGGGCTCGAGGTCGACCTGATCGGCCTCAACTGCTCGACCGGCCCCGAGGACATGCGCGACGCGATCCGGTTTCTCGGCGAGCGCTCGCCCGTGCCCGTCCACTGCATCCCGAACGCGGGGCTTCCGCTCCAGGGCCCCGACGGGGAGACGATCTTCCCCGAGACGCCGGAGCAGATCTCCTCCGTGCTCGGCGAGTTCGTCGAGCGTTACGACGTGTCGATCGTCGGTGGCTGCTGCGGCACGACGCCCGACCACATTCGCGCCCTCGCCGAGCGCGTCGCCGGCCGGGTCCCGGGCGAGCGCCCGGCCCCCGGGCCGCCCGAGGTCTCGAGCATGATGACCTCGACGCCCCTGGCCCAGGAGCCGCGCCCGACCCTGGTTGGCGAGCGGGTCAACTCGCAGGGCTCGCGCCGGGCCAAGGAGCTGTTGCTCGCCGACGACTACGACGGCCTGGTCCAGGTCGCCGAGGACCAGGTCAACGGCGGCGCGCACGTGCTCGACCTCTGCGTCGCACTCACCGAGCGCCAGGACGAGGACGAGCAGATGAGCGAGGTCGCGAAGCGCGTCTCGCTGACCCAGCCGGCGCCGATCCAGGTCGATTCGACCGAGCCGGAGGTGATCCAGGCCGCGCTCGAGACGATCCCCGGCCGGGCGATCGTCAACTCGGTCAACCTGGAGGCCGGGCGCGACAAGCTCGACCGGGTCGTGCCGATCGCCCGCGCCCACGGCGCGGCGCTGATCGCGCTGACGATCGACGAGGTCGGGATGGCGAAGACGGCGGAGCGCAAGGTCGAGGTCGCCGAGCGGATCCGCGACCTCGCCTGCGACGAGCACGGGCTCGACCCCGAGCTGCTGATCTTCGACGCGCTCACCTTCACCCTGACCACCGGCGACGAGGAGTGGAGGCCGTCCGCGGTCGAGACGATCGAGGGCATCCGCCGGATCAAGGCCGAGATCCCGGGCGTCAAGACCTCGCTCGGCGTCTCCAACGTCTCCTTCGGCGTCTCGCCGCGAGCCCGGGCGGTGCTCAACTCGGTCTTCCTGCACCACTGCGTCGAGGCCGGGCTCGACCTGGCGATGGTCAACCCGAACCACATCACGCCCTACGGCGAGATCCCCGAGAACGAGCGCGAGCTCGCCGACGACCTCGTCTACAACCGCCGCGAGGACGCGCTCGAGCGCTTCATCGCCCACTTCGAGTCGAAGGGCGCGGAGGAGGACGCCGAGGCCGAGGACCCGACCGCCGAGATGGAGCCGGAGGAGGCCCTTCACTGGCACATCCTGCGCCGCAAGAAGGACGGCGTCGACGACCAGATCGACCGCTCGGTGGAGAAGATCGGCGCCGTTCCCACCCTCAACGACGTGCTGCTCCCGGCGATGAAGGAGGTCGGTGACAAGTTCGGCGCCGGCGAGCTGATCCTGCCCTTCGTGCTCCAGTCGGCCGAGGTGATGAAGCGGGCCGTCGCCCAGCTCGAGAACTACCTCGACCGGATCGAGGGCCACAGCAAGGGCAAGGTCGTGATCGCGACCGTGTTCGGGGACGTCCACGACATCGGCAAGTCGCTGGTCAACACGATCCTCACCAACAACGGCTACACGGTCGTCGACCTCGGCAAGCAGGTGCCGATCGAGACGATCATCGACGCTGCGACCGAGCACGACGCCGATGCGATCGGGCTCTCGGCGCTCCTGGTCTCGACCTCGAAGCAGATGCCCGCCTGCATCCAGGAGCTGCACCAGCGCGGGCTCGAGTTCCCGGTGCTGAT
The DNA here is from genome assembly GCA_009379895.1 of Solirubrobacterales bacterium. Classification (GTDB taxonomy): domain Bacteria; phylum Actinomycetota; class Thermoleophilia; order Solirubrobacterales; family 70-9; genus WHSW01. The sequence goes on from WHSW01000026.1 coordinate 19,134, forward strand.
CGGCGGCGCGGCGATCAACCGGGACTTCGGTCGCCGGGTGCTCTACCCGCGCGGCAAGGAGTCCGATGAGGTCTACGAGCCCGGCGTCTTCTACTGCAAGGATGCCTTCGCCGGGCTCGACACGGTCGACGCGCTGATCGACGAGGCGGCGCGCGAGTCGCTGGTGGCGAAGATCCGCGAGGAGGCGAAGAGCCTGCGCGAGAAGCCGGTGGTGATCGACGATGCGCCACCGACCACCGACGACTCGGTGCGCTGTGCCGCAGCCACCGACACCCCGATCCCCGAGCCGCCCTTCTGGGGGGCGCGCGAGATCGACGTCGATCTCGACGAGGTCTACCCCTACCTCGACCGCCACGTGCTCTTCAAGCTCCACTGGGGCGGGCGCGGTCGCAAGGGTGAGGATTGGCGGCGGATCGTCGAGGGCCACGACGGCGAGGAGGGCTTCGCGCCGAAGCTCGAGCGGATGTGGGCCGAGCAGGATTACCTGCGCCCGCGGGTGAAGCTCGGCTACTTCCCCTGCAACGCCGACGGCAACGAGCTGGTGATCTTCGATCCCGAAGAGAACGACCGTGAGATCGAGCGGCTCGTGTTCCCGCGCCAGCCGCGCCACGACCGCATCTGCCTGGCCGACTTCTACCGTCCTATCGAATCGGGCGACAGGGATGTCGTCGCGCTGCAGGCCGTCACAGTGGGCCCCGAAGTGACCGAGCGGATCGAGGCGCTCGAGCGCGAGGGCGAGTTCGCCGAGCAGCTGTTCACCCACGGTCTCGGCGTCCAGGCCGCCGAGGGCCTGGCCGAGTGGCTGCACGCCGAGGCTCGCGGCGGCCTCGGGATCGAGCTCGACCAGGGCCGCCGCTACTCCTGGGGCTACCCGGCCTGCCCGGATCAGTCCGAGCACGAGAAGGTCGAGCGCCTGCTCGGCCTCTCGGAGATCGGCATCTCGCTCTCCGGCGGCCACGCGCTCGAGCCCGAGCAGTCGACGGCCGCGATCGTCCTCCACCACCCCCAGGCGGTCTACTTCGGGATGAAGTCGGGCTTCATCCCGGCCGAGAAGCGCGGCGACGAGCTGATCGCCGGCACCGACCGCGGCGGCGAACTGCCCCCGGACGCCGACCCGAACGGCGACGGGACCATCGAGGCGGAGGCCGAAGGCGAGCCCTCGAGGGACGCGGCACCCGCGTAGCGCACGGACCGAGCCCGCGGACCCGCTGGGGTCGTCTCGCCCCCACGTGACCGCGGCCGCTCACGGGACCATGAACACGAAGCCTTGGTCCTGGGCGACCAACTCGTCGCCGCCGCTGTCCCCCGACGCGTCGTTGTCGTCGAGGGCGTCGCCATCGTGGGCGAACGGGTGAGCTGCCCGAGGAGGCTCGCGCGGAGGTCCTTCGTCATCTCACCCCGGGCCGGGCGACTTGTCGCCGCTATGCGACGACAACTCGCCCCGTCGCGAGGGGGCGAATCCCCCGACGACACCTGGCCCCGCTGCTCCCGCCACGAGGCTTCGCATCTCCCGGCGAGATCAAGCGCGGGTCGCGCGATTCGGGCGTGCACGAGACGCCCGGCCTAGCCTTCGGCGATCTCCTCCGGCGCGGCCGGGCCGTGGTCGTGGGTGCCGAGCCGCTCGGCCGGGAAGATCGAGAAGCTGCCGATCGCGGTCGCGAGCAGGCGGTCGTTCTCGTCGCGGACCTCCGAGCGCAGCACGGCGACGCGGTCGTTGCGGCGGTCGAGCGTCGTCTCGCAGATCACCTCGCCCGAGCGCGCCGTGCGCAGGTAGTTGATCGAGATGCCGATCGTCGCGATCCGCTCGCCGTTCTCGCGCCGTGTCCATAGCGCTGAGCCCATCGAGTAATCGACCATCGCATAGGCGACCGGGCCCGAGAGCAGCCCGGCGGGGTTGATCAGCTCCGGCCGGACCGTGAGCCGAACGCGGTTCGGGCTCTCCCAGCGCAGCCCGAGCCACCGCGTCAGCCCGTCGATTCCCCCGAGCTCCTCGGCCACGCCGCAACCCTACGAGAACTCGCGCCGGGGGTGAGCGCCTCGGCGCGGTACCGGCGCCCGACCGGCCTCAGAGCCCGAGCCGGTTGCGCAGCCCGCGCGCGTTGAGGAACCGGTACATCCGCCCGACCAGACCCTGCTTGCGGGCGCTGTAGGGGAACCAGACCGGCTCCGACTTGGCCTGCGGCAGGCGCGGGATGGTGAGCGCCTCGGTGCGACAGAAGCGCCGGATGCCCTGCGCCCCGTGCCGGACGCCGATCCCGGAGTCCTTCCAGCCGCCCATCGGCAGCCCGAGCACGTTGTAGTTGACGAGCACGTCGTTGACGTTGCAGTGACCGGCCTCGATCCGGCGTGCGATCCGCTCGCCGTCCGCGGCGTCGCCGGCGAACACCGACGACCCGAGCCCGTAACGGCTGTCGTTGGCGAGCTCGATCGCCTCCTCGACGTCGCTCACCTTCATCACCGGGATCACCGGGCCGAAGGTCTCGTCGCGCATCACCTTCATCGAGTGGTCGGCGTCGGCGATCAGGGTCGGCTCGTACCAGTCGCCGGGCCCGTCCTTGCGCCTGCCTCCGGTCAGCACCCTGGCCCCTGCGCGGCGGGCGTCCTCGACGTGCTCGGTGACGATCTCGGTCTGCGCCGGCGAGGTCATCGCCCCGATCTCGGCGCTGTAGCCGCGGCCGTCCGCCCCCTGGCGCAGGGTCTCGATCTTGGCCCGCAGCCGGTCGACGAACTCCTCGTAGACGGGCTCCTCGACGTAGACGCGCTCGATCGAGATGCAGATCTGGCCGCTGTTGAGGAGCCCGCCCCAGGCCGTCGCGTTGGCGGCGCGCTCGATGTCGGCGTCGCGCGTGACGATCAGCGGGTCCTTGCCCCCGAGCTCGAGGCTGACCGGGGTCAGGGTCCGCGAGGCCCGCTCCATGACCTTCTTGCCGACCTCGGTCGAGCCGGTGAACTGGAGGTAGTCGGCCTCGTCGACGAGGGCGCCGCCCGTCTCGCCGGTGCCGTTGACGACCTGCAGGACGTCGGGGGCGCCCACCTCCTCGCGCCAGCCGCGCACCATCTCGATCAGGGTCAGAGGAGTCAGCTCCGAGGGCTTGATCACGACCGCGTTGCCGGCGACCAGCGCGGGCAGCGCGTCGCCGAGCGAGAGGATCACCGGGAAGTTCCAGGGGCTGATGATCCCGACCACGCCGAACGGGCGGTAGACGATCTTGGCGCGCTTGGCGCGCAGCAGGGGGTTGTGCGGCGAGACCGTCTCGTCGGCGAGGAACTCCGGCCCCCGATCGAGCCAGAAGTTGATCGCCTCCAGGCAGTAGAACGCCTCCAGGGTCGCGTCGGCGCGGACCTTGCCCGTCTCCCTCTGCATCAGGTCGTCGAGCCGGTCCTGGTTGGCGAGGATCCAGTCGCGCAGGCTCTCGAGCCAGCGCCGCCGGCCCGCGAAGCCGATCGCCTCCCAGGCGGGCTGCGCGGCGCGGGCGCGGGCGCAGGCCTCGGCGACCCGCTCCGGGGAGTCGACCTCGACCGTCTCGATCACCGAGCCGTCGACCGGGCGCAGCACGTCGAAGGTCTCGGCGGCGGCGACCGTCGCCTCGCCGTTGGTGGTCGACCCCGTGGTGGCCTCGGGTTGGGTGGCGGACTCCATGGCGATACGTCCTCCTCGATCGCGGGCTGATGCGCTCACCCGGACTCTATCCATCTGGCACGCCCGTCCCAACCGGCCTGCACCGGTGCGGGCGGGAGGGCTAACGCTGGCGGATCCGGTAGACCGGCCCGTCGAGCGAGACGACGTAGAGCCTGCCGCCGGCGCCCTCGCCGAACGAGCTCGGCGAGGCGACGCGCAGGCCGGTCGCCCGGTCGGTCGCGCCCGGGTTCGGCGCGCCGGCGTCGAGCGAGCGGATCTCCCCGATGCAGAAGTCGGCGTAGAGGTAACGCCCGGCCAGCGCGGGGAGCGAGCGGTCGCGGGAGACGTAGCCCCCGGTGATCGCGCAGCCGCCGCCCCGGGACGAGTACTCGAGCACCGGCGGGCGGTAGTTGGGTGGCGGGTCACCGGCGTCGCCCTCGAACGGATGGTCGCCCTCGAACAGGTTCCAGCCGAAGTTCGCGCCCCGGGCCTCGGCGTCGGTGGCGTGGTCGACCTCCTCCCAGGCGTCCTGGCCGACGTCGCCGATCCACAGATCGCCGGTCCGGCGGTCGAAGGAGAAGCGGTAGGGGTTGCGCAGGCCAAGCGAGTAGATCTCCCCGCGCCCGCCGCCGTCGGCGAACGGGTTCGAGGCCGGGATCCGGTAGCCGCGCTTGGCCTTCGGCTCGACTCGCAGCAGCTTGCCGAGCAGGCTCGAGGGGTCCTGGGCGTTGCCCGAGGCGTCGCCGGCGCCGCCCCCGTCGCCGGTCCCCATGTAGAGCATCCGGTCGGGACCGAACTGGAGCTGGCCGCCGTTGTGGTTCGCGTTCACCGGGTGCGCGATCTCGATCAGCCGCCGGCGCGAGCCCCGGTCGGCGCGGGTCGCGTCACCGCCCTTGGCGCGCAGCGAGTCGACCCGGATGTCGCCGTCGCGATTGACGTAGTAGACGAAGAGGCGTCGGGTCTTTCGGTAGCGGGGGTCGAAGGCGATCGAGAGCAGGCCCTGCTCGCCGCCGTAGCGGACGCGGTCGCGGAGCTCCAGGAACGGGCGCTTGAGCACCTTGCCGCCGCGGATCAGCCGGACGGTGCCCGGCTGCTCGACCACGAACAGAAGCTTCCCGGCGCCCGGTGCGGCGGCGACGTAGACGGGCGACTCGAAGTTCCCGATGCGCTGGAGCTCCAGACCGCCGCCCCGGGCGCCCGCCGTCTCGGGGCCACCCGCGAGCACCGCGCCGAGCGCGATGGCGACCACCGCCACCGCCGCCACGACCGCCCCGCTCGATCGTCTCGTCATGCGCGTTCAGCGTACCCGGTCGCCGGACCTGGTCAGCGCCGCTTCGGCTCGAGCCGGTAGACCGGGCCGGCGCCCGAGACGACGTAGATCTGCCCCCTCAGGCCTTCGCCGAAGGAGGTCGGGTAGCGCAGGTGAAGGCCCTCGTCGCGGTCGTCGGCGACCCAGCCGCCGACCACCGGCGTCCCGCCGGCCAGCGGGGGGAGAGCGAGGCTTCGAATCCGCCCGCCGCAGAAGTCGGCGTACAGGTAGCGGCCGTAGAGGTCGGGCAGGCGCGGGTCGCGAACGACGTAGCCGCCGGTGATCGCGCAGCCCCCATCGCGGGCGTGCCGGTAGGACCAGATCGGCGCCACGGGCGCGCCGGGCCCCGGGCGCTGCGGGTCGCGGAGGCGAAAGCCCTCGTACTGCGGCCAGCCGAAGTTCGCCCCGCGTGCCGCGTCGGGGCTCAGGTAGTCGACCTCCTCCTGCGCGCCCCCGTTGTCGCCGACGTCGGCGATCACCAGGCTCTCGGTCAGGCGGTCGAAGGAGAACCGCCACGGGTTGCGCAGCCCCCAGGCGTAGATCGGGTTCAGCCCCGGGCGGCCGACGAGCGGGTTGCGGGGCGGGGATCGAAAGCCCGTCCGCGCCGCGCGCGGGTCGATCCGCAGCAGCTTGCCGAGCAGGGTCCCGAGGCTGCGTGCCTGATCCCACGGGTCACCGCAGCAGCCGCCGTCGCCGGTCGCGACCCAGAGCATCCCGTCGGGGCCGAACTGAAGCTGGCCGCCGTTGTGGGAGTCGGCGTAGGGGTGACCGATCCTGAGCACGGGGCGGCGCGAGCCGGGGTCCGCCCGAACTGCGCCGCCGCCGGCGCGCCGGTAGCCGTCGACGTAGTTGGCCCCGCCCGGCCCGGTGTAGAAGACGTAGAAGCGCCCGTTGGTCGGGTACTCGGGATCGAAGGCGATCGAGTACATGCCGGCCTCGACCGAGGGCGTCTCCGCGGACCCGAAGTGGACCCGGTCGGAGATGTCGAGGAACGGCTCGCCCAGCTTTCGCCCCCGGCGGACCGCGATCACCCTGCCGCCCTGCTCGACGACGTAGAGCGTGTGCGGCTCGCCCGGCGCCTGGGCGACGTAGGTCGGGTACTCGAAGCTCGCGATCGGGCGCAGCTCTAGCTCGCCCGAGGCCCGCGCCTGCCCGTTCGCCGGCGCGCGCGGGGCGGCGGCCGCGGTGAGGCAGAGCGCGGCGAGGCCCGCCGCCAGCCCGGCGGTCGCGACGCTGGCTCGAATCACCCGGGCCCGTCTCATCGGCCCCTAGCCTCGCCGATCGCGGCAACGGACGGGGCTGTCGCCGGCGCGCCGGCTCGCGCGCACCGGGGGCGGCTCAGCCGCCCTCGAGCTCGACCTTGCCGGTGCCGGTGACGCGCGCGCGCGGCGGCTTGTCGCTGATCGTGACCACGAACTCTCCCTCGGCCGGGCTGCCGTCGGCGGTCACCGCCCTCGCCTTGCCGGTCAGCCCGCCGGCCAGCTCGTAGTGGACCGTGTAGGTGCCGGGGACCACGGCGGTCACCCGCCAGACGATGTCCTTGCGCTCGCCGGCCGCCAGCGACCCGAAGGCGAAGGTGTCGGTCTGCGCGACGTCCGCCCCCGCGGTCGGCGCCTGGCTCAGGCCCTTGCCGCTTCCCCCGGGGGCGACCAGCTTCGGGAACCCCTCGTCGAGGATCCACACCGGGCGGTTGGGATCGGCGAGCCCGGGCTGGTCGGAGCGGACCGAGAACGGCTGAGAGGCCTTCTCGTCTCCCGTGTAGATGGTCACCACGAGGGTCGGCACCGGCTCGTCGCCCGCGTTCTCGATCTCTAGCCGCAGGTCGCGCGTCTCGGCGAGCCGCTGATCGGTGGGGAACTTGGCGGTGACCACGTCGACCGGGAACTTGCCCTCCGGCTCGTCGGCGTCCTGGCGCTCGTCGGCGCCCCCGCCGCACGCGGCGAGGGCCGGAGCCAGCGCGGCCGCCAGCACGAGCGCAACGATCCGCGGCCACGGACCTCGAGGTTGCAGCGGCGGGTGGGCGCTTATGGCGATCTCCTCCCCCAAGGCGCGCGGAACATACCACCGCGCGGTGTTATCGATCGCGAGTTCGGGCCTCCTCCGACGCCCTCCGCGGCGCTGCCTCGAGTCGCGACCGGGCCGGGGTGGCGGCCACCTATCCCATCGAATACGCTTCGCTGACCGCGCCCGGGGAGCGTCCGGTGGCGGAGGAGAGATGGTCAGAACAGTCGCCGACAGGGCATTCTTACCGGCTAAATCCCTGTTCGAGCAGGTCGGGAACATGATGATCCTGACCGGCAAGACGATCACCTCGACGGTCCGCCCGCCCTACCCCTACGGCGGCGAGTTCATCGGCCAGTTCCTGTTCGCGCTGCAGCTCTGCTGGTTTCCGCTGCTGATCTCGACGGTCGCCTTCGGCTTCGGCGCGCCGGGCCTTCAGGCCGCGAACTTCCTCAGCCTGTTCGGGGCCCTCGATCGCCTCGGCGGCTTCTTCATCCTCGCCTCGGTGCGCGAGTTCGCGCCCTTCGTGACCGCGGTGGTGGTGGCCGGGGTCGCCGGCACCGCGATCACCGCCGACCTCGGGGCGCGCAAGATCCGCGAGGAGCTCGACGCCCTGCAGGTGCTCGGCGTCGATCCGATCAAGAACCTGGTCGTGCCCCGCTTTTTGGCGCTGATGCTGATCACCGGACTGCTCGACATCTACGCCCTGCTGTTCGGAATCACCGGCGGGATCTTCGCCGAGATCGCCTACGGCCAGCCGCTGGGCGGCTTCTTCGCGACCCTGTTCAGCAACGCCTCGGTCACCGACCTGTGGGGGTCGATCCTGAAGACGACCCTGTTCGGGGCGATCATCGCGATCGTCTGCTCCTACAAGGGGATGAATGCGTCCGGAGGCGCCGAGGGGGTGGGCCGTGCCGTCAACGAAGCGGTCGTGATCGCCTTCCTGGGGGTCTTCGCCTTCAACTACGTCTTCACCCAGACGCTGCTCGCGACCCATCCGGAAATTTCGGTGATTAAGTAATGCCTGGGTGGCTCGCGGTCCCCCGCGACTGGCTCTCGAGCCTGGGCGACATCGCGCGCTTTTCCGCCCGGGTGATGGGCATCGTCTACTCGGGGCGGGTGCTGCGCTTCTTCGGCGAGTCGCTGCGCCAGGCGGGGATCCTGATCCTGGGCTCGACGATCGTGATCTGGGGACTGGTCTTCATCTTGGGCCTGCAATGCGGGATCGAGGGCGCCTACTTCAACCGCTCGGTCGGCGCGCCGGCGTACGCCGGGGTGTTCGCGGCCTGGTGCGACCTGCGCGAGGTGATCCCCTACGCGTTCGGCTACATGATGGCCGCCAAGGTGGGCACCGGGATCGTCGCCGAGCTCGGCGCGATGCGGATCTCCGACGAGATCGACGCGCTCGAGGTGATGGGCGTCAACCCGATGATCTTCCTCTGCGGGACGCGGCTGTTGGGAGCCTGGATGACGCTCCCGTTCATGTACCTGGCGGCGATCGGGATCGGCTATCTGGCCTCCTACCTGGCGGTGGTCGAGCAGATCGGCGAGGTCTCGGCGGGCGGCTACTTCCTGATCTTCTGGATGTTCCAGAACCCTCCGGACCTCTTATTCAGCCTGATCAAGGCGATGTTCATGGCGACCGTGATCGTTCTGGTCGGCTGTTATTACGGCTACACGGCCTCGGGCGGCCCGGTCGGGGTCGGCACCGCGACCGCGAAGTCGATGGTGCTCAACATCGTCTTGGTGCACATCATCGGGATGATGGGGACGCTGGTCTTCTGGGGCGCCAATCCGAGGGCGCCGATCGGCGGCTAGGCAGGCGACGAAGGGATCGATGAGCATGGACGACGAACGCGGGCGCAACGAGGAGCGGCCCGGCGCGGACCAGCCGGTCGGCGACGAGGAGCTCGGCGACGAGCGGCTGGGCGACGAGGAGCTCGCGACCGACTACGACCGCTTCGCCGACGAGGTCGGCACCCGCAACGAGGACGACGGCGCCTACGAGGAGCCGGCCCCGGAGCTCGGCGACCTACACCGCGACTACTCGATCCCGGGGGTGAGCTCCGCGGAGTCGAATCCCTACCGCTGGCACACCGGCAAGAAGCGCGACCACGGCGGCGAGGACGCGATCGAGATCATCGACCTGGTCAAGCAGTTCGGCCGGGCGCGGATCCTCAACGGGCTGAACCTCGGCCTCCCCAACGACCAGATCTCGATGGTGCTCGGCCCCTCGGGGACCGGTAAGAGCGTGCTTATCAAGCACATCGTCGGCCTGCTCTATCCGGACTCGGGCGACGTGCTGGTTCACGGTGAGTCGGTGCCGGCGATGAGCGACGACGAGCTGTTCGAGATGCGCAAGAAGTTCGGCCTGCTGTTCCAGGACGGGGCCCTGTTCGGCTCGATGAACGTCTTCGACAACACCGCCTTCCCCCTGCGCCAGCACACCGACAAGTCCGAGGACGAGGTCGGCGAGATCGTCAACCGCCGCCTGCGCGAGGTCGGGCTGGCCGAGGCGACCGACAAGATGCCGAACGAGCTCTCCGGGGGGATGCGAAAGCGCGCGGGCTTCGCCCGGGCGCTGGTCCTCGACCCGGCGATCGTCATGTTCGACGAGCCCGACTCGGGCCTCGACCCGGTGCGCACGGCACTGCTCTGCGAGCTGATCCGCGAGGTCCACGACGAGAACGGCGGCTGCTATCTGGTGATCAGCCACGACCTCGGCACGGCGCGCCGGATCGCCGACTTCCTCGCCGTGCTGTGGAAGGGAAGGATCGTCGAGTCCGGCCCCGCCGAGGAGCTGTTCGAGTCCGAGAACGAGTTCGTCTCGCAGTTCCTCAACGCGCAGACCGAGGGCCCCCTCGCGATGGATTAGACAACTCCGGCGGCTGCTCCGCTTCGCGTCCGCTGCCGCCGGGTTTGGGCTCCGCCGCCCTGGGCTCCTTGAACCGGGCTACCGCTGATGCCTTCCACCTAGTCTTGTCCCGGTGAGAGATCTGCTCGCACGGATCGCGGGCTGGTGCGTCGAGCGGCCGGCGCCGGTGCTGGCGGTCAGCGTGCTGGTGGCGCTGGTCGGTGCGGTGGCCGCCCTGCGCCTCGAGGTGGACGCTGGCACCGACCAGCTCGTCGATCGCGACTCCGAGACCTACGTCGCGACCCAGGAGTTCAAGGACAGGTTCGGTGACGAGGCGGTCGTCGTGCTCGCCGAGGGCGATCTGAAGCGGCTTCTGCTCACCAAGGACATCGGCAAGCTGCTCTCGCTCGAGGGCTGTCTGTCGGGCAAGGCCCCGGGCGGGCGGGTGGTCGCCGACGCGCCCGCGCCCGCGCCCTGCGCCGCGCTCGCCGAGTCGAAGCCGGCGCAGGCCGTGCTCGGCCCCGCGACCTTCCTCAACCAGTCCGCGGTCCAGGCCGAGCGGTTGCTGCGCGAGCAGGCGGGCCAGGTCCAGCAGGAGGCGACGGCCGCCTACGAAGAGGCGGTCCGCCGGGCGCGGCGGCAGGGGCTTCCCG
>WHSW01000270.1 GCA_009379895.1 Solirubrobacterales bacterium
GGTCGAGCCGGGCGCCGGGACCTCCCCCGCGCGCGGGGCGGCGCCCGCGCCCGCGAAGCCAATCGGCGGCCTTCGGCTCATGGCGCGCGTGCTCTGGGAGCGACTCAAGCGACTATTTCGACGCGGAGGAGACGAGAACCATGCATGAGCCCGACTTCACCTTGAGCGCGGGACCGACGATGTCGTCGCCGCGTGTCCAACAGGCCCAGGGACGGCCGATGATCTTCGACTACGACCCGGTCTTCCAGGAGCGCTTTCGTGAGACCGAGCGCATGGTCGGCGAGCTGATGCGCACCGAGAAGGACGTCGTCCTGATGCAGGGCGAGGCGGTGCTCGGGATCGAGGCCGCGGCGCGCGGCGTCGTCCGCCCGGGCATGAAGTGCCTGAATCTCGTCTCCGGCGTGTACGCGAAGTGGTTCGGCGACTGGTTGCGCTCCTACGAGGCCGAGGTGGTCGAGCTCGAGGTGCCCTACGACGAGGCGCTCGACCCGGCGCAGGTGCGCGAGGAGCTCGAGCGCCACAGCGACTTCGAGCTCGTCGCGCTGGTGCACTCCGAGACCCCGTCGGGGATCGAGAACCCGCTCGCCGAGATCGGCCCGCTCGCTAAGGGGGCGGGGGCGCTGGTCTTCGCCGACGTCGTCTCGGCGGTCGGGGGCACCGACGTGCGCATCGACGAGTGGGGCGTCGACATCTGCGTCGGCGGGCCGCAGAAGTGCCTCGCCGGCCCGCCGGGGATGTCGCTGGTGGTCGTCGGCGAGGACGCCTGGGCGGCGATCGAGGCGAACCCGAACGCGCCGAGGGCCTCATTTCTCTCGCTGCTCGACTGGCGCGAGACCTGGATCGCGGGCGGCCGGGTGAAGTTCCCCTACACGCCCTCGGTCTCCGACGTCCACGGCGTCCACGCCGCGCTCGGGGAATGCCTCGACGACGGCCTCGACGCGGTGATCGCCCGCCACGCCGGCGCTGCGCGCGCCTGTCGCGAGGGCGCCAAGGCGATGGGGCTCGAGCTCTGGCCGCGCAGCGAGGAGTACGCGGCCAACTGCGTCACGGCGATCCGGTGTCCGGAGGGCGCCGAGGTCAAGGCGACCCTCGAGCACGTGCGCGAGCGCTACGGCGTGATGCTCTCCGGTGGCTACGGCGAGCTGACCGAGAAGCTGTTTCGGGTCGGCCACATGGGACCGGGCTCGCGCTCGTTGTATCCACTGGTCGCCGTCTCGGCGCTCGGCCGTGGGCTGGCCGACCTCGGCGTCGAGGTCGACCTCGGCGCGGGCGCGAACGCGACCCTGGGCGTGCTTGCGGAGAGCCGGGAGGGGGTGGCTGCTTGACGGCCCTGCCGCCGTTCGAGCGCCACCGGCCGGCGACGGTCGAGGAGGCCACCGAGCTGTTCGAGCGCCACGGCGACGACGCCGTCGCCTACGTTGGCGGCACCGAGCTCTTCCTGCTGTTCAAGTTCGGCTTCGCCGAGTACCCCCACGTGATCGACCTGAAGGCGATCGACGAGCTGCGCGGGATCGAGCGCTCGAACGGCGAGCTGCGGATCGGGGCCGCCGAGACGCACCGCGCGATCGAGCGCCACCCGACCGTGCGCGGCGAGTGGCCGGCGCTGGCCGCGATGGAGCGCGGGGTCGGCAACCTGCGGGTGCGCACGATGGGCTCGATCGGCGGCAACCTCTGCTTCGCCGACCCGCACTCCGACCCGGCGACCTTCCTGCTCGCGATGAACGGCGAGCTCGAGGCCCGTCGCGGCGGCGCCGCGGCGCGCCGGATCGCGCTCGCCGAGTTCGTCCGTGGGCCGTTCGAGAACGCGCTCGTCGACGGCGAGCTGCTGACCGCGGTGCTCGTCCCCGAGCTCGCCGCCCGAGCGGCGATCGTGCACCGCAAGTTCGTGCTCCACGAGCGCCCGGCGATCACCGTCGCCTGCCACCTGCGCCTGGACGAGCCGGGGGCGCCGGGTAAGCGACTTGTCGACGTGCGGCTCGCGGTCGGCTCCGCGGGGGTGACGGCGGCCCGCGCCGCGGAGGCGGAGCAGCTGCTCGAAGGAGCGTCGGTGGGCGAGCTCGACGGCGTGCTCGAGGGCGTCGGCGAGCTCGCCGCCGACGCCGCCGACCCGGTCGAGGACGCCAACGGCTCGGTCGAGTACAAGCGCAACCTGGTCGCCGTGCTCAGCCGGCGGGCCGTCAAGGCGGCGGTCGGCGAGGCGCGGGGCGGCGAGCACGGGCTCCTCGCGCCCGGCGAGTCCTGATGCATCAGGCCCCCGTCGAGGGCGCCGCCGGGCTCGCGCCCCGCCTCGCCGCGGGGGCAGCGGCGAGGCGCATGCAGCTGGTCGAGGCGCTCGGCGAGATCACCTCGCTCGACGCCCCGAGCGGCGACCCGGCGGCGCTCGCGCCGGTCGCCGACCTGCTCGAGTCCTGGCTGCGCGGCCTCGACGGCCGAGTCATCCGCCACGCGACCATGGCCGGGCCGCAGCTCGAGGCCGAGCTCGGGCCGCCGGCGAAAGACGGGGAGGGCGTGCTCGTCCTCTGCCACTACGACACCGTCTGGCCGGCCGGCACCGTCGCCGCGCGCCCGTTCGCTGTCGAGGGCGGCGTCGCCCGCGGCCCCGGCGTGCTCGACATGCGCGGCGGCATCGTCGCCACCCTGGGCGCGCTCGAGGTGCTCGCCGAGCTCGGCGTGCCGCGCAGGCGGGTCCGCCTCCTGCTCACCTCCGACGAGGAGACCGGGAGCCGGGCGTCGCGCGAGCTGATCGCCGCGCGCGCCCGCGAGGCGACGATCGCCCTGGTCCCCGAGCCGGCCTTCCCCGGCGGGGCGATGAAGACCGCCCGCAAGGGCTGGATCGGCTACCGGCTGCGGATCCGCGGCCGCGCCGCCCACGCCGGCGGCGAGCCCGAGGCCGGGG
>WHSW01000271.1 GCA_009379895.1 Solirubrobacterales bacterium
AACGAGGGCGGCAAGGCTATCTTCGGCCCCAAGATCTCCAGCGTCCGCGAAGAGGCGAAGGCCGATCCTGGGGCCGGCGCTCGCAAGCTGCGCCGCCGCGCTCTCGGTGCCGCCGGTGCCGCCGTTGCCGCTCAGGCCGGCGATCACGTCGCGTGCGCGGTCGCCGACGGCGAGGGCTCGATCGCCGAATGAGAGGTGGCCGTCGAGGCCGTCGACCGCGCCCGCCGCCGCGATCGCACCGCCGAGGTCGTGCAGGTGGCCACTGAGCCGGGCGACGAACTCCGAGCAACTCCGGCAGTGGGCGATGTGGGCCTGCGCCTGGCGGGCCTGGTCGGCGTCGGCGAGCCCGGCCGCATAGACCTTGAGGACCGGCTCCCGCTCGGCGCACCACTCCCCGCGTTCGACCGACCTCATCTTCGCGGTCAGCTCGTCGACGCCCCGCGTGATCTCCTTGCGATACGCGCGGGGCGAGAGGCCCTTGACCAGCCCGCACACCTGGCGCGGCTCGAGTCCCCATCCGTAACGCAGCAAGATCACCGCGCGTCGGCGGGCCGGCAGCGAGGCGAGCAGGTCGCGCGTCAGGCGGGCGTCCTCGGCCCCGGCCGCGCGCTCGTCGGGGGAATCCGCCGAATCGGGAACCGGGCCGACGAGCTCGAGCGGGGCCGCCGGCTTGCGCCGCCGGCGCCGCAGCTCCTTGCTGGCCTGGTTGGCGACCGCGGTGAGCAGGTAGCTGCGGATCTCGTCGTCGCTGAGCGCCCGATGGCGCCCTGCGAGCGCCCTGAGCGCCCCGACCCAGGCCGCCGAGTAGATGTCGTCGATCTCGTCGTCGGAGAACGCGGTTCGAAAGGCGCGCCGGACCATCATCCGGGCCGGGCGCTCGAAGTCGGAGAACAGCCTGCCCGAGCGCTCGCGCCAGGCGGCGTCGACGTCGCTTCGAAGCGATGCTCGTTGCGGCGCGGCTGCGGAGTTGACGGGCTTCATCCGACTCTTCGCCGTGGACAACCCCGCCGGGCTCGCATCCGCCCCCCGGCGCGCAGGCGCTGGCGTCCCTCGAGGACAACTCGGCGGCCTTGCGTCCCGAACATCCCGACTCCCTTGGACCTGACGGTCCCCCGCGGTGATCCTAGGACCGCGGCGTCTCGACGGCGCCGGTCACCTACGCAATTTGCGGACTTCCTAGTGCGCTTGTGACCGAAAACGAGCGCCGACTTCGACCGGCCGCCTGACATAGGATCCCGGCGTGCCGCTCCGCGCCAGAGCCCGCCGCCTCGTCGGTGCCCCTCGGCCCCACCTCACCGCCGCGCTCGCCCTGGCGCTCACCGGCGCCCTGGCGCTCACCCTCGGCGTAGCGGGCGCCCTCCCTGCCACCGCCTCCGCCGACCCGATCACCCCCGTGGCCACCCCCTCGCTGCCCGCCTTCGAGGGCGCGCCGGCGACCGCGCGCCCGATCCCCCACCCGACCAAGCCGCCGCAGAACCCCTACCTGGCACCGGACCCGAACTCCAACATCCACAACGACACCTGGATGACCGACGCCTACCGGCGCCCCGGCCCGCTGGGCAACTCGCTGATCACCGCCTCGGAGGCCAAGCCGGCCGCGCTCTGCGGCTCGCTGACCTTCGACTCGCTGGGACGGATCGTCTCCGTCTGCCCGTCCGCGATCGCGCCGCCGGTGGCGAAGATCATCGACCCGCAGACGCTGGCCACGATCGCCACCTACGAGCTGCCCAATGCGCCCACGACGCCGGGCACGCCGGAGTTCCAGAACTTCGCCGGCGGCGGCTACTTCTACCTCGACGACAAGGACCGGATCTGGGTGCCGACCAAGACCGACCACCTCTACGTGCTCGGCCAGACCGCCGACCGCCAGGGCCTCGAGTTGCGTCGCGACTACGACCTGACCCCGGCGATCGACCCGGTCAGCGAGCGGATCATCTCGGCGCTGCCCGACTTCAAGGGCCGGGTGTGGCTGATCACCAAGCAGAACGGCAAGGTCGCCACGCTGGACCCGAAGACCGGGCGGTTGCGGGTCAAGCGCCTCGACGAGGGGATCTCGAACTCCTTCGCGGTCGGCGAGAACGGCGTCTACGTCGTCACCGACGAGGCGATGTACCGGCTCAAGGCGGGCGACAGCGGCCGACCGCGGGTGATCTGGCGCTCGGGGTACGCCAACTCGGGGATCGTCAAGCCGAGCCAGGTGAGCGCCGGCTCGGGGACGACGCCGACGATCATGGACGGCGGCTACGTCGCGATCACCGACAACGCCGACCCGATGAACGTGGTCGTCTACCGCAACGCGCGCAAGCTGCACGGCGAGCGGCGCAAGGTCTGTGAGGTGCCGGTCTTCGCCGAGGGCGCGAGCGCCACCGAGAACACGCTGCTCGGCACCAAGCGCTCGCTGATCGTCGAGAACAACTACGGCTACCAGGACATCTTCGGGCCCAACTCGGGGGCGCCGACGGTGCCCGGCTTCGCCCGCGTCGACCTGAACCGCAAGGGCACCGACTGCAGGCGGCGCTGGACCAACACCGACGCGGCGGGCTCGAGCGTGGTGCCCAAGCTCTCGACCAAGACCGGGCTGATCTACACCTACACCCGCCCGGCCGACCCGGCCGCCGAGGGCTACTACTGGACGGCGATCGACTTTCGCTCCGGGCGCACGGTGTGGCGCCGCTACTCGGGCTCGGGCTTCTTCTTCAACAACAACTACGCCGGGATCGCGCTCGGGCCCGGTGGCGTCGCGTACCTCGGGGTGACCGGCGGGATCGTCTCCCTGCGCGACGGCGGCTAGGACTCGGCGGGGGTCAGGCCTCGGCCCCGGGGTGGGCCGCCGCGGCGGAGGTGAACCGTGCCGCCCGCTCCCGGATAGCGTC
>WHSW01000272.1 GCA_009379895.1 Solirubrobacterales bacterium
AACCGGCGCTTCGTGCGGGCCCGCGAGCTCGCCGGCCGGGTGCCCGCCGAGGGCCCGCTCGAGCTCGAGCTCGAGCTGCGCTACCGGCGCGCCTCGTGGCGCGCGCACGCGAGCCGCGACGACGCTCTGCTCGACATCGGGCCGCACCTCGTCGACCTGGCGCTCGTGCTCGGCGGCCGGGACGGGGCACGCGTGCGGCGCGCGACCTGCGAGCCCGAGCGCGCCGAGCTCGAGCTCGAGACCGAGCGCGGGCCGGCGCTGATCCGCTGCGCCGCCGACCGCCCGCATCTCGAGCGGGTCCTGGTGCGGGCCGCCGGCGCGCGGGTCGAGAGCCGCGACGGGGGGCTCGTCCGCGGCGCGCTGGCGCGCCTGGCGCGGCGACCGCACCCGCTGGTCCGCTCGCTGGCGCTCCAGCTCGAGGCGTTCGCGACGGCGGCTCGCGGTGGCGACCCGGGTGCGCTCGCGAGCGCCGAGGACGGGGTCGCGACGATGGCCGTGATCGAGGCGGCCCGCGAGCTGGCAGCGGAGCGCGCCGGCTCGCCGCCCGGCCCGCCGGCGATGGGCCGGGCCCGTTCGCCATCCGGCCGGCGGGCGGCGGCGGGGCGAGGGACGCCGTGATCTGCGTGCTGCAGTTCGACGCCGCCTCGGTCGCGGTGCTCGAGCGACTCGGGGGCGAGGGCCGGCTGCCGAACCTGACCGCGATCGCCGAGCGGGGGCGCCGCGTCGAGCTCGCCACGCCGGCGACCGACTTCGCGGCGGGGGCCTTCTACACGCTCTACAGCGGAGTCGAGCTCGCCGACCACGGGATCTTCTATCCCTTCCAGTGGTCGGCGCCCGAGCAGCGGGCCCGCTACGCGACGGCGTTCGACGCCCCGCCGGCGGTCTGGGAGCGCCTCGGGCGCGCCGGCCTGCGGACGCTGGCGATCGACCCCTATGAGAGCCGCCCGCCGGCCGAGGCGAACGGCGTCTTCGTCTGCGGCTGGGGCTTCGCCGACCGGGTCGTGCTCCCGCGCTGGTCGCGCCCCGAGGGGCTCGGCCGGCGCCTTGAGCGGCGCCACGGGCGCGGGCCCGGCGCCACCGAGATCTTCGGCCGCCCGCGCCCGGGCGCGCTGCTGCGGCTGCGCGAGCGCCTGATCGCCGCCCCGGCGCGAATCGCGGCGCTCGCCGAGGAGCTGCTCGGCCGCGAGAGCTTCGACCTGGCCTGGCTGACCTTCAGCGCCGCCCACCTCGCCGGCCATCAGTTCTGGGACCTATCGCAGGTCGACCGCGAGCGGCTCGACCGCGAGGCGCGGGCGACGCTCGCGGGGGCGCTGGACGACGTCTACGTCGCCGTCGACGAGGCCCTCGGCCGGGTGCTGGCGGCGCTCCCGCCGGGCAGCGACGTGCTGGTCACCTCGGCGGTCGGCATGGACGTCAACACCAGCCGCGCCGACCTGCTGTCGCAGATGCTCGCCGCGGTGCTCTCGGGCGGCCCGCTGGAGTCGAACGGCGGCGGGGCGATCTGGCGCCTGCGCGCGGCGATGCCCGCCAGCCTGCGGGCGGTGGTCGCCGGCGCGATCCCCGACCGCGCGGCGCTCGAGCTCACCGCGAGGCTAGAGCTGCGCGGCCACGACTGGGCTCGCACCCGCGCCTTCGCCCACCCCGCCGACAACCAGGGCTACGTGCGGCTCAACCTGCGCGGGCGCGAGCGCGAGGGGACCGTTCCCGCCCAGGACGCCGACGAGCAGCTCGCCGAGATCGCCGCCGGGCTGGCGACGTTCCACGACCCCGACGGCGCCCCGGCGGTCGCCTCGGTCGAGCGCACGGCCGAGCACTACGCCGGGCGCCACGCCGATCGCCTGCCCGACCTGGTCGTGCGCTGGTCGCGGCGCCCCGCGACGCGGCTCGCGGCGGTGCGCTCGGAGCGCTTCGGGCTCGTGCGCCGCCACGGCAGCGGCTCGGGGCGCTCGGGCAACCACACGCCGGGCGACGCCTGGGCGATCCTCACCCCCGGCTCCTCGCGCCACACCGAGCCCTCGCGCCCGCCGCGCCTGGTCGACGTCGCGGCGACGGTCTGCGCGGTCACCGGGGCCGACCCCGGCGATCTGCCAGGCGAGCCGCTACTGGCGCGCTGACCCGGGCGGCGCTGACCCCGGGCGGGGCTGACCGCGGGCGACGCTGACCGCAGGTGACGATGACCGCGGACGGCGCTGATCGCGGGCGACGCTGACCGCAGGTGAACGGCAGCACGACAACGAGCGGGCGTTTGCGCCTTCGCGTCGTACTGTCCGCCCATAGGGCGGTCAACGCGACACGAAGCGTGTCCGCAACGCGCCGTGACGCGTTGTCGACCGGTCGGGCGTGCTCGCGGATGCCTCCGCTACCCAGCCCGACCGGGTCGGCTTCGCCGGCGACGTAGCCGTGCGAGCCGGTCGGCGCTCACCCCGACGGCGGTCGCCGCCTGCGCCGCCACCACCAGCGCGCCAACGCGCGCGCCGCGCTCGAAGCCGGCCCGGACCAGGTCCGCGTAGAACCCCGGCCGCGCCAGCCCGCGCCCCGCCCCGCCGCCGTACGCGCGCGGCGATCCGAGATCCCGCGGCGATCGGCGCCCTCGCGACGGCCGAGCGCGGAAGCGCGCCGCCCCGCGCCCGTAGCCCACCTGCTGGCGCAGGAAGCCCCGCGTGTCGAGCCGCTGGCGATGGACCACCACCGCCGCCGGCCACGTCGAGAGCTTCGGCGGCGCACCGTTCCACGGGTCGCTCGGCGGCAGGGCCCTGGCCCGCCCGATCGTGGCCATGGCCTCGACGCCCGAGGGTGATGGGTACTGGCTGACCGCCTCCGACGGTGGCGTCTTCGCGTTCGGCGCCGCCCGCTTCCAGGGCTCCA
>WHSW01000273.1 GCA_009379895.1 Solirubrobacterales bacterium
GAGGGCCTTCGACCCGGCGCACGAACGTGCTGCCCCGGCCGGGGAGCGTGATGCGCTCCCCCATGGGAACCGGACCGGGTGGAGGGACTGTGACCGCCACGCTTCCAGCATATGACGCGCCGTCAGACGAGCCGGCGATGCTGCCGTCGCGAGCCGTCCCAGTAGCGTGCTTGGCCGTGCGGATCACGGCCAAGGTGGACTACGCCGTGCGCGCGCTCGTCGAGCTGGCGGCGGTCGCGCCAGCGCTGGTGCGAGCGCGCCTCGTCGACGAGGGCGTCGCGCGGGAGCTGGCCGGGCGCGGGATCCCGGCGATCGCGGGGTTGCGCACGGCGCTCGCGTGCGCGCGGGCGTTGCGCGCGAAGGCGGGCGATCCGAAGCGGCTGCGGGAGATCGCCGCGACCGCCGAATCCGCCGCGAGCTCCACCGATGCGGTCGGGGCATGGCTGGGGGAGGCGAGGGCGAAGGCGATCCTGCGGGAGGCCGGGATCGCGGTCCCCGAGGGCGGTCAGGCGGACGAGCTCGACGACTGCCTTGCGATCGCGGCCGAGATCGGGTGGCCGGTGGCCCTGAAGCTGAGCGGGCCCGGCGTGCGGCACAAGAGCGACGTCGGCGCGATCGCGCTCGGGCTCGACGACGAGGAGCAGCTGCGTACGGCCCACGCGCGGCTGGCGGGCTCGTCGCTCGCCGCCGGCGCGTCGATGCTCGTCGAGCGGATGGTCGCCGCCGGCGTCGAGCTGCTCGTCGCCGCGCGCCGCGACGCCGTCGTGCCCGCGCTCGTCGTCGGGCTGGGCGGGATCTGGACCGAGGCGCTCGACGACGTGGCGATCGTGCCGCTGCCCGCGAGCCCCGCTCGTGTCGAGACGGCGCTGCGGTCCCTGCGTGGGGCCGCCCTGCTCGCGGGCGGGCGGGGCGGCGAGGGGGTCGACCTCGCGGCGCTCGCCGCGCTCGGCGCCCGGGCGGGCGAGCTGCTGCTCGAGCGCGACCTCGACCTGCTCGAGCTCAACCCGGTCGTCGCCACCGCCGCCGGCGCCGTCGCCGTCGACGCGGTCGCCCGCCGGCGCCGGCGACGCGTGCCAGGCCGTGGCTGACCTTGTAGTCAATCAGACAAGGTGATACGGTCGCGGCATGGAAGCCGCCACCACGTCCACCCCGTCCGCCACCACCCCGACCAACGGCACCGTGCCCGACGGCGCGCCCGCGCAGGGGCCGCGCTCCTACGACGCGATCATTGTCGGCGGCGGCCACAACGGGCTGACGACGACCGCGTACCTGGCGCGCGCCGGGCTGCGGGTGATCTGCCTCGAGCGCCGCGACGTCCTTGGCGGCGCGTGCGTCACCGAGGAGCTCTGGCCGGGCGCCCGCGTCTCGCGCGCCTCCTACGTGGTCTCGATGCTGCAGCCGAAGATCGTCGCCGACCTGCGCCTCGCCGACCACGGCTACCGGGCGATCCCGCTCGACCCGGCGTACGTCTCGCTGACCGAGCGGGGCCCGATCTTCTTCTTCAACGAGGTCGAGCGCACCGCCGCCTCGATCGCCAAGTACTCGCGCGCCGACGCCGAGGCCTACCCGCGCTTCGAGGAGCTGTTCGCGCGCGCGTCGGCGTTCGTCAAGCCGATGATGCTGCGCGCGGCGCCGGCGCTCGGCTCCAAGGCCCCCGGCGACCTCGCGGCGCTGCTGCGCGAGGGGGCGCGCATGGCCGGCTTCTCCAAGCGCGAGATCCACGAGCTGGTCCGCGTGTTCACGATGTCGGTCGGCGACCTGCTCGACGACCACTTCGAGCTCGACGGGCTCAAGGGCTCGACCGCCTCGAGCGGCGTGGTCGGCGTCTGGGCCGGGCCGCGCACCCCGGGAACCGCCTACAACCTGCTCCACCACGCGCTCGGCGAGTGCGCCGGCATCGAGGGCGCCTGGGGCCAGGTGGTCGGCGGCATGGGCGCGATCAGCCAGGCGATCGCGCGCTCGGCGCAGAGCGCGGGCGCCGAGATCCTGACCGGCGCCGAGGTGGCCTCGATCGACGTCCGCAACGGCTCCGCCGTGGGCGTCACGCTCGCCGACGGTACGGAGCTGCGAGCCCCGACCGTCGCCTCCGGCGCACACCCGAAGACGACCGTGCTCGACCTCGTGGGGCCGGAGAGCTTCCCGGCGGAGGTCGCCGAGGACATGCGCCGCTACCGCACCCGCGGCGGCTCGGTGAAGGTCAACCTGCTGCTCTCCGAGCCGCCCCGCTACGAGGGCGTGACCGAGGAGGAGCAGCGGCTGATGATGACCGCCGGAGTCAACATCTGCCCCTCGATCGACTACCTCGAGCGCGCCTGGCAGGACGCCACGCGCGGCGAGCCCGCCGAGCATCCCTACGTCGAGGCCGAGCTCCCCTCGGCGGTCGATTCGACGCTCACCGATGACGACCGCTGGGTGATGACGATGTTCACCCAGTACGGGCCCCCGAACGAGGAGGACTGGGCCGAGGGCGACCGCGAGCGCTACGGCGACGCCTGCGTCGAGCAGCTGGGCCGGTTCGCGCCCAACCTGCCCGGCGCGGTGCTCGAGCGCGAGGTGCTGGCGCCGCCCGACCTCGAGCGGATCTTCGGCCTCCAGGGGGGCTCGATCTTCCAGGGCGAGCAGGGTCTCGACCAGATGGCGTTCATGCGCCCGCACCCGGAGATGGCCCAGTACGCGACCCCGGTCGACGGGCTCTACCTGTGCGGCGCCGGCACCCACCCGGGCGGCGGGGTCACCGGCTGCTCGGGTCACAACGCCGCGCACCGGATCGTCGCGGATCGCAAGCGCGCGCGCCGCCCGTGGCGCCGGCGCAGCGCCG
>WHSW01000274.1 GCA_009379895.1 Solirubrobacterales bacterium
CGACCGGCGTCGGGCGCAGCAGGAAGGCGGCGTCGGCGTCGCCGTCGAGCGCGGCCAGGGCATCGTCGGTCGAGGCCGTGTAGGCGATCCCCCGCTTGGCCTCGATCTCGGCCTCACTCATCCCGAGCGCACCGCGCAGCAGGAGCGCCTCGAGGATCGCAGCGTCGAGCTCGCGGAAGGCCGCCGAGGTCTGGGGCAGCGCGCGCTCGACCGCGGCGGGATCGGTGAGTCGCAGCCGGTGGCCGGTGCGGTGGTGGGCATCGACGTAGCCGAAGACGCCGACGCCCGGCTCGCCCGCGGGGTCGAGGCGCTCGAGCGCGACCTCCTCGACCGCGAAGTGCTCGCGGATCGCGTCGCGCAGCGCCTGCTGTGCGCGGTCGCCGAGCTCGGTGAGCAGCCGGTGATAGCCGAAGACGGTCAGACCAGGGTCGGAGAGGGAGACCAGGGCCATGAGGGCGTAGCGGTGGGGCCCGTCACCGCCGATCGCATCGGCGTAGGTGCGCGCCGTCTCGTAGCGGTGGTGGCCGTCGGCGATCAGCAGCTCCGCCTCGGCGAGCTCGGCGGCCACGGCGCGGTGTGCCTCGACGTCGTCGATGCGCCACACCCGGTGCACCGTGCCCTCGTCGTCGCTGACCTCGCCCCAGGGCTCGGACCGCGTGTGCCCCTCGAGGTGGCGCCAGGCGTCGCCCGGGTGCAGCGAGAAGATCGGCGAGAGGTTGTGGCGGGTCGCCTCGGTGAGCCGCAGGCGGTCCTGCTTGGGCCCCGGCTGGGTGCGCTCGTGGGGGCGGACCAAGCCCGGGCCGTAGGGGGTGATCCGCACGCGGCAGAGCAGACCGCGACGGCTGTGGCGCGAGCCGTCCGGCGCCGTGTACTCCTGGGTCAGCGCCCAGAGCGCCGGCTCGCGGTCGGCGGCGAGGATCCCCTGCAGGGTCCACTCCTCGAGCGTCTCGGCGGCGTGCTCGTAGGGGTCGCCCTCGGCGGTTCGCGGGAGGTCGAGCTCGACCACGTTGAAGGGCGAGCGGCGAAGGAGCTCGGCCCGGCGAGTCGCGTCGATCACGTCGTAGGGCGGGGCGACGACGTCGGCGAGCGAGGGGACGGCCGCGCGGTTGTAGTGCAGCGCGGTGAGCGGTCGGACGTCAGCCATCGGGCGCGCAACCCTACCGGCGTGACGGGTGGGGGTTACGGCCGTAGGGACCCACGGACGATGGGTTCGGGCAGGTTTCATAGCCGCGGCAACCGCGATCCTCGTCGGGCAGTCGCTGGCCGCGACGGCGGGCGCGGACCGCGGCCGCGAGCGGCCGCGACCGATGGTCGTCGAGGTGCACGGCGAGACCGCCCGCGCGACCCTTGGGTCCTACTGCGTCAGCCACGGCAGAGTGGGCGTCTGCTCGGACTCGGCGTATCCACTGCCGGTCCGCGGCGGGATTCGGGTTTCCCCCGGCGACCGGGTGACCGTGCGGACGGGCGATCGCGCGATCAAGCGCGTCTCGGTCGGCCTGCTGCGGGTGCGCGGCCGGCGGATCGAGTCCGGCGACTGGAGCGCACGGGCCGAGCGGGTGCCGGGCAGGCCGCGGCGGTTTTCGGTCGAGCTCTCGAGCGATCTCGAGCGGGCCAACCGTCTCGACGTCTTCGTCCGCTACCGGGATCGAATCGGCGACGCCGACTACTGGGCGCGGATCATTCGCTGAGCGTCCGATCCGCAGCGCAGTGTGTCGTATGGCTCCCGGCGATGCGCTACCCGGCCTCGCACGCCTCGCCGACCAGATCGGAGATCAGCGTGTCGGGCCGTGCCTGGGCCGCGTTGATGAACACGGCCTGGTGAAAGGGCTCCGAGCGCGGGTTGACGCCCGAGCAGGCGTCGGGGTTGGCGTCCGCGAGCCGCTCGATCAGGCCGAGCTCGTCGGGGATCGAGAGCTTGCCGAACTCCTTGGCGGTGATCGCGGCGTCTCCGGTCGCCGCCTGGGTCGTGTTCTCGGCGGTCGCGGCGCTCGAGGTCTCGGAATCCGAATCGTTTCCGCAGGCGGCCAGGCAGAGCACAGCGACGGCGGCGACGCACAAGGCACGGCCTCGCATCACGCGGAGTCTAAGGACGAGCCGCGATGACGCTCCCGGTCGATGCCGGTCGCGGCGTTTGACCCGCATCGATGAGCTCGTCTCCCATCTTCACCTCGGCCTCCGCGAGCAGCCGCGAGTTCCGTCCGGCTCGCTCACGAACATCTGTTCGCATGGCGCATCCGTCCCGGGAGGCGCGAGGGGGTCGGCTCGCAGCGGCGCCTCGATCACCTCGGCATGCGCGCCCAGGTCCTCGCCGGCGAGCGCCCGGCGTGTCCTTGCCGCCCACGCCGGGTCGTGCTCGAGCGCGCGCACGAAGCCACGCCCGCGCTCGCGCAGCAGGCGGGCGATCAGCACGGTGCTGGCCCCCGAGCCGCACTCGACCACCCGCTCGCGGCCGGCCGCGACCTCGGCGAGCACGAGCTCGAGCGCGGCCGGGCCGAGCGCCCAGGCATCGAGCTCGAGCTCGGGACCGCCGGCGAGCGTTCGCGCGAGTCGGTCCGCGGCGTCCCGCGGGCGGTCGCCGGGCGGCGAGTGGGAGCGGCGGTCCAAGGGCTCGGCCTCACTATATTTTCTGTAGCGATGCTCGAGCCGACGCTCAACCGCCCCTGCGGCGGCCGCTACGGGAACATGATCGAGGCGGTCGGCAACACGCCGCTGGTCGAGATCGCTGCGTTGTCGCCAAAGCCATCCGTGCACCTCTACGCGAAGCTGGAAGGGCAGAACCCG
>WHSW01000275.1 GCA_009379895.1 Solirubrobacterales bacterium
CCATCGGCCCGCCGGCCCACTTGCCAGCACCCACGATCGCGGCAAGGCCGGCGCCCCCGCCGCCGGCGGTCGCCGAAACGGCGCCCGCGGCGCCCGAGCCCGACCCCGAGACAAGCGCGTCGAGCAGGCCGGCGGCCGCCGCGGCGGGCAACGGAGGGGTCAGCGCGGCGAGGTCGGCGCGGCGGCGGTCGATCGCGGCCTGGAAGTCCCGGCAGCGCGCGCAGTCGCGCAGATGCGCTCGAATCCGCCTGCCGCGGAGCGCCCGCCGGTCGCCCGCCGAGATCGCCCGCTCGACACCGTCACATGCCATCCGGCGCCCCGCCTCGAATTCCTGCAGGCCGACCCTGGCCTCGTATACAGCCTGGCGAGCGCCGGCCGCGGAGACGCCCAGGGCCGCGCCGATCTCGTCGAAGTCGAGGCCGTTCAGCTCGCGCATGATCAGGGCGCCGCGCTGGCGCTCGGGCAGGGCCTCGAGGTCGACGAGCAGCTCCCGGAGCCGCTCGCGTGCCTCGGGCCGGGCCTCGACCTCCGGATCGGGAATCGAGGCGAGGCGTTCCTCGTCCAGCCGCGGGCGCCGCGAGCGGACGATCGAGATCGCGTGATTATGGGCGACCCGATACAGCCACGGGCGCAGTGCCACCTCCCGCCGCTCGCCCGGCAGCGAGCGAAGGGCGCTCGCCATCGTGGCCTGCAACGCGTCCTGGGCGTCATCGGAGTTGCCGAGAATCGCCTTGCAGTAGCGATACAGCTCCTCCTGATGGCGCACGAAGATGGTGGCGAATGCGGCGCTGTCGCCACGAGTCGCCCGCCGAGCAAGCCGCCGGCCGCCCGCCGCGTCCGGGCCCAGGTCGCGCGGGAGGCGAATCGGGGTCGCGTCGCCCATCGCGGTCCATTATCAACCCACACACGTCCAACTCGTCGTTCGGTGACCTCGGCGGCCGGGACTGAAACGGCTGTCCCGACCGCGAGTCAGGCCCTATCGACGTGCTCGGAATGCCGACCGCGTCAGTCGTCCCCGTCGTCGCCCTCGTCCGACCCGTCGCTGTCGCCCTCAACGACGGCCAGGCTATAACTCTCGTCGAGTCGCACGTCGACCGTCTGGCCGTCGGGCTTGGTGACCTCGACCTCCCAGGTCGCGCCGTTCTCGGAGTCGCGCTCGACCTCGTTTGCCGCGTCGTCTCCCCTGACCGCGACGTCGACCGCGATGCCCTCGCGGCGCCGGTCCGCGGAGCACGCGGCCAGTCGCGTGTCGGTGCGCGACCGGTCGCGTACTAGGCTCTGGTCGAGCTCGGCCCCGGTCCGCACCGGGCACCGCGCCCGAGGCGGATGCATCTACCGGCGATCAAACGCAGCGCTCTCTTCGAGCTCGTCCTCACCGTGGCGATCGCGGTCGGGCTGGCGCTCGCCCTCCAGGCCTGGGCGGTCAAGCCGTACGAGATCCCCTCGAAGTCGATGGAGCCCACCCTCTCGGTCGGACAGCGGGTGCTGGTCAACCGCCTCGGCACCCACTTCGGCGATCCCGAGATCGGCGACATCATCGTTTTTCACCCGCCGGTCGGCGCCGAGCAGCAGCGCTGCGGGGTCGAGCGCCCGGCGCGCGAGGTCTGCCCCGAGCCGGTGCCGCAGGAGTCCGAGATCAACTTCATCAAGCGAGTGGTCGCGGGGCCCGGAGATCGGCTCAGCATCGAGGACGGCCACCCGATCGTCAACGGCGTCGAGGCGCACGAGGACTACGCCCAGCCGTGCACCGACAGCAGCTCTTGCGACTTCCCGAAGCAGATCACGATCCCGCCCGGCTACTACTTCGTGATGGGCGACAACCGGCCGAACAGCGACGACAGTCGTTACTGGGGGCCGATCCCCGACGACTGGGTGATCGGCGAGGCGGTGCTCACCTACTGGCCGCCGAACAGGATCGGTCTCTTCTAGGGTCGGCCCGCGCCCGGTCGAGGTCGGTGGTCCGAAGCCAAGGTTGCTTTTCGGGCCGAGATCGACCAGTCTGGGCTGTGGCCGCCAGCAAAGAAGACGGCAGGCTCCCCGCCGTCCCCCGCTTCGCGATCCAGGCCTCGAGGAGGGGCGCGACCTACGTCGTTCGCGCCCTCGGCGAGCTCGACCTCGAGCACACCGAGCAGTTTCGGCGCGCCATCGAGGAGGCCGAGGCCACCGACGCGCTGCGGGTGGTCGTCGACCTCGACGGCCTCTGGTTCATCGATTCGACCGGGTTGCGCACCCTGGTCGCGGCCGCGCGGCGAAACGCCGGCGACCCGAGCCGGCTCAGGTTCACGCGCGGCACCGGGGACGTCGCCGCGATGTTCCGGCTCACGGCCCTGGATCAGACCCTGCCGTTCGAGTAGCGCCGACGGCCGGCCCACGGCCAGGGGACGAGGCGGCGAAGGAATCGAACCTTCCAAGCGTCGGACTGCGACGCCCTCGCGGCTTTGAAGGCCGTCTGGGCCACCAGACCCCTGCCGCCCCAAGCGGTCGCCGAGCATAGGCCGCGTCAGCCGGGCGGGCGGCGCGGCAGATGGCGGTCGCCGTGGCGAATGGTCAGCTTCTCGCCGTCGAGGTGCTCGAGCAGCGCCTGAGCGTACTTGCGGCTGGTCCCGAGGGCGTCGCGCAGCGAGGCGATGCTGAGCTCGCCGCGCTCGTGAGCCAGCGCCAGGGCCCGCGTTCGCAGGCGCTCGAGCTCGCGCGCCTCGAAGTAGACGTCACCGGCGGCTCGCGCCGCTCGCCCGGCGGCCACGCAGCGGGCGAGCG
>WHSW01000276.1:0-2294 GCA_009379895.1 Solirubrobacterales bacterium
GACGCCCGAGCACGTCGTCTCGCCGTTCGTCAACCAGCTGCGGACGCTCCCGGTGAGGTTGGGCTGAGCCATCGCTCAGCAGGCGTCATAGACGTAGGTGCGTGAGCCCGGCCGGCTGACCCGGCGATCGCGCAGCACCACCGACACCTCGTCGCCGATCATTCGACAGGCCTGGTTGAAGAAGAGCCTCCGGTACTCGATCGCGATCATCCGATCTCGGTAGACGCGGCGATACGCGTCGCATTCGCGATAGCGCGCGCATTCCTCGGCGATCGTGAAGTCGAACCCGACCCCGCGCGCCTGGCCCCGCGTGATCTCCACCGTGTTCTTCTGCGCCACCGCCAGGCCTCGGGCGTGGGCGCGCGCGGCGAGCAGCCTGGCGAAGGCGATGGCCTCGCGCTTGCCGAACGGGACCTCGTCCTCGAGTGGGGTCCCGTCGAAGCGCGTCCAGGAGTCGAGGTTGTCGTACTCGACCCCCTCGTAGCCCTTGCGGGCGCAGGCGTCGATCATCTGCCCGAGCCAGCGCGCGGCGCGCCTGCGCTTGCTCGCGGTGCTGATGTCGACGAGGTATTCGCCGCCCCAATGCGGGTCGTCGCCGAGCTCGTTCAAGACCAGGCCGCGCGGCCAGTTGGAGCGCTCGTCGGGACGGTCCACGCCTGGCTCGTCGGCCTGTGTCTGATAGGCGTTGACGTAGCAGATCGAGTAGGTCGGCTCCTCGGCGGCGTCGCCGGAAAACCAGTCGCGCGAGACGACCGTCACGCCCCGCGGGAGCGGATAGTCGCCGCCGATCTGGTAGTCGAAGCCGCCGTTGGCCGGGGGCGCGCCGTAGGACGCGGCGGCCGCCGGCGAGCTCGGTCGTTCGCTTCCGCACCCGAGTGCCACGAGCGCGAGGACAGCGAGAGCGGGGAACCCGGCGAGCACCCGGCGGCCGATCCACGCGCTCATCGTCGACGCTCCTTGCGCTCGGCCGTCATGCCGCCCTCGCGGTCGCCTGCTTGAGCTCGAGGGCGCAGCCGGTGTCGCGATCGAAGAGGTGAAGCTGGGAGGGATCGATCGCAAGCTCGACCCGCCCCCCGGCCGCGGCCGGGGGGCGGCCCGGGATCCGCGCCGTGAACCGGGCGCGCCGGTCGTCCGCCAGCAGCCTGCCCTCGTCGGCGCCGCTCTCACCGCCGATCGCGGCCTTGACCTCGTCCGTCGCCACCGGCGGGGCGTCGATGGTGAACAGCAGGTTGCACTCGGAGCCGAGCTGCTCGACCACATCGAGCCCGACCCGCAGGCGGGGCCAACTCGGATCGCACCCCGGACCGGCGATGGCGAAGCTGGTTGGCCTCAGACCCAGGACGACCTCGCGGTCACCTGCCGCGCGCACGGCGGCGAGCCGCAGCTCGGTGTCGCCGAAGTTGACGAGGTCCCCGCGAAGCCGCGCCTCGACGAGGTTCATCGCCGGCGAACCGATGAACGCTCCGACGAACAGGTTCGCGGGACGCTCGAACAGTCGCTGGGGGACGTCGCACTGCTGGATCACCCCGTCGCGCAGGACGGCGACGCGCTGACCGAGGGTCATCGCCTCGACCTGGTCGTGGGTGACGTAGACGGTCGTGGTAGGCAGGCGCTCGTGCAGGCGCGCGAGCTCGCCGCGCATGCTCGTTCGCAGCTTCGCGTCGAGGTTGGAGAGCGGCTCGTCCATCAGGAAGGCGCGGGGCTCGCGGACCAGCGCCCGGCCCATCGCGACCCGCTGGCGCTGGCCGCCCGAGAGCGCCGCGGGCTTGCGCTCCATCAGCTCGCCGAGTCCGAGCATCGCCGCCATTCGGTCGACCCGCTCGGCGATCTCGGGCTTCGCCACCTTGCGGCGGCGCAGTCCGAAGGCCAGATTCTCGCGGACGGTCTTGTGCGGGTAGAGCGCGTAGCTCTGGAACACCATCGCGAGGTCGCGGTCGGGGGGGTCGAGCGTGGTCACGTCCTCGTCGCCGATCCAGACCCTGCCCCGGGTAACCTGCTCGAGCCCGGCGACCACTCGCAGCAGGGTCGACTTGCCACACCCCGACGGGCCGACGAGGACGATGAACTCGCCGTCGGCGACCTCGAGCGACACGTCGTCGACCGCGAGCACGTCCCCCGCATAGACCTTGGTCACCCGGTCGAGCCTGATGGGTGGCATCGCGCCGCCCTACCCCTTCACCGCGCTCGAGGTGAGCGACGCGATGAAAGAGCGCTGCGCGAGCAGGAACGCGATCAGGACCGGCGCCACGGTGATCACGTTGCCCGCCATCACCGCCGAGTAGTCCTGAGTGTGC
>WHSW01000276.1:2304-2629 GCA_009379895.1 Solirubrobacterales bacterium
TGGCCCTGGAAGGTGGTCAGCCCCAGCGGCAGCGTCGCGTTCTGGTCGGAGTTGATCGCGATCAGCGGCCAGAGCAGGTCGTTCCACATGAGCAGGAATGTGAGCGCCGCGAGCGTC
This sequence comes from Solirubrobacterales bacterium, assembly GCA_009379895.1. Classification (GTDB taxonomy): domain Bacteria; phylum Actinomycetota; class Thermoleophilia; order Solirubrobacterales; family 70-9; genus WHSW01. The sequence goes on from WHSW01000276.1 coordinate 2,422, forward strand.
GCCAGCGCCGGCCGGGCGAGCGGCAGCGCGACGTGGACGAGCACCCCGAGGCGCGAGCAACCATCGATGCGCGCGGCCTCCTCGACCTCCCGGGGAAGGTTGACGAAGAACTGCCGCATCAAGAAGACGCCGAGCGGCAGCACGAGTTGCGGAACGATCAGGGCGCCTAACGTGTCGACCAGGCCGAGCTTGTCCATGACAATGAAGG
>WHSW01000277.1:0-2323 GCA_009379895.1 Solirubrobacterales bacterium
GCTGGAGCTGGGCGTAGACGTCGAGGGTCATCTTCGAGTCGGCGTGGCCGACCTGACCCATCACCCAGAGCACGTCGAAGTTGTTGGCGAGCAGGGCGATCGAGATGTAGGTGCGCCGCAGCGTGTGCGGGGTGACGTGCGGCAGCGGCGGCAGGCCGCGCGCCTGCATCCGCCCGCTGGCCGCCTTGGCCGCCTCGGCGACGATCTTTGCCACGCGCTGGCGCGAGGACCGGCCGCCGCAGCTGTTGGGGAAGGCCCAGGCCTCGGGCCCGGTCGGGTGGCCAGCGCGGCGCAGGCGATCGAGGTGGATCACGAGCTGCTCGACGAGATCCGGGCTCAGCTGCACCTCGCGGACGCCGGCCTCGGTCTTCGCGTCCGGGATCCGAAGGCGAGCACCCGCGGGGTCGTGGAGGCGGATCTGGCCGATGCGAAGCTCGCACAGCTCGCCGACCCGGACCCCCGAGCGCCCAAGCGAGGTGACGATCGCCCGGCGCCCTATCGTCGCCGCGCAATGAGAAGGCCGCGGCGCTGCCACACCCCCGGGGCCGGCACCGAGAGGAGCGGGTCCTTCGATGCAAGGCCAAACGGTATCTACCGCCACCCCGTTGGCGAGGCTGCTTCGTGCGCACCTCGGTGCCGACGGTCGCGAGGAGGTTCCGATGAACGGGATCAAGCCATCCAGGGAGCAAGCATTGATCCAGGTGCTGGCATCCGGCCCCGACGACGTCACCGTGGCTGACATCGCGGGCTCGACCGGCCTCGGCCGCTCGACGGTGGGCAAGGCCCTCGCCAAGCTCGAGCGCGCCGGCAAGGTCCGTCGCCGCGCCGGTGGTCGCGATGGCGCGCGCCGGCTGCCGGACCGCTGGTCGTCGGCTGCCGAGCGGCTAACAATGGCAGACACGCTCGCGCCACCCGGGGACGGGCCGGCATCGCGGCGCGTGGGTGGGCGCTACCCTCGGCGCGCGATGCCGCAGCGCCAGACCAAGCGCGGAGCCGAGCGCACGCCGCTCGCCGGCAACTACGACGTGCTGATCTGCGGCGCGAGCTTCGCCGGGCTGGCGGTCGCCCGCGAGCTCGCCGGCAGCGGGGCGCGGACCCTGATCGTCGACCGCTACGAGATCGGCGAGCGCCAGACCTCGGCCTGCGCGGCGCCGACGGCTTGGCTCGAGGCGATGGGCGTCGCCGGCTCGATCCGCCAGACCTTCGACACGCTGGTCGTCCACACCCCGCACACGAGGGTCGACTTCCGGCTCCCGTGGACGTTCTCGACCTTCGACTACGGGGAGCTGTGCGGAGCGTTGTTCGAGCAGTGCGACGCGGAGTTCGAGACGGCCAAAGTCCACGGCCGGGCCACGTCCTCCGCTCTCGAACCATCGGACATGCCTCTGCCGGCGCCTCACGGCACCGGCCCGGAATCCCCGGGCGTGCCCGGGTCGGATGAGGGACGGCGAAAGGGAGACCCGATCGCGGTCACAACCGATCGCGGCGACATCTCGGCGCCCGTGGTCGTCGACGCGCTCGGCTGGAAGCGGGTGCTGGCCGGCAACGAGTACCAGCCGCCCGAGGCGCCGCTCTCGCGGGGGCTGGAGGTCCATCCGCAGGGCGGCGGGAACGAGCTCGAGATCTGGATCGACCGCGACTACGTCCCGGCGGGCTACTCGTGGAGCTTTCCCGCCCGCGACGAGGTCCGGGTCGGCGTCGGCTCGTTCGACCCGCGCTTTCACGTCAAGGAGCCGACCGTGCGCCTGGCCGACGACCTCGACCGCGACGCCGTCCGCTACCAGGGCAACTGGATCCCGCACGAGCTCCGCCCGGCGATCGCCGACGGGGTCTTCTTCGTCGGCGACTCGGCCGGCCACTGCCTGCCGCTGACCGCGGAGGGCATCAGGACCGCGTTCTACTTCGGCATCGCCTGCGGGCGCGAGCTGCGCCAGGTGATCGCGGGCCGCGCCGAACCGGCCATCGCGCTGCGGCGCTACGGTGACTTCTCCGCTACCCACGAGTGGCAGTTCCGGTGGATGCTGCGCGTGCAGCGACTGGTCCCGCGAGTGCCGCCCCGGCTGCTCGCCGCGGCGCTGCGCGGGATGGAGCGACGCTCGTTCGTCGACTGGTCGTTCGGCCACTACCTGCGCATCGCGGACCCGGCGTTCGCGGGGGGAGGGCCGGCGTACGAACCCGTGCGGGAGCTTCGCGCTGCCTGACCGGCGTCGGCTCGGGCTGGGGCCGCCTCTCGCTTCGTCGACCGGAATCTCTCGTCAGGCCTGTGCGGCACGCGCCTCGCGCTCGTAGGCGAGGCCGAGCGCAGCCGGCATGCCTCCGGATC
>WHSW01000277.1:2333-2542 GCA_009379895.1 Solirubrobacterales bacterium
AGGGTCAGCGCGATCAGCGTGAACGCGTAGGGCATCATCGCCAGGATCTGACTCGAGATCGCGACCCCCTCGCTCTGCAGCTGGAAGTTGAGGCTGTCGATGAAGCCGAATAGAAGCGCTCCTGCAATACATCTGCGTCTCCATCTCGGCGCCTCGCCTGAAGGTGGATCGTAACGATGCCGTCCAGCCGTGGTGCAATGTAATACGAT
>WHSW01000278.1 GCA_009379895.1 Solirubrobacterales bacterium
GGCCGCGCCGCCCGCCGCGGCGGGTCGGCAGCCCGCGCGTCGCCCGCGGGCGCATGCTGATCGCGCTTCCCCTGGCCTTCGGCCTCTCCCGCCGCCCGCCGCCGGCGCTCGCCGGCTGAGCTGCGCCCTCGGGCGCGCTCGCCGGCCCGGCGAGGGTTCCCAGTGACGGCGGGCGCCGGCGAGCGCCCGGGAAGGAGTGCGCGGCATGCAATCGAGACGGATCGCACCGATCGTGGCGGTGGTGGGGGTGGTGGTCGCGGTTGTCCTGTTCGTCGTCCTGCGCGGTGGCGACGACGACTCGGGGTCCGAGACGTCCGCCGCGACCGAGACGACGGCGAGCCCGGCCGCCGACGATGCCTCGGGCGAGGGCGGCTCGGGGCCCGCGGGGGGCGCCGGCAACGCCGCCGGGTCCGGCGGCGATGACGAGGGGGCGGGCGGCGCGTCCGAGGGGTCCGGTGGCGGCAAGTCCGGGGTGCCGACGATCGTGGTCGAGGGCGGCCAGCCGGTGGGCGGCGTCCAGGATCTGACCTTCTCGAAGGGCGATGACATCCGCTTCATCGTCAAGTCCGACGTCGCCGACCACGTCCACCTGCACGGCTACGACGTGATGGAGGACGTCCCCGCCGGCGGTCAGGTCGAGTTCGACGTCCCGGCGACGATCGACGGGGTGTTCGAGGTCGAGCTCGAGGATCGCGTCGTCCCGCTGGCGGAGATCACGGTGCAGCCGTAGTGCACGGTGCAGCCGGAGCGCGGGGTGCCGTGGCTCGTCGCCGGGCCATCGGGGCGGACCGCCGATGAACCTCGGCGACCTCTTCCTGGTCGGCCACGCGCTGGTCGGGCGCCAGGACCTGCCGATCCCCGCCTGGCTGTTCGCCTGGGGGGCGTCGCTGGTGCTGATCGTCTCCTTCGTCGCGCTCTCGCTCGCCTGGCATCGGCCGCGCTTCGAGGAGATCGACTGGCGACCGGCCGGGGCGTGGGTCTCCCGCGCCCTGGTCAACCCGGTCACCGAGCTGCTCGCCGGCGCGATCGGCGTGTTCCTGCTCGGGGTCGTGATCTGGTCCGGTCTGCAGGGCACCGAGGCCCCGGATCGAAACTTCTCGGTCACCTTCGTCTTCATCACCGTCTGGCTCGGGATGGTGGTGGCGAGCGTCCTGTTCGGCGACGTGTTTCGCGCCTTCAACCCGTGGCGGGCGATCGCCCGGGCGACGGGCGGGCTGTTCAAGCTGATCGCCGGCCAGGCGGCGCCGCCGCCGCTGCGCTACCCCGAGCGGCTCGGCCGCTGGCCCGCCGTGGCGGGGCTCCTCGGCTTCGTCTGGCTCGAGCTGGTCTACGGCCAGGCCGGCTTTCAGGCCGTCGGGCTGACCCCGCACACGGTCGCCGTCGCGACCCTCGCCTACACCGCGTACACGCTGGTCGCGATGGTCCTCTTCGGCAGCGAGCGCTGGCTCGCGCGCGGCGAGGCGTTCTCGGTCTACTTCTCGATGTTCGCCAGCCTCTCCCCGCTCGAGGCGCGGGAGGGGCGGCTCGGGGTGCGCGGATGGCTCCGCGGGGCGTCCGCGTGGGTCGGGGCCGTCCCCGGATCGGTCGCGATGATCCTGCTGACGATCGGGGCGACCACCTTCGACGGCGCCGGGGAGGGGACGCTCGCCGAGGCGATCAACAGTCTCTACAACTCGCTCCAGGACGCGGGCCTCGGCCCGATCGCCGCGCTGCGGGTCAGCAACTCGCTGTTCATGGCCCTGACGCTCGGCTTCGTCGCCGCGCTCTACTGGGCGGGGATCTACGGCATGCACACGGTGCGCGCCGGCGAGAGCACCAGGCGGCTGGGCACCCTGTTCGCCCACGCGTTCATCCCGATCGGGCTCGCCTATCTCGTCGCCCACTACTTCAGCATCTTCGTCTTCCAGGAGCAGGCGCAGTTCGGCTTCCTGCTCTCCGACCCGCTCGGCGACGGCTCGGACATCTTCGGCACCGCGGGCGGCGGGATCGACTACGGGACGATCGGCTCGGAGGCGATCTGGTACGTACAGGTCGGGGCGCTGATCGCCGGGCACGTGACCGCGCTCGTGCTGGGTCATGACCGGGCGCTGCGGATCTTCGGCGACTCGCGCCTCGCCGCCCGCTCGCAGTACTGGATGCTGGCCCTGATGGTCGGCTTCACCTCCCTCGGGCTCTACCTGCTCTCGCAGGCGAACGCCTGAGGGCGCGGGTAGCCTGGGCGGTGTGGTGCCGCCGATCGCCCACGCCGGCCACGTCATCGTCTCGCTGCTGTACGCGCTGCCGATCCTGATCGTGATCGCCTCGATCGTCGTCGGCCGGGCGCGGGGTCGACGCGAGCGCCGCCCGGCGGGCGACCGGCGCCGGGCCTGGAGCGACGGCAGCGACGAGTGACCCCGATCGGCGCGGGCGCCCGATCGCGGCCCCAAGTGCGGGCGCCCGATCGCGCCGTCAAGCGCCCGCGCCGAGGGCGTCGATCGGCGACGAGGCCCGAGGGCGCGCCGGGCCGGCGGCGCGCGGCCCGCGAAGCAGGCTGAGC
>WHSW01000279.1 GCA_009379895.1 Solirubrobacterales bacterium
CCGGACCGATCGGCATCACCCGACGCCGCACTTGACATCTATAGGAACGTCCCCCTGCTGTCCGGTCGGTTCTGGACCATCCAGTCATGGCCCAGAACTTCCTCAGCTGCGACCGCGACCAACCCATGCTCCTGCCGCCGGACCTGCGCGACTGGCTCGACGACGACCATCTCGCCTGGTTCGTGATCGACGCGGTGACCGAGCTCGACCTCGAGCCCTTCTATGCCTCCTACCGAGCCGACGGCCACGGCGCCGCCGCCCACGAGCCGCAGATGATGGTGACCCTGTTCGCCTACGCCTACGCGGTCGGCGAGCGCTCATCGCGGGGGATCGAGCGCCGCTGCCGCGAGGACGTTGGCTTCCGGGTGATCTGCGCCAATCAAATGCCCGACCACGCGACGATCGCCCGCTTTCGCGTTCGCCACGAACAGGCCCTGGCGGGTCTCTTCGGCCAGGTCCTGGGGCTCTGCGGCAAGGCCGGGATCGTCGACGTCGGCGTGCTCGCGGTCGACGGCACCAAGCTCGCCGCCGCGGCCTCCGATGGCGCGATCCGCACCTACGAGCAGATCGCCGCCGAGATCCTCGCCGAGGCGGGGCGCATCGACGCCGCCGAGGATGAGATCCACGGCACCGCGCGCGGCGACGAGCTCCCCGAGGGACTTCGCACCCCCAACGGCCGCCGCGCCTGGCTTCGCGAGGCCAAGGAAGAGCTCGAGCTCGAGCGCGCCGAGAGCCCCGAGCCGGTGCGGCGCGATCGCGCCGCGCGCCTCGAGACCTGCCGCCGCCGGCTGGCCGAGGACTGGCGCGCGGAGCGGCGCGCCAACCAGCGCTATGAGGCCTACCGCGCCCGCGGGGTGATGCGCGACGGACGCCCGTTCGGATCCCCGCCGAAGCCCTACTCCCCGCCGGATTTCCCCGAGGGCAAGCTCAACACCACCGATCCCGACGCGCGGCGGATGAAGTTCGGGCGCAACTTCATCCCCGCCTACAACGCCCAAGCGGTGACCACCTCCGACCAGATCATCGTCGCCGCCGAGATCACCACCAGGGGCGGCGACTTCGAGGAGCTCGACCCGATGATCACCGCCGCCGAACGCGAGCTCGAAACCGCCGGCGTTGACGCCAGCCCAGGGGTCATCCTCGCCGACGCCGGCTACTGGTCAAACGATCACATCGACTCGCTGCGCGAGCGCGGGATGATCCCGATCGTCGCCGCCGACACCACCCGGAGCCGGCCGCGCAAGACGAGGCTCGGCGGGCCCTATGACTTCATGCGCAGAGTGCTTGCGACCGAGAGCGGTGGCGAGCTCTACTCCAAACGCCAGTGCATGGTCGAGCCGGTCTTTGCCCAGATCAAGACGAACCGACGGATCGACCGCTTCAAACGAAGAGGCCGGGCGGCCGCCCGCTCGGAATGGCGCCTGATTACGGCCACCCACAACCTTCTGAAGCTCCACCGACACCAACTAGCGGCCGCAACGGCCTGATCGGGGGCCGAAAGGCCCTGCCGTTTTCAGCTCCCCGCGATTTCATGGTCGGCGAGCTCGCTCGGCCGGGCTTTACGCGACAGCCTCACGCGGAAGCGAGCGTCTCCTCAGGCGCGCAAGAGGTGCCCGCTCCGGACGATTTTGGAGAGCAGGGCCAGAACGCCGTCTGGGCCATCGTTCGCGAATGTTCCCTGAGCCCTAGCGGTAGTTTTCGCCCCGATCGCGTGACGATCGAATGGAGACAGAATGAGGGTCTACATCTGGAGCGACGGCGCTGCCATGCCGAACGGCGGTCCCGCGGGGGCGGGGTACGTCGTCGTGGGCATGGGCGGCGTGCACTTGCTCAGCTCGGAACCGCTCGGCGACAGGACTAACAACGTTGCCGAGTACATGGCGGTTCGGAACGCGCTGCGGGCCGCGGCCGACGCGGGCGCGACGTCGGCTTACGTGCGGATGGACTCGGCGGTGGTCGTCGGCCACCTCACTGGGGCATCGCGTGCGCGGGCCGAGCACCTGATCCAGCTCAAGGAGGAGGTCGAAGCGCAGAAGGCCCGGTATCCAGGGGGCGTCAGGTTCACTCGGATTTCCAGGGCGCAGAACGGAGTTGCCGACGAGCTCGCGAAGAACGGCGCGCGGGCCTCGAAGGCGCTAAGCGCCGATCGGCGGCGATAGGTGCGCGTCAAGCGGCGAGCGTTGCTCGCCGATGTCGGGTCGCTATCGCAATGCGCGACTTGCGGAAGCGATGGCCGCGCCACGCGAGACGCCTGGACATCGAGGCGCACGCTTGTGTGGCCACCGCAGGGGCATGCGATCATGGCGCCGCGCGATCTAGCAAGATGGCTCCCACGCGGTCTCTAATCGGGCCACTCTCATGACGTTTCGCTCCACTGCCACGGAGAGCCGGTCGGATGCCGTCGCGAGGCGGAGATCAGCATCCAGGCGGAGATCAGCGAGTGTTCTTGCTGATTCTGGATGACACCTCTGAGCGTTGGCGCACCTCGGCTGAACACCGAGTCATCATGGATGCCGT
>WHSW01000027.1 GCA_009379895.1 Solirubrobacterales bacterium
GTCGGCGAGCCGCGCAGCCATCGGCTCGATCGACTTGCGATGGCCGTTGAGCATCAGGCCGCGCAGATAGACCTCGCCCCAGCGGCGCTGCTCGGAGCGCTGCAGCGGCTCGAACATCTCGGCCGCGAAGCCGACCAGCCGCCCGCGCACCCGCTGCAGTTCATGCGACGAAAGCCCGACCACCTCGCCCATCGTTGCTCCTCTCGCAGACGACACTTGCGAGGCAGGGATTCGACGGATAACGGGGAAACTCCTTCCGCAGCTAACGGAGCACTACTAGGTCGCGCAGCGTCGCAGCGAGGGACGGCTCGTTCGGTCAGTCCGCGGCGAGGCGCGCCTCGACGGCGATGTCCGTCCCCGCGAAGAGGCGAGAGATCGGGCACAGCTTCGCTGCCTCGGCGACCGCGGTCCCGAGAACTCGGCGGCGTCGGCGCCCGGCACCTCTCCTCGTAGGTGGTCCCTCCTCCGGCGGCGAGCGATCCCCTCCATTCAGTCTCGGCACGGGAGGCCAGCGCGCCCTCCAACGGTTCTCAGGGCCCCTTTTCCCACTTTGAGTGTGTAAACTCAAAGGCACCCCAAGCGAGCTTTGAAGGAGGCGGTCGTGAGCAAGCCTGAGAATCCGCGTCGGCCCGCAGCTCGGCCCACCGGCGCAGGCCTGCCGCGATGCTGCCAGAGCTGGATCGTCGAGCAGGTGCTCGCCGAGGCAAGAGCAAGCCGCGATCGCGCGGCGGCGCGCGCGGCGCAAGCGGCAACGTCGCGCACAGGTCCCCCCAGGGCTTCGTCCGGAGGATGAGCGTCTTGCGCTTGCGCCGAAGCGATGATGGAGCCCTGCACCGGGTCGTCGTGGTCGGGGGCGGCTTTGCCGGGCCGCGGTCAAGGCTCCACGGCGTGCGCCGGTCGAGGTGACGCTCGTCGATCGGCGCAACTTCCACCTCCTCCAGCCGCTGCTCTACCAGGTAGCGACGGGGCGCTATCGCCGGCAGAGATCGCGTCTCCGCTCAGGGCGATCCTCCACCGCCAGCGCAACGCGGCCCGTGTCGATGGCGGAGGTCGCGGCCTTCGACCTCGGGCGGCGTCGCGTGCTGCCCGGCCCCAGGCCGATGCTCGAGTTCCATGCGCCCTCCTCTCGCGCCGACCGACGGCCCGTCGCTCGCACCTTTCTCCGACTCTAACTGGAAGCAGGGCGTGGCGGCGCGGGGCGCAGCGCCGCGGCCAGCGTGGTGGCCGCCGCGCGCGCCAGCCCGAATGCCACTACGACCCACACCGCCAGCGCGATCCAGACCCACACGCGGGCGAAGCTCGTGATCGCCGACGCTGATCCGACGTCCCCCACGACGAAGCTGCAGGCGGCGTACATGCCGACCGGGAACACGGTCGACCAGCGCCGCACGTCGTAGCGGAGGCGTGGATGACGCGCCTCGGCGGCGAGCAGGACCGGGAGCCAGATCAGGGTCAGACCCCAGAGGGCGAGGGACACGCCCTCGAGCGCCCCGGCAGCGCCGCTCAGCACGTTGAGCTGCTCCGCGGCCAGCATGATCCGCCCCGCCGCGACGGTGGAGATCGCCAGCGCGCCACCGGTGACCCAGTGGTCGCCGTGCCCGATCGCCAGCTGGCGGATGTCGAAGCGGCGCAGGACGAACGCGTAGAAGCCCAGGCCGAGCACGAACGGGACGAGCGACGCCTCCAACAGCCAGCCGGCGCGGTACTCGAGGGCCAGCACCGCACCGAGCAGCGCGAGCGACTCGGTGCCCACCGTGAGGACGAAGGAGGCGCCAACCGTCGGGACCGCCCAGTGGCGCAGCACCGGCACCAGGAGGCCCAGCCACAGGATGAGGGCGATGCCCAGCAGCGCGCTGCCCGCCCAGTCCCGGCCCGCCAGTGTCAGCCGCGTGCCGAGCACCGCGGTTCCGGCGACCGCGGTGAAGGCGGCGGGCGAGCGCACGTCGCGGCGAAAGCGCGCGGGATCGCGCATGGCCCGCGCCGGCAGGAGCACCCCCAGTGTCAGCCAGATGACCGCAGCGAGGACCAGCAGGACGCGGGACAGCGACTCGTGGCCGTCCAGCGACAGCGCCACCGAGACGATCCCGGTGCCCATGACGACAGCGCCGGAGGCGGGCGGGACAGAGTCTAGGAGACGGTCGAGCGCGGCCTGCACCCTCGCCGTCTGGGCATCACCGCGCGGCAGGGTACCGCTGCCGGTAGAGGATGTAGGGGCGGCCGATGTACTGCAGCGGGATGCTCCAGGCGTGCACGAGCCGCGTGAAGGGCCACAGCGCGTAGAGAGGCCAGGCGCTGATCGCGTGGATCTGGAAGATCAGCCGGGCGTCAGTGATCGACTCGGTCTCGGGCTGGAAGGTCACGAGGCTTCGAAACCACGCGCCCACGCTGTCGCGGTAGTCGAAGGCGTCGCCGAACGCCTGCACGGCGAGCGTCTCGGCGGTGCCGACCCCGATCGCGAACGCGAGCAGCCCGTAGGCCGCGATGTCGAGCCAGCTCGTCGTGACCGCGACCCGCCGCACGGTGGCGCGGCGATAGAGGAGGATCAGGAACCCGACCACGGTCGCCGCGCCGGCGATGCCGCCGCCGATCACGGCGAGCAGGTGGTAGGCGTCCTCGTCGATGCCGACGGCGCCGGTCGCCGCGGGCGGGATCAGGATCCCGAGCACGTGGCCGCCGATCGCCGCCAGCGCCCCGTAGTGAAACAGCGGGCTGCCCCAGGCGAGCAGGCGGTGCTCGAGCAGCTGGGTCGAGCGCGACGTCCAGCCGAACTGATCGTGGCGGTAGCGCCAGACATGGCCGACGATGAAGATCGTCACCGCCACGTAGGGCAGCACCACCCACAAGAGCACGCTGCCGGCACTCACCGCATCGCCTCGCCGGGCATCACCTCGGGGGGCGCGAACGGCTCCAGGCCGACCATCTCGCCCGGCGGGCCCTGAGCGGCGAGGCGGGCGGCGCGGGCGCGGTCGACTGAGGCGGGGGCGCCGAGCAGCTGGGCGACGGCCTCGACCGGGTGCGCGTACGGCGTGCCCTCCTCGTGGAGAGCGGCGCGCAGCAGCTCCAGCGCCGGGCGCTGCTCCCGCAGCAGCTGCTCGCCGCGGCGGTCGGGGGCGTGGGCACAGAACTCCAGCATCAGCGGCAGGTAGTCGGGCAGCTCGGAGCCCTCCTGGGGCAATCCGGCGGCGCGGTAGAGGCGACGCAGGCGAAGCAGGGCCTGGCCGCGCTCGCGGCGGTCGCCGAGTCCGTAGAAGGTGAGGTAGAGGCCGCAGCGGCGCTTGAGGTCGAACGTCTCGACATAGTGCTCGGCGACCTCGAGGCCGCTGGCGGGGACCCACCACGCCATGAAACGCTGAATCGCATCGGCCGCAGGGGAGTGGGGCAGCGCCGCCGCAGCCGCCGCGAGCTCGCCGCGAGCGGCGAGCAGCTCCTCGTCGGGGTACTGCAGGGCGAGCGAGCAGAGCTTGTAGGCGGTGACCCTCGCCTCGCGGCGGCTGCGGCGCCTCATCCGCTCCCCGCCTGCTCGCCGGGTCCGCGGTGGAGCACCTGGAGCAGGTTGAAATCCTGACCGCCGTCACCCGGCTCGGACGGGGCGTCGAGGCGGGCGGCGTCGCCGAGGCCGCCTTTGGCGGCTGCATCGACCAGCATGAAGCTCTCGTTCGCCTTCTCGATCGCGGCGGCGGGGTCGGCGATCATCCCGCAGTTGCCGGGCCCGCCCTCGAAGTCCAGGCCGCAGGCGCCCTGCTGCTCCATCAGGTGCGAGGCGAGCTCGGTGTGGGCCTGGGGGATCACGTAGCGGTCCTCGTACTTGCCGATCGCCAGCAGCCGGTAGAGGTCCTCGACGTCGGTCACGCTGAGTCCGACCCCCGCCGGCAGCTGCTCGTCGTGCTCTGCGAGGATCTCGCGCTTTCGCATGTGCCCGCGCATCGCGGCGAGGCGTCGCAGCACGTCGCGGATTACCTCGACATCGCCGGCCGCCAGCAGGTTGGCCAGGTACTCGACCGGGATCCGCATCCGGTCGATCGCGGGCAGGATGTGGTCGGGGTCGGCCTCGTAGCCGTCGGTCTCCAAGGTGTTGACGATCGGAGACAGCGGCGGCACGTACCAGACCATCGGCAGCGTCCGGTACTCGGGATGCAGTGGCAGCGCGACGCCGTAGCGCATCGCCAGCGCGTACACCGGCGAGCGGCGCGAGGCCTCGATCCAATCGTCGGGGATGCCGTCGCGGGCGGCCTGGGCGCGGACCTCGGGATCCTCGGGGTCACAGAACACGTCGCGCTGGGCGTCGAGCAGGTCGTGCTCGTCGGGCACCGAGGCGGCCGCCTCGACGCGGTCCGAGTCGTAGAGAACGAGACCGAGGTAACGGATCCGGCCGACGCAGGTCTCCGAGCAGATCGTCGGCAGGCCGGCCTCGATCCGCGGGTAGCAGAGCGTGCACTTCTCGGCCTTGCCCGTGCGGTGGTTGAAGTAGACCTTCTTGTAGGGACAGCCCGAGACGCAGAAGCGCCAGCCGCGGCACTTGGCTTGGTCGACCAGCACGATGCCGTCCTCCTCGCGCTTGTACATCGCGCCCGACGGGCACGAGGCCACGCAGGAGGGGTTGAGGCAGTGCTCGCAGATCCGCGGCAGGTAGAACATGAACGCCTCCTCGTAGCTGGCCTTGACCTGCTCCTGCAGCCCCTCCATCGCCGGGTCCTGTTCGAGGCGCCCGGCGGTGCCGGCGAGGTTGTCGTCCCAATTCGGCCCCCACTTGATCTCGATCTCCTCGCCGGTCAGCTGCGAGCGGGGGCGGGCCACCGGGTCCTGCTTGGAGAGCGGCGCCTCGATCAGCGTCTTGTAGTCATAGGTCCAGGGCTCGTAGTAGTCGTCGATCGCCGGCATGTCGGGGTTCGAGAAGATCGACAGGAGCTTCTTCAGGCGCCCGCCGCCCTTCAGGCGCAGGCGCCCCTTGCGGTCGAGCTCCCAGCCGCCGCGCCACTGCTCTTGGTCCTCCCAGCGCTTCGGGTAACCGACGCCGGGCTTGGTCTCGACGTCGTTGAACCACATGTACTCGGCGCCGGGACGGTTGGTCCACACCTGCTTGCAGGTCACCGAGCAGGTGTGGCAGCCGATGCACTTATCGAGCGCCATCACCATCCCCATCTGCGCGCGGACCCGCATCAGAACTCCGGCTTGGACTCGCGCTTGCGGACCACGGTCACCTCGTCGCGCTGGGAGCCGGTCGGCCCGTAGTAGTTGAAGCCGAACGAGAGCTGCGCGTAGCCGCCGATGAAGTGGGTCGGCTTCATCACGATCCGCGTCAGCGAGTTGTCGGTGCCGCCGCGGTTTCCCCGAAGCTCGGTCTTCGGCACGTTCAGGTGGCGGTCCTTGGCGTGATACATCAGGCAGGTCCCCTCCGGGATGCGGTTGGAGACGGTCGCGCGGCAGGCGACGATCCCGTTGCGGTTGATCGCCTCGACCCAGTCGTTGTCGGCGACACCCAGCGCCTCGGCGTCCTCGCTGCTCAGCCACAGCATCCCGCCGCCGCGGAACAGGGTCAGCATGTGCAGGTTGTCCTGGTACTCGGAGTGGATCGACCACTTCGAGTGCGGGGTCAGGTAGCGCAGGGTGATCTCCCGCCGCCCGTCGCCCGCACCCTGGTCGCCGAACAGGCGGCGGTGGTTGAGCGGCGGGCGGAAGGCCGGCAGCCCGTCGCCGAGCTCCAGCATCCAGGCGTGGTCGAGGTAGAAGTGCTGGCGGCCCGAGAGCGTGTGCCAGGGCTTTGAGCGCTCGACGTTGATCGTGAACGGCGCGTAGCGCCGCCCGTGCGCCTCGATCCCCGACCACTCCGGCGATGTGATCACCGTGCGCGGCTGCACCTGGGCGTCGGCGAAGGTCACCCGCTCGCCCGAGCGCGGCCCGGCGAGGTCGGCGAGCTCGACGCCGGTGCGGCGCTCCATCGCCTCGAACCCGGCGAGCGCAAGCGCCCCGTTTGTCGTCCCCGACAGCGCCAGGATCGCCTCGCAGGCGTGCTCGACCCGCTCCAGCGACGGGCGCCCGTCGGCGGCGCCGCCACGCACCCGGCCGTTCTTGGCGCCGAGGAAGGCGATCGCCTCGTCTGGCTTCCACGACGCGCCCTTGGTCGCGCTGCCGAGCTCGTCGAGCAGCGGACCGAGCGCCCTCCAGCGCTCGAAGGTGCGCGGGTAGTCGCGCTCGAGCACGATGAGCTTCGGCATCGTCCGCCCCGGCGCGGGCTCGCACTCGCCAGCCCGCCAGTCGCGCACCTCGCCGAGCGGCTGAGCGATCTCGTCGGGTGTGTCGTGCGTCAGCGGCGTCGCGACCAGGTCACGGCGCACCCCCAGGTGGCGCTCTGCCAGCTCCGAGAAGCGCTCGGCGATGCGCCCGAACGCGTCCCAGTCGGACTTCGCCTCCCAGGGCGGCGGCACCGCCTGGTTGAAGGTGTGCACGAACGGGTGCAGATCGGTCGAGGAGAGGTCGAACTTCTCGTACCAGGTGGCGGCCGGCAACACGACGTCGGAGAACAGGGCGTTGCTGGTCATCCGGAAGTCGATCGTGGTCAGCAGGTCCAGGGCGCCCTGCGGGGCGTCTCGCCAGCGCACCTCGTGCGGGCGAAGCTCCGGCGGCGATTCCTCCGCGCGGACCCCGTGATCGGTGACGCCGAGCCAGTGCTTGAGGAAGTACTCGTGGCCCTTGCCGGAGGAACCCAGCAGGTTCGAGCGCCACACCGTCATCACCCGCGCGTGGTTGTGGGGCGCGTCGGGGTCCTCGCAGGCGAAGCCCAGCCGGCCCGAGCGCAGCTCGTCGACGACGTGCGCCGCCGGCTCGACGCCAGCCCGCTCGGCCTCCTCGACCAGCTCGAGCGAGCTGCGGTCGAAGCTCGGATACGACGGCAGCCAGCCGAGGCGCGCGCCGAGCGCGTTGACGTCGGCGATGTGGCGGCCCTTGAGCAGCCCGCGGCCAAGCGGCGAGGCGAGGTCCTCGGGGCGGATGCGCTCGTAGCGCCACTGCCCCGAGGCGAGGTAGAAGAACGGCGTCCCCGACTGGTGGCGGGGCGGGCGCGTCCAGTCCAGCGCGAAGGCGAGCGTCTGCCAGCCGGTCAGCGGGCGCACCTTCTCCTGACCGACGTAGTGCGCCCAGCCGCCGCCGTTGCGCCCCTCGCAGCCGCACAGCATGACCAGCGCCAGGAACGTCCGGTAGGTCTGGTCGGAGTGAAACCAGTGGTTCGTCCCGGCGCCCATGCAGATCATTGAGCGACCCTCGGTGCGCTCGGCGTTGCGGGCGAACTCGCGCGCCACCTTCGCGGCCTGGTGGCGATCGACCGAGGTGATCTCCTCCTGCCAGGCGGGCGTGTGGGGCGCCGGGTCGTCGTAATCGGCCGGCCACTCGCCGGGCACACCCGGGCGCTCGACGCCGTACTGCGCGAGCAGCAGGTCGAAGACGGTGGTCACGAGCCGACCGCCGATCCGCATCGCCGGCACCCCGCGGCGCATCGCGCCGCCGCCCTCGGTCTCGCCGACGTCGAAGCGGGGCAGATCGACGGCCATCGCCTCCCCGCCCCGCCCCAGCAGGCTGAGCGCCGGCTCGACGCCGTCGAGGCGCAGGTTCCAGCGACCCTCGTCGGCGTCCGAGTAGCGGTGTCCCACCGAACCGGTCGGCACGACCGGCTCGCCCGTGCGCTCGTCGAGCACCGCCGGCTTCCACGCAGCGTGCTCCTCGGCCGCGCCGAGGTCCGAGGCGCGCAGGAACCTGTCGGGCACGTGAGCCCCGTCGCGCTCGCGCAGCGTGACCAGCAGCGGCAGGTCGGTGAACCGGCGCGCATAGCCGCTGAAGTAGGGCACCTCGCGCTCGACGTAGAACTCCTTCAGGATCACGTGGCCCATCGCCATCGCCAGCGCCGCGTCGGTGCCCGGCTGCGCGGGGAGCCAGTGATCGGCGAACTTGGTGTGCTCGGCGTAGTCGGGCGAGACGACCACCACCTTCTGGCCGCGGTAGCGCGCCTCGACCATGAAATGCGCGTCGGGCGTGCGCGTGGTCGGCAGGTTGGTGCCCCAGATCAGCAGGTAGCCGGCGTTCCACCAGTCGCCCGACTCCGGAACGTCGGTCTGATCGCCGAAGGTCTGCGGCGAGGACGGCGGCAGGTCGGCGTACCAGTCGTAGAAGGAGAGGACGACCCCGCCGATCAGCGACAGAAAGCGCGTCCCCGCCGCGTAGGAGGCCATCGACATCGCCGGGATCGGCGTAAAGCCCGCGACGCGGTCGGGGCCGAAGCGCTTGACCGTCGAGACATGCGCCGCGGCGATCATCTCCACCGCCTCGTCCCAGGAGGCGCGAACGAACCCGCCCTTGCCGCGCTGACGCCGGTAGGTCGCCGCGCGCTCCGGGTCGCCTGTGATCTCCTCCCAGGCGTCGACGGGATCGCCAAGGCGTCCCCGGGCCTCGCGGAACATCTCCAGCAGGCTGCCGCGCACGTACGGGTACTTCAACCGCAGCGGCGAGTACGTGTACCAGGAGAACGACGCCCCGCGGGGGCAGCCGCGCGGCTCGTACTCCGGCATCTCCGGCCCGGTCGAGGGGTAGTCGACCGCCTGCGACTCCCAGGTAATCAAACCCTCCTTGACGTAGACGTTCCACGAGCATGATCCGGTGCAGTTCACGCCGTGCGTCGAGCGCACGACCTTGTCGTGCTGCCAGCGCCCGCGGTAGGAGCGCTCCCAGTCGCGATCCTTGGCGACGAGCTGGCTCCAGCCCTCCTCGGAGACCGGGCCGCGGCGCAGGAACCGGTGCGCCTCGAGCAACGGGCGCTCGATGCCTCCCGGCTCGCTCACGGGCGCCTCCACCTTGCCTCCGGCGCTGGGTGGCCCCGCGCCCGCCGGCCGGGCTGACGGGTGCTCGGCCACGCCCGCCGCGGCTCGGCGCAGCCCGGAGAGCACCCGGAGCCGATCACATCCCGCGGCCCCGCTCCTGGGCGGCCGGCCGCGTCCCCGGCCCCGCGTCCCATCGCGCTTGGACTGCAAAGGGGTTCTCCACAGGAGCGCACCGCTCACACTCCCGCGGCTCGTCCGCGCCAAGCCGGGTTCCCGGCCCTACGTCCCACGCCGCCTGGACAGCGAATGGGTTCTCGGTGGGGGTGGACCGCTCGGGGCCGCGCGACTCGTCCACGCCCGTGTCGAGGTCACGCTCGTGGCGGTTTCGCTGAGAAGGCGGATTCGCGTGTGCTGGTAGCCGGCTGCGAGCGGAAACGTGATCTGCCCGGGCTCGCGAGGGAATCCTGATCTGGTCGAATCGCGTCCGGCGTCGGAAAGCGTTGGTCGGCGGTCGCATCGCGTTCATGGTCGCCCGCCACCTCGCCGCGCGCATCCGTGCCCCCGCGCGGGATCCGCTCCGCAGTGACTACGGACATGCTGCGACTCCCTTGGGGTCCGGTCAGTGGAGCCCCATCGTTCCCGCTGACCCCTCCTCACGCGTGCCCGAAGCGCACGTCGGGCAGGAACCGGTCCAACCACGCGGGCAGCCACCAGGCCCAGCGACCGGCGAGGCGCAGCAGTACCGGCACCAGCACCAGCCGGACCACGAGCGCGTCGAAGAGCACCGCGATGCCGAGAATCACGCCCATCTCCTTCGGCGGAAGCGGCCCCGAGAGGGCGAAGGTGAAGAACACCGCGACCATCACCGCCGCGGCGGCGAGGATCACGCGGCCCGAGTGCGCGAGCCCGCCGACCATCGCCTCGCGCGGATCGCGAGAGTGGTCCCAGTGCTCCTTCGCCGAGCTGAGCAGGAAGACCGTGTAGTCCATCGCGATCGCGAAGATCATCGCGAAGAAGAACACCGGCGCCCAAGCGTTGACGAACCCCTGCGACTCGAATCCGAGCAACCCCTGGAGGTTTCCGTCCTGGAAGATCAGTACCCCGGCGCCGAACGCGGCCACGGTGGCGAGCAGGTTGGTGAGCACACCGAGCGCTGCGACGAGCGGGGCCTGGAGGGCAACGAGCAGCAGCAGGAAGCCAAGCGCGAGCACGACTCCGATCACCAGCGGCGTCTTCTCGGCAAGCGCTTGCTCGAGGTCGTGGTTCTCCGCTGCTGCTCCGCCAACCAGGGCGCCGGCGGGCAGCACGCCGCGGAGGCGGTCCACGGTCTCACCGACCGCGGGATCGGACGGATCGGCGGTCGGGACGGCCTGAACGAGCACGCTGCCGTCGGCGCCGGCCTGCGGGGGCATCACCTGGGCGATCCCCCGGTCGGCCTCGAGCGCACGAACCGCCGAGCGGGCGTCGCCGCCGCCAGCGACGACCTGAAGCGCGCCGGGAGCGCCGGGCCCGAACGCCTCCTGCACCGCGACGTAGCCCTGGCGCGAGGAGTCGCCGGTGGGCACGACCCTGATCGAGGGCATGCCCGTGTCGAGGCCGAGCACCGGGACCGCCAGCACCACCAGCGCCACACCGGCTAGGAGCCCGTAACGAGCGGGCCGTCGCCACAGCCGCTCCGCCCAGGTCGCGAAGCGCGGCGAGCGGTGCTCTCCGGAGTGGACCCAGGGCAGCGCCAGCCGGTCGACACGCGGGCCGAGCTTGGCGAGCACGGCCGGCAGCAGGGTGAGCGTCGCCGCGAGCACGAAGACGACCGCGAGCATGATCCCGAGGCTCATCGAGCGGAAGGCCGGGCTCGGCACCAGCATCACGGCGCTCAGGGAGATCAGCACCGTGAGCCCCGAGAACAGCACCGCCTTGCCCGCGGTGTCCATCGCCACCGCGACCGCCTCAGGCGCCGTGAGGCGGCTGCCGAAGAAGGCGCCGCGGAAGCGGTGGACGATGAACAGCGCGTAGTCGATCCCGAGCGCGAGGGCGAACATCAGCGCGAAGTTCATCGCCCAGATCGAGATGTCCATGAGCTGAGTGCCGAGGTAGAGCGTGCCCGCGGCCGAGACCAGGCCGAGGATCGTCAGCATCAGCGGCAGCCCGGCGGCGACCAGCGAGCCGAAGGCGAGGACGAGGATCGCCAGGGTCACCGGCCACGAGATCAGCTCCGACTTCAGCATCGCCGACTTGTTCGCCTCGTTGAAGTCGGACCACATGCCGGAGGCGCCGGTGAGGTTCACCTCGACGCCATCGGTGCCGAGCGCGGTGAGCTCTACCTTGACGTCGTCGGCGAGGCGCACCATGTCGTTCGGGTCGGCGCCAGCGCCGGCTTGAACCACAGCGGTGTGCCCGTCGCGGGAGATCGAGGATCCCCGCTGCGGCGGGACGACTGAGGCGACAATCCTCGTGCGCGGCGAGCTCGCGCGCCACTCCCGTCAGCGTCCGGCGGAAGGCCGGGTCGCCGACGGTCGCCTCCTCGGAGCTGACGACGACCATGAGGGCGCTGGAGGAGAGGCCCTCGAACTCGCGGTCGACAACCTCGCGCGCGGCGACCGACTCCGAGCCGCTCGCCTCCCAACCGGCGCCCGAGAGCGCGTGCTCGATTATCGGCGCGAGGAAGCCGAGCGCGACGGCGATCACCGCCCAGGTGGCGGCGACGGCGCGGCCGTGCGTGGCGGTCCAGTGGCCGAGCCGTCCGATCGGCCCGACGGCCGTCATCGCGCCCCTCGGTAGGCGGAGCGGCGGGCGAAGGCGCGCTCGACGATCAGCGACGCCGGACACGCTCCGGTGAGGACGTACAGCCACTGGTTGATGCCGACAAACGCGGTCAGGGCCAGGAACCAGGACGAGACGGCGAGCGCGAGGGCGACGCTCACCAAGGTCATCGTGCCGGCCAGCGCGAACAGGACCCGCTCCAGCGGCCAGCGACCGCTCCACGTGCAGGAGGGCTCGAGCCTCATCGGGCGGTCCCCTCCTCGATCAGGGCCTTGAGCTCCGCGAACTGAGCCCGCAGCCCGCCGCAGACCTCCTCGCAGAGGCGGAAGACCGCCTCGTCGGCGATCGCGTAGCGGGCGAAGTTGCCCTCTCGGGCGCGGCTGACGATGCCCGCCTCGAGCAGCACCCGCAGGTGCTTGGAGACGTTCTGCTGCGAGGCGGCGGTGGCCTCGACGAGCTCGCCGACCGTCGCCGGCCCCTCGCGGAGCCGATCGAGGAGCTTGATCCGCATCGGCTCGCCAAGGACTCGGAAGCGCTGCGCGATCAGCTCGACGAGCTGGTCGGGGATCGGGTGGCGAAGGGGGGTCGTTTGGTTCATATTCAAAACAATAACACAACCATTTAGTTGTATAGATGTCTCACCTGCGACCGTGCACGCCGCCACGATCCGCGACTTCGAGACCATCCCTCGCCGGCGTCGCTCATCCGCCCTTCGGGATTGTGGCCGCGGTTTGCTATTTTTACGTTTGTAGTGTGTAAATCCCCGTTGCCCTTCGCGCACGGTGAAGCTGTGCAGGCGCTGCAACCGGAGGTCGTCATGCGAGTGATCGAGGTCGGAGCTGGAATCGTGCGGAAGCCGCCCGTCGAGGCCGCGCCGGAGGTCGAGCTGCTCGTCGGCGATGGCGAGCTCGACCCCCAGGGCATGGCCGCCGCGCATATCACGGTTCCACCCGGTGGGGGCATGCCCGAGCACGACCACGGCGACTCCGGGGTCCTCCTGGCCGTGCGAAGGGGCCGGATCGTCATCAACTCCGGCGGTAATGACGTCGCCCTGCCGGCAGGCGCGTTGGCTGTGGTCGGCGTCGGTGAGCGGGTCAGCCTGCGCAACCCGGAGGCCGACCCGGCATCGGTACTTGCGTTCTTCTCGCCGCCGGCCTTCGCTGCCACGGTCACCTCGTGGCCGGCGGTGCGGGCGAGTGAGTGAGTGAGTGAGTGAGGGCGGATGGCCTTGGCCTCGGACGCTCGCGGATCGCGCGGACCGCCGGTATCGAGTCCGCCCGCGGTCGGGATCGGGATCCGGCGCTCACTTGCCTGGTTCCTCGCCTGCGCCGGCACCCTGATCACCGCCGGCGGAATTGTCGCCGCCGTCAACAGCGCGGTGCCGTTCGAGCGCGGCTCCTGGCTCGCCGCCTACCTCGTGCTCGTGGGCGGGGTATCGCAGGTGATCCTCGGCGCCGGCGGGCTCGCCCTGCACGCCTGCGAGCCGCGCGAGCGCCTGATCGCGAGACAGCTCGCGCTCTGGAACCTGGGAAGCCTGGCGGTGCCGCTCGGCGTGCTGACCGACGCCGCCGCCGTGGTGAGCGCCGGCAGCGCCGCCCTCCTCGCCGCTCTGGCGCTCTTCGCCGCCGGGGCGCGCACGACCAAGGGGCGTGAGACGGCGCCGCTCGTCGGCTACTACGCGGCGATCCTCGCGCTCGGGGCGAGCGTCGTCGTGGGCAGCGCGTTGGCCGACGCTCCACCGGGCGGGTGGATCTAGCGGTCTCGCGCGATCGGCCGGATGGTGGCCGGCGAGCGCTCAAGTCGCCGCGCCAGGACTTTATACAATGGAACTGTGGCAACCCTGCCTAGCCACCGGTGGAGACTTCTCCCAGCCGCGCTTTGGGGGTGTTCTGGTGATGGACGTTTCTAGACAGCCCGGCGATCTGCTCGCGCAGCCCACGCGGGCGCGGCTGTTCGCGCTGCTCGGCGAGCTGCGCCGGCCGGCCAGCACCGACGAGCTCGCCCAACGGCTGGACCTGCATCCCAACGGGGTGCGCACGCATCTCGAGCGCCTCCACGAGGTGGGCCTGGTGGAGCGCGGGCGCGAGCGGCCGGCGCGCGGACGCCCGCGCGATGCGTGGTCGATCAGCGCGGACGCCCACCCCGGAGGCGATCCGCCCACCGCCTACGCCGATCTCAGCCGCTGGCTGGTGCGAGCGATCGTCGCCGGGCGGATCCGGGTGCGCGACGTGGAGGCGGTCGGACGGCGGATCGGCCGCGATCTGGCGGCGCCCGGCGATGCCGGGTCGCCGGAGCAGGTCATGCACTCGACCCTCGCCGCGATGGGGTTCCGGCCCCGGCGCGAGCTCGCGCCGGGGGACAAGCTCACCTACTGCCTGGACAACTGCCCGTACCGCGACGCGGTTCGCGAGCGCCAGCCGATCGTCTGCGGCCTGCACCGAGGCCTCACGCGCGGCCTCCTCGATGCGATCGACCCGAAGACCAAGCTCGCCGGCTTCGTCCCCAAGGACCCCGACGCCGCTGGCTGCCTGATCCAGCTGCGCGGACCCCTGGCCCGCGAGGCGGCGGCGCGCAAGGGGACCGAGGGATCGTCGCGATGAGGCGCAGCGAGGCGCTCGCGCCACTGTCCCGTGACCATCACCAGGCTCGAGACGCTGAAACCGCGCCCTAGCCATCCTCGGGAGGTGCCCGGCGGCCTCATCCCTCCCCAAGGAGGTGCTGCACGCGTGATGGCGCTCGCGGCGGCACACCCATTGCTGGTCTTCGTCGAGCTGCTGGCCGCATCCGTCTGGGTGGGGGGCTTCGTGGCGATCGCGGTCGTCACCAGGGTCGCCCGACGCCAGCTCGATCACCCCCAACAGGTCGCCTTCTTCCGGGCGCTCGGCCGCAGCTACGGCGTCGTCGGGGGCGTCGCGCTGGTGATCGCCCTCGCCGGCGGGGCCGCGCTGCTGAGCGAACGCGACTGGGACGGCGCCGCGCTGCCCGCCGTGATGCTCGCCGCCGCCCTGCTGATCGCGACCCTCGCGGGCGTCGTCCAGGCGCGGGGCATGACCCGCCTTCGCCAGCGCTCGGTGTGCGATCCGGCCGACGCCGCGCTCGCGGCTCGCGTGCGCCGCGGCGCCGTCCGCGCCCTAGCGCTCCGCGCCGCGATTGGCGCGCTGACGCTGGCCCTGCTCGCGCTCGTCGCCGTGCTGCTTACTGAGCGGCGCCCCGGCGCGTTTCCCTAGGCGATCTGGGTAAAGTGCCGCGGGAGCGTGATGGCTTGCTACGCGGGCATGTCTGGTTGCCGGTAGCCGCTCCGGAGCGATTCCGGTCCACGGTGCGGATGCATGAGGCGCCGCGGCGACTGACGGATGAACGCGATGGAAGCGCTGGTCAACAGGCTTCGCCACTGGATGCGCTCGGACCTGATCGGGGTCCCCGTCCCCCTCCTCGCCGCCGGGGTCGCTCTGGTGTCGATCCTCGCGATCTACCTGGGACCGGTGAGGGGCATCGTCTTCTCCGCGCCCGTCTGGGGAGCCGGCCTCTACCTCGCGATCAGGGGCGCCCGCGAGCTGCCCGACATCGCCGACATCCGCATGCGCCCCGAGGGCGCCCGCCACCGGATCCTCGTGGTCGCGGATCGGGGCCTCGAGAACCCGGCCCTGTGCGATGCGGTGTGCCGCCGCGCAGACCGCGCCGCAACCGATGTGATGGTCCTCGCCCCGGTCGTGGCCTCGTCCCGTCTGGGGATCCTGACCGACGACTTCGACGCCGAGGCCCGCCGGGCACGGGAGCGGGTCGAGCAGGCGCTCTGCATGCTGCGCGACCGGGGCGTGCGCGCAACCGGTCACGTCGATCAGGACGCCGAGCCGATCAGCGCACTCGTCGACGGGCTGCGATGGTTCTCCGCCGACGAGGTCGTGATGCTGGCGGGCGCCGAGCCGGGCTGGGATCGGGCCGGGGCGCTCGCCGAGCGGGTCCGGCGCGAGGTGGGGGTGCCGGTCGTCGAGGTCCGCGGCTGATGGCGTCCGCACAGGCGCCGGGTGCGACGGTGACCGGAAGCTCCACGAGGGGCCGTCCGGGGCGGGAAGCGCCTCAGCGGTGCCGACCACCGTCGCCACCTCGCCGCCGCAGGTCTCGCCCCCGGAGCTACCCGCGGCCGCGACCGCCTCGCCCGCGAGCACCAGCGCGATCGCCGCCGCGATCAACGCAAACGCCGTCGGCGGCTTCGCGAATGTCAATGGCGCCGCCAGCTCGGGCGCCTCTCGCTGTGACCGGACTCGGCCAGCCGCCGCCGGTAGTCCCGCTGGCGCGCGACCACGCGAGCGCGATGCCTGCGCGCCCAGGCCGCCGCCTGCTCGCGGTTGGCCGCCTGGCGCCCCTGCGACTGCCAGCGCCAGGCCGTCGACGCGGACACCCCCACCCGCCGGGCCGCCTCGCGCAGGGTCAGGCCCTGACCCTCGAGCAGCTGCGCGAGCCGCAGGCGCTCGTCCTCGCCATAGCGCTTCGGCATCACCGTCAGCATAGCGTTTTAGGAACAGCGAAAAAAAAGGCCATCGAAGAGAGGGGTCGGGGCGAACAGGGCAACTCCCCGTCCGCCTCGGCCCCCTTCGCTTCCGCCGCGCTGAAGCGAAGGCGCTCAGCGATGCGCGCTCCGCCCAGCGGCGCGCGCGCCCAGCGCCGCGACTCGCGCGAAGCGAGCCCCGGCCAGCTGGCCGCGAAGGGCGCCGACGGTCTCGCGCTCTTCGTCGTTGAGCGCGCCTCCGCAGCGGCGCTCATACGCCGACAGCGCCGCGCGCACCCACGGCACGTCGCGATCCTCGAGCTCGATCGCCCGGGCCTCGCGACAGCCCGCCTCCTCGAGCGCGAGCTCGAGCACGTAGGCGCCCTCGCCCACCGCCCCCTCGGGCTCTTCCTCCAAAAGCGCCGCGGCGATCTGGGTCACAACCAGCGCCTGGCGCGGTGTCAGCGAGCACCTCATCTCCTCTCCTCCTTTGCCTCGCGGCCGTTCGCCCGCGCGTGCTCGGACCCAAATCCCGGGTCCGATCGCACGCGCTCCCCGTCTCCAGGCCCTTAGATCGCCTCTCACCCCCTCGCATCCGCCTCCCGCGGGCGAGAAGCACCCGCACCGGCACCGCTCGCCCCTTGCGCGGCTCAGCGCCCGCGGCCCCAGCGGCGCTCACAGCGCCTCGACCGCCATGCCCGTTTCGGCCCCGCCCCTATCTCGACCGCTTCCTCAGTGGCCGAACCGCCACGCGGGCCACAGGAGATCGGGGTCCTCGTAGACCTCCAGCGCGCGCAGCTCGGCCTCCTGGCGCTCCTTTTCCCCCTCGACCCCGATGACGTCGATCGCCTCCGCCCCGTGGTGATCAAGCTCCTCGTCTGCCACCACCACCTGCAGCATCTCACCCGCCTCCGGGTCCACGTGGACGTAGACCGGGCAGCTCGTCCTCACGATCACCTCCGCCACCTGCGTTCTCCTCTCGCTCGCGCTCAGCCACGCCCGATCCCCGCCCTCGCGATCCGCGCCATCGCCAGCAGCTCGTCCGCGATGCACACGGCATCGAGCGCCGCCCGCCGCGCACTCGCCCGGCTCTCGATCTGGGTTGCCAGCGAGCGGGCGATCGAAAGCGCCACCAGCGCGCCGTGGCGGAGCCCCAAGACGGTGTTCACCCCGTACAGCGCCCGGCAGACCTCTCGCACCACCAGCTCGCGCGCGGGCGGGTAGTCCGCCCGCGCCGCCAGCTCGCGAAAGCTCACGGCGACTTCGCCTCCCCCGCCCTGCGCACGTCGCACCCCAGCGCCCCGAGCTCGTCGGCCAGCGCCGCCGCCCGCGCGTCCTCGTTCATCTCAGCCTCCTTCGATCGCGACCCGGGCGGGAGCCCTGCCGTGCTCCCGTCCGGCTCTGTCGTTCATCTCCCTGGGTGCAGCTCGGCGAGGTTTCTGAGCGTCGGCGCGGCGGCGACCGAACCATCGAGCCGAAGCTCGCCGCGAAGCGAGCGGCCCGCGACGGCCCCCGGGTCGACCTGCCCCGAGGCGATCAGCAGCGCGACCGCGATCGCCACCTCGAGCTCGCCGGGCACCCGGCGTGGTCCCGCGGGCCTGATCGCGACGCTGATCGGCGCAAACGGGAACTCGAAGCCCGCGTTTGCGATCGCGGCGCGAACCCGCTCGCGCAGCTCGCGCACCGCGGCGTCGGGCGTGCCCGCGACCGCGAACGAAGGCGTCCCCTCGCGCACCTCGACTGCGATCGATGAAGCCCCAAACCCGATCTCATGGCGACCCATCGCTTGCCTCCTCCGCGCTTGCCTCCTCCGCGCTTGCCTCCTCCGCGCTGCCGCCCACCGCGGTCTTTGGCTCGCGATCCAGGAGCGAGCCCCAGGGTCGCTCCGCCTCCTCCGCCGCGCGGCGCTCGGCCTCCTCCGCCGTGCGCTTGCGCGCTGAGCGCTCGATCTGGCGTGCCGAGCGACGGTCGCGGAGCGGCTTCGCCTCATCGAGCGCGAGCTCCGAGCGAAGTGCCTCGTAGCGGCGCCGCGGCAGCACCCTCCCGGCGAGCTCGGCCAGCGCCCCGGCCATCCGCCCGGCGACCGTCCCCTCGGCCCCGTAGGGGAGCACGATCCGCCGGCGAGCGGAGGGCGCAAGCGCTCGCTGATCGCAGCTCGCCGCCGCGACCGCGTGCGCCGCCAGGCGGCCGATCAGCTCCGCTCCGGTCTCGGCCTTCGCCAGGTGCTCCTCGAGGCGCTCGCGCGCCTCGTCGACCTCAAGCGGGCGCTCCACCGAGCGGATCGCGCCCGAGCGCATCTCCTTGACCTCGCGCCGCCACCAGCGCCGCCGAACCAGCCGCGCGCCGTGTGCCAGCTGCGAGCCGTACGCATCGACGACCAGCCCCGCGATCAACTCGGCGACCGGCCTCGGCACCTCGCGTTGGTGATCGAGCTCGAGCGCGAGCCCGTCGCCGATCAGCTCGTTGTCGGCCGTCGCCTGCGCCGCCTCGCGCTTTCGCCGCGTGCGCTCCGCCTCGGCGGCCTCGCCGTCCGCGACCCCTTCGCGCTCGGGGGCCTCCTCGTCGTCGAGCGACCGCGCCCGCGAGAGCGCCTCGCCCAGCCACTCGGTCCCGTAGGCCGGGTCGACGAGGAAGTCGACCGTGGCCGGACCGCGCCGGTAGCTGAGCAGCGCGCCCGCGCCCTGAGCCGCGGTGACGTCGGTCACCGTCACCTCGATCAGGCGGTTCGCCGGGCCGAAGCGCGCCTCGCGCAGCTTCTCCGCCGTGTCCGCGTCGAGTGCCTCGGCGTCGCAGGCCGCCCAGACCCGCCGCGCGGTCTCGGCGACCTCCAGGCGCGTGCCCTCGCTGAACGGCACGCAGAGCGCCTCCGGCTCGCCCTCCTCCGCGGCCACAACGGCGAGCGCGGCCGCCGGATCGGCACAGAAGGCCCGGCGCTCGAGCGCGCCGCAGGCGAGCCGCTCGGCGATCTCCCGCGCGAGCTTCGGCGAGCGCCGCGCGATCCGCACCAGTCTCATCGCCGAATCGACTCCGACCTCGCCGGTGTGGACCTTCGAGCGAACGCGCTTCGGCAGCTCGAGCAGCGGTAGCCGTCGCTCGCGGGCCGTCTCGGCCGAGATCCCGACCGCCTCGGCGGCCTCCTCGACCGAGAGCCCGAGCTCGTCCATGTAGGCGGCGAGCTCCGACGCCTCCTCCGAGGCCGTCATCGCGCTCCGCGCCATGTTCTCCGAGCCGGCCCGGATCCGGCGCAGGTTGGGGTCGTCGTCGCCAAGGACCACGCACGGAACCTCCTCCCAGCCCAACTCCCTCACTGCCTCGAGCCGCCGACCGCCGGCCACCAGCGCGTAGCCAGAGCCCTCGCGCGAGACCAACAGCGGCTGCTCGAGGCCGAGGCGCGCGATCGACGTCGCGAGACGCCTGATCCCCGCCACGTCCGCTAGCCGGCGGGGGTTGTGGCGCACCTCGATCTCCTCGGGCCGCAGGTGGATCAGCTCCATCCGCGGCTCTGCCTTGCTCATGAACAGGCGCGCCTCTGCGCCTGCCTCGTCCTTCGAGTCCATCGCACCTCCTCGGACGGGCCTCGGCCCGCCCCGATCGGTCTTGTTCCTCTCCCCGATCGCCGCCGGCGATCGCCACCCCGCACGCCCCCCCGAGCACCGCTGCGCCGCTCGGCGACGCGCGGCAGCGAAGCGCTGGCCCCCACCACCCGGCCCTCACCGAGGACCCGGGGCTTGCCGCGCCGTCGATCCGCCTCGGCCGGCTAGCGGCGCGGATCGGGTGGCAGTTGCGCCCAGATCTCCTCGTCGAGGAGCTCGACGCCGACCCGGCGGTCGGTGAACACGGCCAGCGTCTCCCCGAGTCCGCTCGCCGACGGTGCGAGGATCGCCTGCACCCCGGCGCCGTGGGCGGCCGCCGCGACCCGCTGACACGGCTCATAGGGGCCCGCGAGCGAGCCCGCGTCGAGCCCGACCGCGTCGAGCGCCGCGGCCTTGCGCAGGTCCGCCACCCGCTCGAGCCGAACGCCCACGCTCAAAAGCAGCCTCGGCGGCACGAGCTCTGGGCGCATGCCCTCGACCGGGTCGACCAGGTGTCGGTAGGCCTCCGCGATCACCGACTCCCGCGGGCGGCCCAGATAGAGGACCGGGAACGCTCGCGGCTGCCCCCAGCGCCCACCGCGGGTGCTACCGGCGAGCGGCGGTTGGCGTAGCGATTGGTGGCGCTGGAACGTCGCCTCGAGCGGCCCGCCGAGCGCCTCGACGGCCGCCCGCAGCGCTTTCGCGTTCACCGGCTAGAAGTTCGAGTCCCGCAGCCGGCCGACCAGCTCGACCAGCCGCTCGAACTCTCCTGCCTGCGCCAGGTCGATCGGCCGCCGGCCCTCCAGGTCGCGGTTCCGTCCGTGCCAGAAGACCTCGATCCCCTCCGGCGTATAGACGTCGCGCAGGCCCTCGAGCACGTAGTGGAGCTCGAGCAGGCGTTCGCGTGCCTCGCCCCGCGGCCGCGTCTCTCCCGCCCGCCAGTGGTGGACCTGGCGCTCCGCGACGCCGCTCGCGCCGGCGATCTCGCGCGCGGTGAGAACCTCGCGCAACTCGGCGACGAGGCGGGCGTAGACGCCCTCGCCCTGCGTCTGTGTCGTAGTCACTGTCATTTCGGTCATCATAGCTCCTGTCGCTGTGCTCGTGTGCTCCTTGCCGTTACGCGCGCCGCTCGAGCGCCGCGCGGCACTCCTCGCCGAGGATCTCGCCGAGCGCTGCCGGGTCGGGGATCGAGCCGGCCCGAGCGGCACCGTGCTCGACCGGCGGCCCGCCGATCCCGACGTGCACCGTCGCTACGCCGGCCTCGCGGATCCGCCGCAGCTCCGCCTCGGAGGCATCGGCGTGCGAGACCCAGACGCCGTCGGAGACGATCACGAGGAGCCGCGGGCGCCGCCGATCGGAGAACCGAAGCTCAGTCCAGATCAGCGCCGCCGCCAGGTCGAAGCGCTCGGTGCCGCCCCGGCAGCTGAACTCGGGCACGCTCGCGAGCCGATCGCCCGCGGCGAGGATCACCTCACCGCGGTCGCCGAAGCCGAGGACGGCCAGGCGCCCGCCGATCGCCCGGATCGCCTTCGCCGCCACCCAGACGACCCGTGCCAGCTCGTCGCAGTGCACCGCCATCGAACCCGAGGTGTCGATCGCGACCGCGACCTCAGGCGCCCACAGCGACGCCTTCACCTCGACCCGGCGGACGTAGGGCTCGGGCAGCCGCACCACCCCGCGGGCGCGGTCTGCCTCAACCCGCATCGCGCGTCGCGCCGCAAACCGCCCCGGGACCCGCGATCCCTCGCGCGCCGTCCGCCGCGCCTTCACCCTGCGCAGCTCGCGCTCCATCGCGCGCGCCGCGGCCCGCTCCGCGGGTCCGGGGGGACTCCCGGGCCTCGCGCCGAAGCCCGCGCCCCGCCCCCGCCCGTGCCCGCGGTTGCGCCGGCGCTCCTCGCGCTCCTTCGCCTCCGAGACCTCGTCGCGCACCCGCCCGGCGAGCCGCTCGAGCGCCTCCCGGGCCTCGGCCAGCTCGCCGTCCTCGAGCTCTCCATCGCCCTCGCCCGCGATCGCGCCGGCCGCCTTCGCGCCGGCCGCCTCAAGCGTCGCCTCGATCAGCTCGCGCAGAGCCCCGGCGAGGGCCTCGGGCAGAGCCGCCTCGGAATCCGCTCCGACCAGCTCGCGCAGCTCGCGGGCGGCCGCGACCATCGCCTCGGCGTCGCCGTCCGCGATCTCGCAAGCGCGCGGCACCAGCTCGCCGAGCTTCGTCGCGTCGTCCGCGCCAACCCCCGCCTCGACCAGCGCCCAGACCCGCTCCCTGAGCTCCTCCGGGAGCGTGCCGGCGCGCTCGCGCCCGCCCAGGACGACGCCGATGTGGGCGGCGTGGGCGCGGGTTAGCGGCGTCCCGGGCTCGGGCAGGTGCTCGACGTTGATCCGCCGCACCGCCGCTCGGACGAACCGCTTGGCGATCGGATGGCGATCGCAAAAGCGCGTCTCCATTCGCGGCTCCTCGAGCAGCTTCGCCTCCTCCGCCACTCCTTCCTCGTGCGCCCGCGCGTTCACCTCCAGGCGCGAGTGGTTCGCGTGCCCGCACTCATGCAGGAGCACGCCAGCGAGCACGGCGAGATCCGCGCGAAGCGCCGGCGGCGCCACGATCTCGCCCAGAGCCGCCGGCTCGCGGATCAGCTCCCCGTCGAGCAGGATCGTCCCCGACTCGAGGTAGCAGCACCCCGGCGCCGGCGCCGAGGCCTTCGGCCAGCAGCGCACCCCCACCCCCTCCGCGTAGCGGAAGGCGAGCTCGGAGAGCTCCGCCGAGAGCGCCCCCCACTCCGGGCCGACGTCGGCGGGGGTGGTCGTAAGCGCCGCCGCCCTGGCGAGCCTCCCGCTCACAGCTCGAGCGGTCGCGCGGGGACGTCCCGGAAGACCTCCGCGCAGGCCGCCGCCACCTCCTCCTCGCATCCCTCGGGCGCGGCGCCGACCAGCGCCCCGACCGCCCAGCGCTCGCCGAGCAGCTCCGCGTGGCGCCTGAACGCGACCAGCTCGCGCATCTGCGGGCTCCACGATGCCTCCCCCGCACCGACCATCCGCTCCAGGCGCTTTGCCAGGCGCACCACCCTGTCGGGCACCCCGATCTCGCGCGCCACCCGGTAGTCGGTGCGGTAGCGGATCGGCAGCGAAAACCGCGACTCCATCGCCGCCGAGAGCTGCAACTCGGGCCCCGGGTTGTAGGCGACCGCGGCCCAGAACTTGCGCCCGGCGCGCACGACCTCGCCGTCGCGCTCGGACAGCACGAGCTCAAGGCGCCCGTCGAAGACGCCGTTGAGCCGCGACTGGACGCGCGGATGCGCGGCCGCGAACTCGTCCAGGAGCAGTGGCCGGTCCTCGCGCAGCGCCTTCGTCACCAGCCCATCGACCCACTCCCAGTCCGGGCGGGGGCGATAGCCGCCGACGAGGGTGTCCTCGTCGGTTCCCTCGGCGCAGACCACGGTGATCAGCTCCGAGCCGAAGCTCGCCTCAATCGCACTGGTCTTCCCCGTGCCGGGCGCGCTCAGAAGCCGCGGGAAGATCCGCACCTCGCGAAGCGCCCGAAAGAGCTCGACGTCGTCTCGCACCCCGGCCTCGTTTCGTGGCACCGAGCGGCCGACGTAGACCTCGCCGTTCGGGCGCGTGTAATGACGCCGCTTGCAGTCCTCATTCCCCTCCCCGGCCGGCTCTCTGCCGACCTTGAGCTCCTCGCCCATCTCCTCGGCGAGGAAGCCGCGAAGGGCAGAGCCCTCCGCCGACTCCACAGGTGAAGCCATGAAAGCGTTCCTTTCGTTGCACGCAGGCGGGCGGCATCCACCGCCCCCATGCGGTCTCTTCCTCGCCTCGCTCGGGGTCAGGCGACGTTCGCGACCCCGAAGACGCTCGGCCGCGGCGCCGCGCTCGGGCGCCGGCGCCAAACGCGAGCTAGCCGAGCACCGACTCGCGCTCGGCCGTCCGCCAGTCCGCGAACACCCTGTCCCGCCGGTCGTCCGGGCGCGCCAGGCACACCGTCACGCACCCGGGCTCGGCGCCTCCTCTACCGGCACGGCTCGGCGCCGCCCGTTCGCACGTTCGGCGAGGATCCGCTCGCAGATCTCGATCAGCGTCGAAGCCCCGTCGGCGGCGAGCTCCGCCGCGAGGCCGTGCAGCTGCCCCGCGAGTGGATCACGCTCGTCATCGCGCGCGAGCGCCTCGACCGCTTTCGCCGCCCGCGGCAACAGCAGATGCGCCACGCGCTCCTCGATCGAGTGCCGGAGCACCGGCACCAGCACGCCGATCCGCTCCGCCGCCGAGCCCAGCCGCGCACCGCGACCGGAGCGCTGAACGAACGCCCGCGGCTCCCACGGCAGGTCGTAGTGCAACACGAGCCCCGAGGCCGACGCCGGCTGGAGGTTGTGGCCCTCGCGCCCGAGCGGAGCCACCAGCACGCAGCCGAGCTCGCCGGCCCGAAAGCGACGCTTGACCGCCTCCCGCTCGGGCTTCGGCGTCGGTCCCGCATAGAGCGCCGGCTCGACCCCGTGCTCGTCGCGAAGCGCCCGGCCGAGCAGCTCCAGGTGGGAGGTGAACTCGCTGAAGCACAGCACCTGCTCTCCGTTCTGAAGCGCGTCGGCGATCGCCTGCGCGACGACCCGCCGCGCGGGCGAGCCCTCGGCGATCGCCCGGCCCACCAGCCCATCGGCCTCGAGCAGGCGCGCCACCTGGCCCCCGGAGCCGCGAAGCGACTCGGCGTCCTTCGCCATCCGCGCCGCCGTCACCCCCCCGAGCAGGACGCCCCGCATGCGCGCGAGCTCCCGCTGCGCCTCCGCCGCCAGCGCGGAGCCGCGCGCGGCCCCCGTCGCCGCCCGCTCCTTGACCTCGGCGTAGAGCGCGGCGATCCGCGACTCGCACGCCTCGAGCAGCTCGCGAAGCGCCGGGCCCGGCGAGAGCCTCAGCGTCTCCACCTCGCCCAGCTCCGGCATGTGCCCCGAGAGCTCGCCCCTGCTCACCCGCTGCATCAGCGGCCCGAGGGCCTCGCGAAGGCGCTCGCGCGAGAGCGTGTCAAACCCGGCGTAGCTGCGCCCGATCCGCCGCTCTGAAAGCGAGCGGCGGTCCTCGAAGCAAAACGCGACCAGGGCGTCAATTTCCTCCAGCGAGCGCCCGACCGGCGTCGCGGTAAGGCAGATCGCGAGCGCCGCGCGAGCCCGCAGCCGCCACAGCGCCCGCGAGAGCTGCGTCTCGGGGTTGGCGAGCCGCGCCGCCTCGTCGACGACCAGCTGCGAGTAGGTCAGCACCTCGAGCTCGCCGACCCCGCGGCGCGCCTGCTCATAGCCGCTGATGACGAGGCCCGGGCGATCGCCCGTCGCCCGCTCGAAGCGCACCAGCTCGCGGGCGAAGCCGCGCATCCCCTCCGGCAGCACCACGTCCGCCTCGGGGAAGAACCGCTCCGCCTCCTCCGCCCACTGCTCGCAGAGCTCCGCCGGGACCACCACCAGCGCCCGGAAGCCGGGCTCGGCCCGCGCGGCCAGGCGCTGGCCGCGCAGCGTGGTCGTCGTCTTCCCGGTGCCGACGTCGCTCGTGTTCATCACCCCGAAGCCCGCGGCCAGCTGTGCCCCCGCCACGCGCCGCTGCGGCTCGAGCAGCACGTCGTCAAGCGCGGGCCTCGCCGCCGCCATCGCCGCCATGTCGGCGACCCGTGCGGCCACCATCGCCGGCTCGCCGCGCTCCTCGCGCCGGCGCGCGACCCGCACCCCCGCTGCGCACCCGAGCCGGCGCCGGCGCACCGGGCGCCCCGCGTTCTGGCCCTCGGTCAGATCGCACAGCCCCGGCATCCCGCGCACCTCGTGAAGCGCGACCGAGCCGCGGACGAGCGCCTCCAGTGGGCCCGCGATCCGATCGGGGTCCTGGACCGCGATCCCGGCGCCGCGCGCGTCGTGGAGCACCTCCGCGGCCTCGTCGGGGCGCGCCGGCGGGCGGCGGATCTGCCCCTCGAGCGGCCAGCGGTGAAGCAGCCCACCGGAGCGGACCACGCCGCCCGCGATCGTCACCACCCGCAGCCGCAGCTGGCCGACCTTGGTCGCGTCGAGACAGATCGCGCAGAACGGTGTCGCGTCGACCTCTGCCTCAGCGATCCGGCAGTCGAGCTCCCCCACCGCCAGACCGAGCTCGCCGACGAGCTTCTGCAGCTCGCGCTCGCGCTGGCGGCCCGTCCTGTGGCCCCGCCGAAGCGACTCCGCGGCCATCAGGATCCCGCGCGGGCACACCCCGAGCACGATCTCCGCCGCGCCCCGCGCCGCCTGCAGGGTCCAGGTCCGCTCCCCGCGCCTCGTCGCGCCCGCGGCGCTCATCCACAGCACGAACCGCAGCGCGATCGCCGGCGCGACCTCGACCGAATCGCGAAGCAGCGCCTCCGCCTCGAGCGGGAGCCGCTCGCCCCCGGCGAGCCTCACCCCGACCTCCAGCGGGAACGTCTCGCGCGGCGTCGCCTCGCCCAGCTCGCGCAGCCGCCGGCGCGCCTGCGATTGGCGCAGCTTCGCCTCCGAGAGTCCGTAGGTAGTGGACGGCCGTGCCACTACGCGCTCGCCTCCAGCCACCGATAGGACCAGGCGTCGAAGCGCTCCACAAGCCAAGCCGCCCGTGCCGGCTGCGCAAACGTGTGCGCGGGCACCGCCCTCGCGCCGGCGCCAACCGAGACCGCCACCTCGTCCCCGTCCACCGCGCAGTCAAGCCCGGGCTCGTGCATCCCGATCGTTCGCGCCACCGGGCAGCGCTCCGGGTCGCGTCGCTCGCCCTTGACCAGGGCCGCGACCGGCGAGAGCCCGAGCTCCCCCTGGACCCCGTTTGCGAGGCGAAGCGCCTCGCGCGCATGGGTGTCCATCTGAAACCTCCTTGCGTGCATGCGAACGGGGCGGCCACAGGCCGCCCCGTCATCGCGTCGTCTCCTTCCCCTGGCGCTAGGCCGCGCCCACCTGGCCCCGATAGGTCCCGAGCGCCGCCGCGCCCTCGCGCAGCGCGCCCCAGCAGCAATCGCAGCGCCGCGGGTGCCGCGGGCGCTCGTCGGGAGCGGGGCTCGCGTAGAGCTCGTCGTGCATCGCATCGCACAGCCCGTCTCGTGGCGCTCGAGGTCCGGCGCGTCGGGTACGAGCGCCCCAAGCGCCGCCGCAAGCCGCTCACAGAGCGCGTGCGGAACCACCGCCACCTCCTCGCCCCTCGGCGTCCACCCTCGGTCGGGATAGTCGGCGCACATCCCCGTCTCGCAGCGCCAGTGCGGCAAGACGGCGGGCTCACCGCAGTTGGCGCACACGACGACGTCCTTCGGCCACGAGCTCGCGCTCGCGATCTCGCTCATCGCCGATCCCCTTCGCCGACGTCTTCGCCCGAGTCCGCGTCGCGGTAGCCGTGCTCGGGCTCCTCGACCACGTAGAAGTCGAACCGGCCCGTGGCGTGCCAGGTGATCCGGTCGCCGTTTGGCAGGTAGCAGCACAGCCACAGACAGCGCGTCCTGTCGCCGCTCCGCGTGCGCTCCAGGACCTCGGCGCGAAACATCTCCACCGATCGCACGACCACGTCGTCGAGGAACTCGGCCGGGCCCCCTCCCGCGCGCCGCAGCGCGATCTCGGGCCGCTGCGCATTCCTCGCGCCTCGACGGCTCTTCACGGCGCCGGCTCCCTCTCGATCTCCGCCGCGCTCATCCCGCGCGTTGCCGCCCTCAGCCTTCCGCGCGCCGAGCGCTGCGCCTCCTCGGCCTCGAGCGCCACATGCACCCGCGCCAGCACCCGCGCGCACGGGGCACAGAACCGCTCGCTCTCGGCGGGCGGGCGCTCGCAATTCGGCGTCGCGCACCGCCCGCCCGCGGGGCGCCGCCGTGTCCTGATCACGGCCCCGCGCGCCCACGGCTCGCGCGCTGCAACCACCTCGGCCATCAGAACGGAAACTCGTCGTCGTCGTCCCGGCCCTCCAACGCCCCGCCTACCGCCGCCGGCTCGCGCTCGCGGCGTTCATCCTCCCCGCGCGGGCCGCCGACGAACTGGACTCGCTCGGCGACGATGTCGACCGCCTGGCGCTTGCCCGAACCGTCCCTGGCCTCCCACTCGCGCCAATCGAGCCGCCCGTCGACCGCCACCGGGCGGCCCTTCGACAGGTAGGTGGCGCAGCTCTCGCCCTGGGCCCCCCAGACCTTGACGTTGAAGTAGTTGGGCTTGTCCACCCATTCGCCGCTTGAGTCCTTGCGGCTCGAGTTGACCGCGATCCGCAGCTCGCAGACCGCGGTCGCGCCGTTGGTCTGTCGCAGCTCGGGGTCGCGGGTCAGGTTGCCGCTGACGACGACCCGGTTGATGTTCACCTGTGCCATCTCATCCTCCTCGTGTTGTGATCGCGCGGTCCGTTGCCGCGCCCCGTCCGTCCTTCGCCGACGGCCTCAGACCCCTCACGCGACGCCCCCACCCGCGGGGCACCCGTCCCAGCTCGCACACCACTTCCGCGAGCACCACCAGGCGCCCTCGGGCGCGTACCCCCACACCCTCGAGCTGACCGCCTGCGCGATCCGCTCCGCGATCCCCGCCAGGCGCCGCTCGAAGAACCGAAGCCGCTCCGCCGAGCGCCTCGTCCGGATCACCGCGACCTCCTCGGACCCCGGCCTCGCGACGTGGAAGCAAAACTCCTCCGCCGGCTCGCCGGCCAGCTCGCGCAGCCACAGGTAGGCGTCGACCTGCCAGTCGCGATCGGCGCAGTTCTGCGACCAGCGCGAGCCCGAGAGCTTGTAGTCGCAGACCTCCTGCGCGCAGTCGAGATCCAGGTAGCCGACGAAGCCCCAGCCCGCCCCCTCACCGTGCTGGGCCAGGCCGCCGAGGTCGAGCTCGCGCTCCGTCTCGCGCGCCTCTCGCACCGCCGGCAGCACGCTCGCCAGATAGCCGGCGAGCGCCGGACGAGCCGACTCGCGCGCGCCCGCTCCTCGCCCGGCGCCAGCGTCCCATCCCGCCGCGCCTCGCGCGCCTCGGAGTCAAAGCGCACGCAGAGGATGTCGTCCGCGGTTCGCGCGGACAGGGCCTCGCCCGTGATTCGCGCTCGGTAGGAGGCGCCGACCGCGGCGCCGAACGCGCGCCCGGCGATCAGCCTCGCCCCGATTCGCTCCGGCTCGCCGGCGATGTAGTGGCGCGCCCACGCCTCCGGACAGCGGGCGAACTTGCGGATCGAGCTCACCGACAGGCGGCGGACCGGAAGCCGAAGCGAGAGCGCCCGCTCGAGCTCCGCCGAGAGCGGGCGCGCGGGCGCACCGCGAGCACGCTCTGCCAGCGCCGGCGCGCTCATCGGCTCGCCTCGCTCTCGACCGCCGGCTCGGGGTCCCCACTGCGGATCCCGGCTTCCGCTTCGCCCGCTGGCGCCTCGCCCGGCGCGTCCGCCTCCTCGTCGCTCGCGGCGGCGTTCGCGGCCCGCAGCAGCCGCTCGCGAAACCGCTGCCGCGCCAGCGCGCGCTCGGGGTCCGCGCTCGCGCGCTCGAGGCTCTCG
>WHSW01000280.1 GCA_009379895.1 Solirubrobacterales bacterium
GCGGCGTCGCCACCGCGCCCCGGGCACTGCGACTGCTCGCCTCCCCGAGCCGATTCCGTCCGCGGCAAACGTGAACATGGGTGGAGGTCAAAGGTGAAGACCTCTGAATGGCGAGGGCCGGAATCGAACCGGCGACACCACGATTTTCAGTCGTGTGCTCTACCAACTGAGCTACCTCGCCGCGGCGGTTAAGGCTAGCGCCGGATCGGCCGCTGGCGAGTCCCGTAACCGAGCAGCGCCGAGCGCAGCCGGCCCGGCTCGATTCCCCGCACGCGGACGAGCTTTTGGCGGGCCGCCTGCCCACGGACGATCTCGACCCGTCCCGCGGCGACGCCGGCGCGTTTCGCGATCAGCTTGCGGACCGCGGCGTTCGCGCGCCCGTCCGCGGGCGGGGCCGTGACCCGGATAACGATCGCGCCCGCGTGCTCGCCCGCGACCTCGTCGCGGGCCGCGCGCGGCCTGACGAGCACCTCGATCGTCGCGTCCGGCTCGGCCATCGATCGAGCTTCGCAGGAACCGCGCCGCCGCTCACCGCCCGGGCCGGCGCGAATCCCCGACCAGGGTCAGCTCGAGGGTCGGACTCGAGGGGTCGAGCAACCCTTGCACGCTTGGCAGCTCGAGCGCCGCGACCCGGCGCTTCGCCTCCCGCCCGAGGGCGCCGGGCGCGCGGAGGGTTCGTCGGCTGCCGACCGACTCATCGAGCCGCAGGAGCTGAGCGTGACCACGTTCGCCCTCGAGCGTCAGGTCGAGCCAGGCGACGGCGATCGGCGCCGCCATCCAATAGGTGTGGAGCGAGCGGCAGCGCGGGAACAGGAGCGGGGGCATCTGATCCGCCTCGAGCCGGGCCAACCCCCGCAGGCGGAGCGCGAATCGCTCCGCGAGGATCAGCTCGAACGAGCCGGCGGTGGTCCGAGCGACGGCGTGGCGGGCGCCGGCGAAGCGGCGCGGGAGCGAGCTGGGGAGGGTGCGGGCGAACGGCATCTCGAGCGGCTACCCGGATCGGCGTCCGAGGATCCCGCCCATCAGCTCGATCGCGCCCGCCTTGTGGAGCGGCTCGTTCAGGTTCCCGCACTTCGGGCTCTGGACGCAGGACGGGCAGCCCGCTTCGCAGGGGCACTCGGATACGAGCCGCAGCGCGTCGCCAACCAGCCGGGCGAACAGGTCGAACCCGCGGCGCGCGATCCCGACGCCCCCGGGGTGGCCGTCGTAGACGAAGATCGTCGGCTTGCCGGTCTGGAAGTGGACGTTCGTCGAGAGTCCGCCGATGTCCCAGCGATCGCACATCGCGAGCAACGGGAGGACCGCGATCTGGGAGTGCTCGGCGGCATGCAGCGCGCCGAGCTGCACGTCGGGGGGCAACGCCTTGGGGCCCGCGAGCTCGTCCGGAAGCGCGTACCAGAGCGCCTGGGTCGGAAAGCTCTGCTCGGGCAGCTCGAGCGCCGTGAGGTCGATCACCTCGTGGTCGGAGAGCCGCTTGCGCTGGAAGGCAATCACCTGCTCGCTCACTGAGACGTCGCCGAAGGAGAGCTCGACGCCCGGGTGGAGCGACCCCGCGCCGGCCGTGTCATCGGCCGCCGCCGCGCCCTCGGCGGCCGTGACAGCGCTCTTGGTGCTGTCGAGCCGTTCTATGTAGACGTTGGTCTCGGTCTTCGGCTGCGTGTACCAGTCGCCCTCGAACGGCTCGACGACCGCGCGGCGCCCGGCGAGGTCGAGCTCGCGGACCTCGTACGCCTCGCCCAGATGCAGGTAGACGGCGCCGGGATGGACCGTCCCGAACGCTCGCTCGGCCTCAACGGTGCCGAGCACCTCGCCCGAGCTCGCGTCGACGACCGCGAGCGAGTCGAGCGAGGCCGAGCGCAAGGAGATCTCGCCGGCTGGGAAACCGGGCCCGCGCGGCAGGTAGCGCCGCCCCGAGCGGCGCAGCTCGCCGGCGCTCACGAGCTCGTCGGCCAGCGCGCGCCACCCGGGCCCGAGGATCCGGTCGTCGTCGCCCCCCGGCTGCGAATCGGTGCCGTCAAGCGGCGCCTCGTACGCCGCCGCGAGCAGGTGCCCGGATTGGATCCGGTCGTTCGCGTGGTCGAGGATCGCTGCCTCGACCGGGCGATCGAGGAATTCGTCCGGGTGGCGGCAGAAGAACTGGTCGAGCGCGTCCTCGCCGGCGACGTAGACCGCGAGTCCCTCCCGGCGCCGGCCCGCCCGGCCCCACATCTGGCGCAGGCTCGCGACCGTGCCGGGGAACGTGACGCAGATCGACGCGTCGAGCTCGCCGATGTCGATCCCGAGCTCGAGCGCGTTGGTGGCGACGACGCCGAGCAGCTCGCCCGCAGCGAGCTGCGCCTCGATCTCACGCCGCTGATACGGCGTGTAGCCGGCCCGGTAGGGCGTGATCCGCGCCGCGAGATCGGTCCGCCCGCGCTCCTCGAGACGGGTGCTGGCGAACCGCTGGATCAGCTCGATGCCTTTGCGCGAGCGCAGGAAGCAGATCGTCCGCATGCCCTCCGAGACCAGGTCGG
>WHSW01000281.1 GCA_009379895.1 Solirubrobacterales bacterium
CCACGCCGAACAGGCGGTCGACCTCGTGCCCCGAGAGCGCCGCGGTCGGCTCGTCCATGATCAACGCGCGCGCTTCGTAACTCAGCGCCTTGGCGATCTCGACGATCTGCTGATCGGCGATCGACAGCCCGCGCACCGGCCCCTCGGGGTCGAGGTTGACGTCGAGGCGATCGAGCAGCTCGCGCGTCTCGCGGCGCAGGGTCGCTCGGTCGATGCGCCGCCCGGACCCGACCGGGTGGCGGCCCATGAAGACGTTCTCGGCGACCGAGAGGTCCGGGAACAGATTCGGCTCCTGATAGATCACGGCGATCCCCGCGTCGCGGGCCTCGGTCGGGTTGTGGAAGTCGACGGTCTCGCCGTCGAGCAGCACGGTCCCCGACTCGGCACGCTGGACGCCGGCGAGCAGGCGCACCAGGGTCGACTTGCCCGCCCCGTTCTCGCCCACCAGCGCCCGCACCTCGCCGGCGCGCAGCGCGATCGAGGCCGAGTCGAGCGCCTGCACGGCGCCGTAGGCCTTACTGGCTCCCGCGAGCGCGACGACCGGCGGCGGCGCGGCCTCGCTCAACGCTCGTCCCCGTCCGTGGCGTCGCTCGCCTGGGCGGTCGGCGGCTCGCCCGCCCCGTCGGTCGGCTCGCCGATCGCGCGCAGCTCGACCCCGGGAGCTCGCAGCGCGGCGGCCATCTCACCTCGCACCCCGTGCGCGAGTACGGCGTGCAGCTGACTGACCGGGACGATCGCGCTCAGGCCGCGCGCGCTGAGCTTGCTCGCGTCGACGAGCAGCACGGCCTCGGTCGCCTGCGTGATCATCGCCCGCTTGACCTCCGCCTCGAGCGGATCGGCGTCGGTCAATGTGCCGTCGGCGGTCACGCCCTTGACGCTGAGGAAGACCCGATCGGCGAAGTAGCCGCGCACGGCGGCGATCGCCACCGGGCCGACGAACGAACGAGTCAGCCGCCGCAGCAAGCCTCCGGCGCCGATCAAGTCGATTCCGGGCGGGGCCTCGGTGGCGAGGAAGTCCATCACCGGCAGGCTGTTGGTGATCACCGTCAGGCCGATCCCCCGTTCGACGATCTGGCGGGCGAGGAAGTAGCTGGTCGTCGAGGAGTCGAGGAAGATCGTCTCCGCGGGGCTGAGCATCGCGATCGCCGCGTCGGCGAGCAGGCGCTTCTCCTCGGTCGCGGTCTCGAGCCGCTGCGCGAACGAGTCCTCGTGCGCGGCGATGTCGGGCAGCACGGCGCCCCCGTGCGTGCGCCGCGCGATCCCCTGCCGCTCGAGCTCGGCCAGGTCGCGGCGCACGGTCATCGCCGAGATCCCGAACTCGCGCTCAAGCTCGGCGACGGTCACCGACCGCGAGTCGCGCAAGAGCTCGACGATCCGCTCGCGGCGGGACGCGGCGAGCACCGGGCGCTCACGATCATTAGTTGCTTTTTGTGCGATCTCCGACTCTCCTCGGCCGATACCGAACAAAAACACTCATACACGTCGAAGCCGCGACTTGTCAAGTCGCGCGCCCCGCCCTCCGCGCTACTCGCGGCTTTGGCCTATCGCCGGTAGGCGCGTCCGCGGGGGCGGGCGGCAAGAGCGTCGATCGCCCGCTCGGCATCCCGCCGATCGAAGATCACGCGCCATTCGCCGACGCGCAATCGCCAGAGGCGCTCAGGTCCGCTGTCCGCGCAGGCGCCTGATGTCGCCCTCGGGGAGATTCCCGATCGCCGCGCGGATGCGCTCTCTGTCCTTACGCCCCGACCGACGAAGTGACTTCAAAGCGGCGGGGCGGACCTCGATGCGCCATCCGCCACGATCAGCCAGCGTTCAGCTCCGCCTCAGCCTCTGACCACGCCACACCCGGTTCGCGGCGCGCGTCCCGCACGGCCCGCAGATCTTCCTCGGTGAGCTCCTCGTCATCGTGCCGCGCGGCATCCAGCTTGGCGGCGACGGGGTCTTGGGCACGGCGAAGCAGGATCGCCGCGGCGGGCAGCGATTCCTCGGGCAAGGCATCCACGAGGCGATGAAGCTCGCTCTTGGTCATCAATCAAACCGTAGAGCGTGGGTAACGAAAATCGCCATCAGTCCGCCAGCACCAGCTCGAGCCGCCGCGGTCCGTGTACGCCCTCGACCCGGCTCAGCTCGATGTCCGAGGTCGCCGAGGGGCCGGAGACGAAGGTGAGCGGCGAGGCCGTCGCGCGCGCCTTCGGCTCCAGCGCCCGCACCGCCTCGGGCACGGTCGCCACCACCTGCCCGGCCTCGACCACGCAGACGTGCAGGTCGGGGACCAGGGTCAGCGCCCGCCGCCCGTCCGCCGGGCCGCCGGCGAGCACCACCGTCCCGGTTTCGGCGATCGCCAGGGCGCAGCCCGTGAGCGCGCCGTCGAGCCCGTCGAGCTCGGCCGGCGAGAGGCCGTCGTCCTCGATCAGCTCGACGCCGGGGGGCCGCCACGCGGCCGGCAGCGCCGGCGGGATCGCGATCCGCCTCGCCCCGTGGG
>WHSW01000282.1 GCA_009379895.1 Solirubrobacterales bacterium
CATCGCGATGGCCTTCCTCACCTTCCTCGGCGCCACCGCGGGCTCGCCGACCCAGGTCGACCTCGAGGTCGCGCCCCAGTTCGAGGCCGGCAAGGAGGTCGTCGCCCAGTCGGGCTGTCTCGCCTGCCACAAGATCGGTGACAACGGCAACGATGGGCCGGGGCCGGAACTGACCCACATCGGCGCGAAGCTGCCCGCGCAGGCGATCCAGCGCACCCTGATCAACCCGTCGGGGATCATGCCGCCCTACGGTGACCTGCCGCCGGAGAAGTTCGACAGCCTGGTCAAGTTCCTCGCCTCGCTGCAGTGACGCAGCGGCCGCCGGCGCGGCCGAGGATGATCTGGGCCCGATGAGCGTCGCCCCCGCCAGCAGCTCGGCCGAGCGCGAGCAGTTCGCCGGCCAGATCCGGGGGATGTTCGACCGGATCGCGGGCGTCTACGACCTGATGAACACGGCGATGACCGCCGGCCTGCACCACCGCTGGCGCGAGCGGGCCGCCGACCGCGCCGAGCTCGAGCCCGGCGCCCGCGCGCTCGACGTCTGCTGCGGGACCGGCGACCTCGCCTTCGCGCTCGCCGAGCGGGTCGGGCCCGAGGGCCGTGTGATCGGCTCCGACTTCTCCGAGCGGATGCTCGACCTTGCCCGCCGCAAGGCCGCCGAGCGAGGCCCGGAGCAGGTCCGCTTCGAGTGGGGCGACGCGCTCGCGCTGCCCTACGACGACGCCGGCTTCGACGCGGTCACGGTCGGCTTCGGGGTCCGCAACCTGGCCGACCTAGAGCGCGGCGTCGGCGAGCTGGGGCGGGTGCTCCGGCCCGGGGGTCGGCTGGTGATCCTCGAGATCACCCAGCCCACCCGCCCCCCGCTGTCGACCTTCTTCTCGCTGTGGTTCGATCGCCTCGTGCCCGTGCTCGGCGCGCTGGCCGGGGACCGGGCCGCCTACGCCTACCTGCCCGAATCGGTGAAGCGGTTCCCGCCGCCCGCGGGCCTTGCCGCGATCATCGACCGCGCCGGCCTCGAGCGGATTCGCTACACCGTGCTCGCCGGGGGAATCATCGCGATCCACTCCGCCTCGCGTCCCGCCTGAGCACTCGCGCCGCCCGCCCCGTGAACCGATCATCGATCCCTCCCCCCGTGACCCAGGTCCTCGACGCCGCGCAGGCCTGGCTGCCGCGCGGGATGGCCGAGGTCGAGAGGCGGCTCACCGAGCTGGTCGGCGGCCACGGCGAACCCCTCGGCGGCGAG
Source organism: Solirubrobacterales bacterium (assembly GCA_009379895.1). GTDB lineage: Bacteria > Actinomycetota > Thermoleophilia > Solirubrobacterales > 70-9 > WHSW01. The sequence goes on from WHSW01000282.1 coordinate 1,244, forward strand.
GCCACGGCCACCCTCGCTGCGGGCGGCAAGCGCCTGCGCCCGATGCTGGTCCTGCTCTGCGCGGGCGAGGCGCCGAGCGAGGGCTCGGTGCGAGCCGCGACCGCGGTCGAGCTCGTCCACATGGCGACGCTCGTCCACGACGACGTCCTCGACGACGCGCCGCTGCGCCGCGGACGCCCCACGGTCTTCGCCCGCGCCGGGCGGCCCGCCGCGACCGCGGTCGGAGACCTGCTGCTCTCGAGGGCCTTCGCCGAGCTCGCCACCCCCGCACCCGACGATCGCCGTCGCGTTGGCCTGCTCGCGGCCGCATCGGTGGCGCTCGCCCGAGGCGAGCTCGCCCAGCGCCGCGACGCCTACGAGAACTCGATCAGCGCCGAGCGCTACCTCGAGCGCTGCCGGCTGAAGACCGCGCGCCTGTTCGAGTGCGCCTGCCTGATCGGCGGCGAGCCCGACGCCGCCCAGAGCGAGACGCTGGCGGGCTTCGGCCGCGAGATCGGGCTCGCCTTCCAGCTCCTCGACGACGTGCTCGATGTCGCTGGCCCGCCCGAGCGCACCGGCAAGGCCCGCGGGACGGACCTGCTCGACGGCACGGTCACCATGCCGCTGATCCTCGCCCGAGAGCGCGATCGGTCGCTCGGCGCGCTCGATCTGCGCGGCCTCGACCCCGCCGCCGCCGAGGAGATCTGCGAGCGAATCGCCGCGACCGGGGCGCTCGACTGGGTGCGCGCCGACGCGCGGGCACGCGTTGAGGCGGCGAAGGCCGCGCTCCGCTCCGCCGCCCTCGACGACCAGCGCCGCGCGCTGCTCACCATGGTCGCCGACGGCGTCGTCGAGCGCTACTCGTGAGCGGCGCCGGGCGCTTCAGTGGTCGCAATTTCGTTCGCAAGGCTTTGCAAATCCCGACTCTCGCTGTCGTCCTCGGATGAAAGACTCCCAACGTGCACCATCACTCCGTGCTCTCCGACGGAACGATTCGTCAGCTCTTGCGAGGCGGCGATCTCAGGATCGAGCCATGGGATGAGGCAATGCTGCAGCCGGCGAGCGTCGATCTCAAGCTCGGAAGCTCGTTCCGGGTCTTCCACAACCACCGGATCCAGACGATCGACATCGCGGCGCCGCCCCGCGACCTGACCGAGCACGTAACCCTGACCGCGAGCGAGCCCTTTGTGATCCACCCCGGCGAGTTCGTCCTCGGATCGACGGCCGAGCGGGTAACCCTCCCG
>WHSW01000283.1 GCA_009379895.1 Solirubrobacterales bacterium
CAGTCCCATGCGCAGCATGCCCGGCAACTCGCGGTAGGTGGGCACCAGCCAGTCGCGCTCGGGGTCGACCGCGAGGGCCGGGCCGACGATCGCCGCCTCCTGTCCGTCGGGAGCGGCGATCGTGCCCAGCCGTCCCTGGCGCTGGAGGCTGACGGCCCGCTCGCTCGTCGCCCGAGAGAGGAGCATCAGGCGAAACGCGGCGAGCAGCTCGTCGTCGTCCAGCGCAGGCTCGTAGCCTTCGGCGATAACGCCGTCGGCGCTCAATAGCTGCAGGGGCTCGGGCGGCTCGACGCGCACCGTCCCCTGGCGGGGCGCCGCCGCCTGCGTGCGCGGCGTCATCGCGGCACCCCGATCCGGTCGGCCTCGATCTCTGGCGCCCTTCCGGCGAGCGTGTCGGCGGCGATCCGCGCCGAGCCGCAGGCCATCGTCCAGCCCATGTGCCCCTGGCCGGTGTTGTAGATCAGATTGCCATGCCGGCCGCGGCCGATGATCGGCGGCCCGCCCGGGGTCAACGGGCGCAGGCAGGCGCGAAACTGCCCTCGCGAATAGTCGGCCCCGTTGGGAAACAGCTCCGAGGCGACCCGGAAGATGTTCGAGAAGTCGCGCTCGGTCCAGGTTCGCGAGTGGCCGGCGAACTCGGCGGTCGAGGACATGCGCAGCCGATCGCCGAAGTTCGCCCAGGCGACCAGGGTCGCCTCGTCGACGCCGCCCGACCGGGGCGGCTCGTGTCCGCCGTCGATCGGGAAGGTGACCGAGTAGCCCTTGGCCGGATAGATCGGAAGTCGCTGGCCGACGGTCCGGGCGATCGCCGGGCTGTCGCAGCCCAGCGAGAGCACATAGGCGTCGCCGCGCAGCGTGCCGCCGTCGCAGACGACGCCGCTCACAGCGTCGCCCTCGGCTTCCAGCCGGTGCACGGCGGTGCCGAGCCGGAACTCGACCCCGAGCGAGCGGCAGCGGTCCGCGAGCTGGTTGGTGAACCGCTCGCAGTCGCCCGAGAAGTCATCCTTGCCGAGCACCGCACCGGCGAGCTTGTCCTTGACCGGCGCCAGGGCCGGCTCGCGCGCGACGCAGGCGTCGGCGTCGATCACCTCCTGGTCCTCGCCCTCGCCGCGCAGCAGCTCGGACTTCATGTAGCCGAGCTCGAGCTCCTCGGGATCCCGGTACAGATACAGGACGCCGTTCGCCGAGTTGCCGTGGTCGATTCCCTCGTCGCGGAGCAGCCCGCGGAGCAATCCGCGGCTGTAGCGGCAGAGCCGCAGCTTGACCACCGTGTTCGCCTCGGCCCGCGGCCCGGGCACTCGCGCAAGAAGCGCACTCCCCAGTTGATCAGCGCCGGGTCGAGGCGCGGCCTGACCCTGATCGCGGTCGCCTTGCCGATCAGCGACTGCAGCAGCATCCGCGGCGCCGCCGGCGAGGCCCACGAGTAGGAGTGCCCGGGCGCGATCAGGCCGGCGTTGCCCGAGCTCGCGTCCTGGGCTAGCCGCCCCTGCTTCTCGACCACGGTCACCTCATGGCCCTCCTTGGCCAGGTAGTAGGCGCTGGTCACGCCGATCACCCCGCCGCCGAGCACGATCACCCGCATCCCGGCACCTCCCGTCGCTCGCCCGCCGTCGGCACTAGCTCGGCAGCGCTGCGATCGCCTGGACCTCGACCACCAGGCCCTCGAGCAGCAGGTCCGCGCGCACGGCTGCCCGCGCCGGGCGGTGGTCGCCGAACTTCTCCGACCAGCCCTCGTTGAAGGCGGCGAAGTCCTCGAGGTCGGTGAGGAAGACCGTCGCCGAGACGACGTCCTCCAGCGAGGCGTTGAGCTCGCCGAGGATCGTCTCGATGCGCTCCACCGCGGCCACGGTCTGGGCGCGCGCGTCGCCCGGCGCGATCACGTCGTTGCGCTCGTCGAGGGCCACCTGCCCGGCGACGAAGCAGAACCCGTTGGCGACCGTCGCCTGCGAGTAGGGCGCGATCGCCGGTCCGAATGAGTCCGGATTGAGTGTCGTTATCCCTGCGCTTGTCATTCGCATACCTCCTGTTCGAGCCGCGGCCTAGAAGAACCCGGTGTACGGGCGCCGGACCACGGCGTGGTGGACGTAGTTGATGAATCCGATCCAGTCGAAGACGGGCAGCCCCGTGGCGCGCTGGACGGCGGCCGAGTAGGGCGGCATGTCCGAGCACTCGAGCAGGAACGCCCGCACGTTCGGGTGCTCGGCGAGCACCTCCCGCGAGGTCTCGACCATGTCGACCTCCATCTGCGCGACGTCGATCTCGCCGCCGTCGGTGAGACAGACCGAGCTGAAGTGCTCCCTGTCCTCGAGGCCCCTGAACACGCAGCGCTCGCGCACCTCGCCGACGATCCCGACCGGCTCGAGCAGCCGGTCGCCGACCGTTTGGCCGTTGGCGACCAGCACCGCGAGCTCGTCGTCGGGCCGCAACATCGAGACCACGAGCGGGACCTGC
>WHSW01000284.1:0-552 GCA_009379895.1 Solirubrobacterales bacterium
ATCCCAGGCCGAGGACCCCGGCGCGGAGCGCGCGCGGGGACGACATGCGCGCGGCGCTCGAGTCCTAGAGCGGGCCCCAGTGGCGCCCGTCGAACCCACGGCAGGCGCGGATCACGTCGCCCCGCGTCAGCGCCCATTCCTCGTCGTGCGCGATCCGTCGCAGAATCTCGACGACGTCTGAGATCGGCCAGGTGAGCGGCTCACGCGCCGGCGCTCGTGGGTCGAGCTCGGCGGCGTCGATGATCAGCGAGAGCGCCGTGTCGTGTGGGCCGTGGCCACCGTAGCCCCAGCCGTGGCGATAATCACCCTGGGAGTCGTGGCGAAGACCCGGCTCGTCCGTGCACCAGACGTCGAGAAGCCCCCACGAGCTGCGCTGGCGAACCAGCACGTACTTCTCGCAGCCCGCGTCATCGAGGTGGCGAGTCTCGCGACGATCGGCGATCGCGTCGAGGTCGCTGCGCCCGGGCAGCTGACCGCGGCGCTCGCGCTCGCGGGCGACGCGGATCACGTCGCGGGGATCGCGGCCGCCGGGAACCTCGCCGACGAGCAGCC
>WHSW01000284.1:562-2441 GCA_009379895.1 Solirubrobacterales bacterium
GGGTCATCACGCACCCAACTTCATAGCGCGAAACGTTCGGCCTACAAGGCGATCCATCAGTGCGAATCGCAGTCCCGCCAGGGAAAGTCAGCGAGGTCGTCGAGGACCATCACAAGCCCGGCGACGGTGAGAAGCGGGGCGTGGCGCTTGAGCCCGGCGAGGGCTAGCGCACAACCGGCGCTGCCGTGGTGGACCCGCAGGCCCGCGAGGTAGAGGCGCGGGCCCCACGGGTGGTGGACGATCCCGGTCACGAGATCGCCTTCCGGGCGCGACCATCGGTCTTGGCGACGATCCGCTCGATCGCTCGCCGGCTCATTGGCGAGTCGCCGATCCGTTCGGCGTCCTCGAGGTAGCGCCGGCGAAAGACCGCGAGCTCGGCCTTGGACTCGAATCCCGCCTCGACGAAGTAGCTGCGCCCGCGCAGCCGGTCGCCGGCGTTGGGGACGTCGAAGATGCGTACGACGCCGTCATCGCCGCGGCGCCCGACGAGCAGCCGCTCCTCGCCGCGGGCGGTGAAGTAGCGCCCGAGCTCGACGGTCTGGGACTTGCTGGGGGTGGTGGTCTTGACCGGCATCGCTGCCTCCTGGGCTCGTAGACGAATGACGCCGAGCAACCCGGCAGCCGAAAAGCGGGGGAGCGGAACCCGACCGAAGGAAGGGCGCGGTGTGAGGCCGCACCTTCGTGCGTGCCTTGCAGCGATCCCCGCCGCTGCCAAGCTTCGAGTGGCATTTGCCAAGTGCCCGGAGCCGATGGCCAAGACCAGCCCCAGGCCCAGGTCCGTTGTACGCGCTACGCGGCGGTCGCGGTGAGCAGCGGCTCGTCGTCTGCGGCGCCGGCGGCGCGCTCGAGCCAGCCGGCGATACGGTCGACCAGCGAAGCGGCGCGCTCGACCGCCGCAAGGCCTGCGGACTCGCCCCAGCCGGCGACGTATGGGACGGCCTCGCAGGAGGTGTCGAGGCCGAGCCCCGCGGCGGCCACGTGGCCTGCGACCTCGACGATGCACTCCTCCTCGGCGTAGCCGAGCGCCGGCGCGTCGCCCTCGGCGTCGTCACCATCGGGCTCGGCCTCCCGGGCGACGAGGGCGTGGGCGCCCTCATGGAGCAGGGTGCGAAGGCGGGCGTTGGGCTCGAGCTCTGCCTCGACGCGGATCCGCTTCTCGGTGCGGTGGTAGTAGCCGCGCGCGCTCGAGCCCTCGACCGGGGCGAACTCGACCGAGACGCCAACGTCGCGCAGGGCCTCGGCGACCGGCTCGAGGTAGCGCTCGTGCGAGTCTCCGGCGATCGGCCAGACCGGCGGCGGCTCGAGGTCGACCGCGTCGACTCCCGCGTCGACCTGGGAGCGGTCGAAGACCGAGACCCCGCGAAAGCCGACCACCGTGAGGCGCCGCTCGCCCGTCTCCTCGTCCTCGACTCGGCGCCGAAGTGGCGCGAGGATCCGCAGGGCCGCCTCGCCGCGTCGCACCTGGTAGCCGTGCTCGGCCCACCAGCGATAGCCGGCCACGTAGGTCGGCGAGATCCCGCGCCGCCAGCAGGCGATCGCGACCAGCAGCTGGTTGTTGAGCGAATAGCGCGCCAGGCCGTTGTGGCGGCGCACCGCCACCCAGCGCTGCCAGCCCTCAGAGCTCTGCAGCTCGCGCACCGCCTCGGCGATGCGCTCGCGATCTGCGCGCCGGCGCTCCTGTCGTTCGGTGTCGGTCAGCGGTCGTCTGCGTGCCATCGGGGCTTCCTTTCCGGTCGGGCCCGCGCTGCGGGCCGTTTCGGGCGCGTCTTGCACGGCGACAGCCGTGCCACCGTGCGCGCCCCGGCCCCAGCGGGCGACCGACGTCACACCCCGAGGGGACGCTGGCGCCCTGGCCGGCTAGTTGGCCCGCGAGCCGTGT
>WHSW01000285.1 GCA_009379895.1 Solirubrobacterales bacterium
AGGATCTCGCCGCTCACCAGCGCGACCAGCCGCCGCCGCCAGCGCAGCAGGAAGCGCAGCAGCGGGACCGCGACGGCCAGCGCCGGCACGACGAGCAGCGGGTCGAGCCACGGCAGCACGGCGAGCAGCGCCGCGGCCCCGAGCAGAAGCCGGGTCCGGGTCAGCATCCCGTCCATGCGTATCTCCCTGTCTCGTCAGTTGAGACGCCGGCGCGAACCCCTCGATGAATGCCGGCGTTCGGTCGCCGAGACCAGACAACGAGCCGTTCCGCGCGCCGAGTCCTTCGAAGTCAGGCCGCTGTCGCCGCGTGCTCGCGGGCGGCACGGCGGGCGGTGACGATCACCGGCGTGCCGCCGCGCGGGGAGAAGGTGATGTTGCGGCGGGCGATCCGCTCGGGCGCCGACCGGGCTCCGCGCAGCTCACAGCGCCCCAGAACCTCGCGCAGCACGACCCGCATCTCGAACTCCGCGAAGGCGGCGCCGAGGCAACGGCGGACCCCGCCGCCAAACGGGATCCACGCGTAGGTCTCGGGCGCTTCGCCAAGGAAGCGCTCCGGACGAAAATCGAGCGGCTCCGGGTAGACGTCGGCCCGGGTGTGTGTGAGCCAGATCGCCGGCGTGACGTCGGTCCCCGGCTCGAGCAGATACGGGCCGACGCGCAGCTCCGACCCCAGCCGCCGGCCCGCGATCGGCACCACCGGGCGCAGCCGCAGGCCCTCCGCGATCACCGCGCGCAGGTACTCGTCGCCGTCGCCGTCGCCGATCTCGGCCCGCAGCCGCGCCATCGGGCCCGGGTTTCGCAGCAACAGGTCGAGGGTCCAGGCGAGCGCCGTCGCGGTCGTCTCGTGACCCGCGAGCAGCAGGGTGATGAGCTGATCGCGGAGCTCGCCGTCGTCCATCGGCTCGCCGTCCTCGAACCGCGCCGCGACCAGCATCGAGAGGATGTCGTCGCGCTCGTCGAGCCTCGGGTCGGCGCGTCGCTCGGCGATCTCGGCGTGTAGGAGATCGTCGACGGCGCGCGTCTGACGCCGCAGGTTCTCGATCGGATCCGTGCGGCCGACGCGCCGCGCGAGCAGGACCCGAAGCTGCAGGCGCGGTGAGGCCATGTTGGCCAGCATCAGCGCGAGCATCGCCCGCAGCCGCTCGAGCCGCCCCGGGTCGGTGACCCCGAACACGGCTCGCAGGATCACCTCGAGCGTCACCGCCTGCATTCGTGGGTGGATCGGGAACGGGCTATGAAGCGGCCAGGAGTCGATCTCGGAACTCGCCGCCGCGGCGATCACCGACTCGTAGCGGCGCATGCGCTCGCCGTGAAACGCCGGCAGCATCAGCTTGCGGCGCGAGAGGTGATCGGTGCCCTCGAGCAGCAGCACCGAGCGCGGCCCCATCACCGGCTCGAGTGCGACCGTGCGCCCGGGAGGCAGCCCGTTCTCGCGACTTCGATACAGCGACCTGATCGACTCGGGGTCCGAGATCATCACCATCGGCGTCTGAAAGCCGAGGAACTTGACGCTGAACGCGTCGCCGTAGCGCCGCCGGCAGCCATCCATAAAGGCGATCGGGCCCAGCAGCCACCGGATCGTTTGGACTGCGGGCGGCGCGGACGGCCCCGGCGGGAGGCTCATTCTCGAGATGCTAGTCCAGCGCCGGCGGCAAGCCAACGCCCTGACCGACGCCGAGCTCGAGGTGCGGGACCGGGCGGCGCGGCCCCTATCGTCTGCCGGGCAATGGCCGAGCAGCTCAGCCCCGCGCTCCGAGCCGTAAGCGACGCGGTGCTCGCGGTCGCCTCGCACCTCTCGGTCGAGGAGGTGCTCCAACGCCTGGTCGATCGCTCACGCGAGCTCGTCGACGCGCGCTACGCGGCGCTCGGGATCCCCGACGGCGACGGCGGCTTCAGCCGCTTTCTCGTCTCGGGGATGAGCGACGAGCTGGTCGCGGCGCTCGGGCCGCTGCCGCGCACCCACGGGATGCTCGGGGCGATGCTGGACACCCGCGAGCCGTTTCGGACCGACGACATCCACACCGACCCGCGGTTTCGGGGCTGGTGGCCGGCACACCACCCCGACATGCGCTCGTTCCTGGGCGTGCCGATCGTTGCCGCCGAGGGCGTGATCGGGGCCTTCTATCTGACCGACAAGGAGGGCGCGGCGGAGTTCGGTGCCGCCGACCAGGAGCTGATCGAGCTGCTCGCCTCGCACGCGGCGATCGCGATCGACCAGGCCCGCCTGTTCGAGGACAGCCGCGAACTGGCGCTCGTGGACGAACGGAGCCGGCTGGCCCGCGAGCTGCACGACGCCATGAGCCAGTCGCTGTTCAGCCTGCAGCTCTCGGCTGAGGCCGCCGGGCGGCTGCTCGAGAGCGACCCGGTGGCGGCCGCGGGTCAGATGGCGACGGTGCGCGGGCTCGCCGCCGAGCTGAGCACCGAGCTGCG
>WHSW01000286.1 GCA_009379895.1 Solirubrobacterales bacterium
CGCGGCGCTGCCGCCCGCGGGCGGCGGGGGAAGCCAACCGGCGCCGCTCGAGATCGCGGCGGCCGGCATCGGCAGCGATGCCGCCGCTGCCCGCGCCGGCGAGCGCGCCGGGGAAGCCGGCCCCGCCAAGCCCGCGGCCCTCCCCCGGCCGAAGATCGTGCTGCTGGGCATGCTCACCAAGATCCCGCTTCCGGGGCCGGCCTGGCTGGTCGGCCACTACGCGGCCGGCTTCGAGCGGCTCGGCTACGAGGTCTACCTCGTCGAGGCGCATGCCCGCACACCGACGATGTTCATGCGCGACGAGGGCGACGACGGCAGCGCCAAGGCGGCCCGCTTCATCGCCGGCGTCGCCGAGCGCTTCGGGCTCGAGGACCGCTGGGCCTTCCAGGCCATGCACGAGGGCAATCACTGCTACGGCATGAGCGCCGAGCGCCTCGACCGCCTCTACCGCGACGCGGCGCTGATCGTCAACATGCACGGGGGCACCCTGCCACTGCCCGAGCACGCCGCCACCGATCGCCTCGTCTTCCTCGGCACCGATCCGGTCGCCGTCGAGCTCGCCGTCCAGCGCGGCAACCGTCGCGTCATCGAGCTCCTCGAAAAGCACGCCGCCTTCTTCAGCTGGGGCCTCAACTTCGGCAACCCCGACTGCCGGCTGCCGTGGGCCGGCAGGTTTCCCTTCGTTCCCAGCCCGCCGCCCGTGGTGCTCGACTTCTGGGACGGCGACGGCGAGCCGAGCGACACGTTCACGACGATCGGCAACTGGCGCCAGCCGGGCACCGCTCGCTTCGAGGGTCGTGACTACGGGTGGAGCAAGCACCAGCAGTTCCGCAAGATCCTCGATCTGCCGACGCGGGCCAGGGCCCCGATCGAGCTCGCCCTGGCGAGCTACGAGGACCACGATCGCCTGCTGCTCGCCGAGCACGGCTGGCGCGTGAGGCCCGCGGCGGAGCTCTCTCGCGACCTCGATACCTACCGCGGCTACATCGTCGGCTCGGCGGGCGAGCTCTCGGCCGCCAAGGAGCAGAACGTCCATTTCCGCAGCGGCTGGTTCAGCGAGCGAAGCGCCACCTACCTGGCGGCCGGCCGTCCGGTGATCCTCGAGGACACCGGGTTCGGCGCGGCGCTGCCGACCGGCGAGGGGCTGTTCGCGTTCGAGGACCTCGACGGGGCCGTCGAGGCGATCGCGGCGGCAAGGCGAAACCCGGCGCGCCAGCGCCGGGCCGCACGCGAGATCGCGCGGGAGCACCTGCGGCACGACGTCGTCCTCGGCGACATGCTCGACCATGTCGGGTTGCGGCCGAGAGCGGGCCGGGGGGCGCGCAAAGCCCCCGCTCGCCCAGAGCTCCCGGCGAAGCTGCCGCTCAACCTCGGCTCGCGCCGCCCGTTGCAGCTTCGCGAGGAGACCGTGGAGGGCATCCTCGACCGCCCCGTCCCCGCGGTGCCGGCGCCCGCCGCGCCGTCGGTCGTCACCGTGGTGGTATCGGTGCTCGGCAACCTCGCCTGGACCCGCCTCGCGCTCGAGGGCCTGCTGGCCGCCACCGAGAGCCCGCCCCACGAGGTGGTCGTCGTCGACAACGGCTCTCACGGGCCGACCCGCGAGTACCTGGAGGTACTCGCGGCCCGTAACCGCCACCTGCGCGTGATCCGCAACGAGCGCAACATCGGCTTTGCCGCCGGCTGCAACCAGGGTCTTGCGGCGGCCACGGGCAAGATCGTCGTCCTCCTCGACGGCGACGTGATCGTCACCCCAGGGTGGCTGGCAGCCCTGACGGCGCATCTCGACGATCCGGCGATCGGCCTCGTCGGCCCGGCCACGAATCGCAGCCGGGGCGATGCCCAGATCGCAACCCCATATGCCACCTACGGCGAGATGGTCGGGTTCGCGCGCCGGCGCAGCGAGCAGCACGCGGGGGACGGTGCTCGAGACGTGGCGGTCGCCGACATGTTCTGCGCCGCGCTGCGCCGGGAGCTGGTCGACGAGCTCGGCCCGCTCGACGAGCGGCTTGCAAGCGGCGATTTCGAGGATGACTACGCGCGGCGTGTGCGCGACGCCGACCGCCGGGTGGCCTGCGCCGACGACGTCTTCGTGCACCGGATCGGCGAGGCGGAGCTGATCGCGGAGGAGCTTAGCCACGAGCGCGAGCGTGCGCGGGCGCTGGCGACCCGGCTGGAGGAGGCGGAGCGGCGTCTGGCGGACAGCGAACGGCGCGCCGCGGCGGCCCTCGAGGCGACCGCCCAGCGGCTGGAGAAGGCGGAGGCGCGCGCGGCGCAGGCCGAGGAGCGGGCAAGTCGCGGGGAAGCCGAGCCGAAGCGAATCGCCGGTCGCTCGGACTCGGCGTACGCGGCGCTGGCGCGCCGAATCGAGGCGGCGGTTCGCCG
>WHSW01000287.1 GCA_009379895.1 Solirubrobacterales bacterium
CGTCGCGCGCGGTCATCTGACCGGCGCCCGCCGCCCCGGCGCGCACCGCCTGCCCGGTTCGCATCGGATGGCGAAGCGGATAGCTTCCCGCCCCAACGCCCCCCTTCATGCCGCCCGCGACCGCGGCCACCGCGCGGCCCGTCGCCCCGCCGGCGGCGGCTGCCGCGCCCCGCACCCCGGGGCGAACCTGGGAGCCGAACGAGCTCAGCCTCGCGCGCGCCGAATCGACGCGACCGGCGAGGGCGGCGCCGCCACTGCCGCCCCCGCCTCCCCCGCCTCCACCGGCCGCGCCGCCCGCCGCCCCTAGGGTCGCGAACGCCCCCGTGCCGAGCGAGAACGCCATCTTGCCCAGCTTGATGCAGATGTAGAAGGTGGCGAACGACGCCCCGAGCAGGAACATCTGGTCGATGAACGCGCCGAACCCCTCGCCCTCGCCGATCTCGCTCACATCGAGCATCAGCGCCGAGCCGGTCGCGAACACGATCGCCCACAGCACCGGCACCACGACCAGGATCCCGACCGCGGTCAGCCAGCCCGAGACCAGCCGCCGTCCGAACGGGCTCGGGGCGAGCCCGAAGACGAGCCCCCCGGTCACGTAGGTCAGCGCCAGGCCGACGAGGAGCCCGATCTTGAACAACACCAGGCCCAGCAGAGCGAGCCCGCACAGCAGCAGCGCGACGATGACCACGAAGCTCGATACGAGCGTCACCGACGCCGTCGCCGCCCCGACGGTCATCAGCTCCATCATCGACTCGAGGCCGTCGGCAACCCAGGGCGGCGAGAGGATCGCCTCGGTCACGGCGTTCGAGAGCTCGGAAAGCGCGTCCCAGCCCCAGTCGTAGAGGATCAGCACGCAGCCGGCGACGACGGTGCGCGCCATCACCTCGTGCAGCGACTCCTGGTTGACGCTCGGGGCGAGCATCGCCCGGGCGCCGGCGTGGATCAGGCCGAGCGGAAGCAGCGAGAGGCCGATCCACGTGAGCATCGAGCGAAGCTCGCCGAGGTTCGGATACTGCATGATCGTCGGCGTGTGCCCGGCGCCGGCCTCCCAGCCGCCGACCGGGCCGCCCTCATGCTCCCCGAAGGCCGGGAACTGGACCAGCCACTTCGCGCCATCGACCCCGGCCTCGACCAGCTGGCGCGGGATGATCAGCCCGACCAGCGCTTCGACCAGGCTGACGAGCAGCTTCGCCAGGTTGCCGACCGTGAGGTCGAAGATCCCCGCCGCCGCGTCCCCGAGCGCGCCGAGGCCGGCGTCGACGACGTCGCTGACCACCGGGATCCGAATCGCGTGGGCCGGCGCGGGCGCCACCATGCTCACCGCCACCAGCGCGAGGCCGGCGACGAGTCCCGCCGCAAGCACCGCCAGCCAGCGCGACGAGCCGACGCGAAGCGCCGTTCGCAGCGCGGCGTGCGCTCTCGCCGCCAAGCCGCCTGCCCGTCGCGTCGAGCCTCGTCTCCGCCGGCCGATCCGCCCCTACGCCGCGATCCCCGGCGCCAGGATGATGATGATCGCCCCGCCGCCGACCTTCATCGCATAGTCCTGGGCGCGGCTGTGGCCGAAGAAGAACAGCCCGCCGATCACCAGCACGCTGAGCACCGCCACCGTGCCGATGATCCAGAGCGCGTTGTCGCTGATCGTGCTCACGAACTGCTCCAGCGCCCCCGCCTTCGCGGGCGCGCTGCCGGTCAGCCCCGCGGCCTTCAGCGCGGCGAGCGGCGCGAGCGCCAGAAGCGCAAGCCCAACGCCGGCGAGCCGGGGGGCGATCGTTGTGAGTCCGAACCCTTCCATCTGCGTCTCCTCTCCTGCTTTGCCTGGTCGTTATCGCCGTCGCGGCGCCACCTTGAGCGCCAGCGGCTCCGTCACCGTCGCTTCGCTCGTCGGGCGATGGATCACTCGGTACTGGCGCGAGGGGCCCGCTGGCACGCCGACCGCGAACCGCCCCTGCTCGTCGCTCATCACCAGGGAGAGCCCGGCGTGGCGCTGCTCTGTCTGGGCCAGCTCCCAGACCACGCACACGGTCGCGCCCGAGACCGGCTCGCCGTCGGCCCCGAGCGCCCGCCCGACCAGCACCGTGCGCCCGGGGTAGGGAACTCTGCCCTGACTCGCGCCCTCGAAGCGAGCCTCGAAGGCCGCCACGCGCGGCTCGGGGGTCACCGGGCAGGCGCGCTCCATCGCGATCTCGACGCCTCCCGCCGCGGCGGGCTGAGCCTCCTCCTGCGGCCCCCCGCCCCCGGCGACCACGACCACCACGGTCACCGCGACCGCCACCGCCGCGGCGCCGATCAGCCACCCCCGCAGCCACGCCGGCACCGCCCGCGCGCCC
>WHSW01000288.1 GCA_009379895.1 Solirubrobacterales bacterium
CAGACTCGATCAGGCCGAGCGCTCGTCGGGGGAGGCCCTGGCTCGCTTCCGCGAGCTTGGCGACGAGGAGCGGACCGCGTGGGCGTTGATGGATCTCGGAGTGGTCGCCCATTACCGTGGCGCCGCGGCGCGGGCCCGGGAGCTGCTCGAGGAGGGCCGGGCATCGTTCGACTCCCTCGGCTTCAAGGAAGGCATCGCCTGGTCCTTGAACCTGATCGCGCTGACGGAGATCAACGACGGCGAGCACGAGCCCGCGCTGCGCCACTTGCGGGAGGCCCTGACCCTGCATCGCGAGCTCGGCGACCGCTGGCGGATGTGCAGCGTGCTCGAGGCGCTCGCCGCGGTCGGCTGCGTGTGCGGATGGCCGAAGCTGGCCGCCGGCTTGATCGGGGCGGCGGCGCAGTTGCGCGCGACCATCGGCACCCCGGTGTCGCCGTGCGAGCTCCCCGCGCACGAGCACGCCGTCGCGGCCCTGCGCGACGCGCTCGGAACCGCTGCCTGGGACTCCGCATACCGGGAAGGCGAGGTGATGAGCCTCGACGACACGTGCAGGAGAGTCGCCGGAGCCGAGTTGGTCGGCGGCGAGGCCCGGGCACACTGATCGAAGGGGCTCCAACCCTCGATCTCGGTTACATCTTCGCGTAGCTCATCGCGTGGGATGCGGCAACCCGCCCCCTTCGCCCTTCAGCCGCCGTCGGCCCGCGCCGCGTGGGCGCGCTCGATGAACTCGGTCAGCTCGGGCTCGGGGATCCGCGAGGCGGCGTCCTCGACCCCCTGGGCCTCGAGCCGGGCGATCATCTCCTCGCGCGGCGTCTCGGCCCAGGTCCTGTTCATGGCCTGCTTGACCCCTCGTCCCCTCCGTGGAACATCCCCACGAGCTCGCGCATGCGCGCGGCGAGCTCCTGAACCCGCGGCTCGGTCACGCCGGCGCCGCGCTGCATCTCGGCCCGCATCTCCGCGTACAGCCGCGGCCACTCGTCCTCGACCTCGCGAATCGCCTCCTCGCCGACCTCCGTCCGGCGCCGCGCGAGGTAGTCGAGCTGCTCTGGTGTGTAGTGGCGTTCGATCATCGTCATCCCTTCGATCGCGTCGAGGTAGTCGGTCACCGACGGCTCGTGCATGCGGTCCAGCGCGGCGGCGATGCGCTCGAGGCGATCGCGCAGCTCCTGCTCGAGGCGGATCCGCCGCTCGAGCTCGGCGACGTGCTCGCGCACGACGCTCAACGGGTCGGCGTCGTCGCGATCGAGCAGCGCGGCGATCTCGGCCAGCCCGAGCCCGAGCCGCCGCAGGGCGACGATCCGGTACAGCCGCCGCACCTCCGCGGACGAGTAGAGGCGGTGGCCGGCGAAGGTTCGCTCGGCCGGCTCGAGCAGGCCGAGCTCGTCGTAGTGGCGCAGCGTGCGGACGCTGAGTCCGGTGCGCTTCGCGAGCGCGCCGATCCGCAACACGGGTGTCTCGTCGGTGGTCATCGCCTTCGACGGTAGACCCTCACGTAGCGTCAGGTTCAAGGCCCCGTGGCCCGTCGGCGCGCGACCCGCTATCAATCGCGCCGTGCCCGAGTTCGCCGACTACGACTACGCGACCAGCGCCTTTCGCATCGCCGTCCTCGCCTCGGGCTCGGGGACCAACCTGCAGGCGATCCTCGATCGCCTGCACGGCCGCGACGGGATCGAGGTCGTCGGGGTCGGGTCCGACCGGCCGGGGGCGACCGCGCTCGAGCGCGCCAGGGCGGCCGGGGTCGAGGCCGCGGCGTTCGCGATCGATCGCTACCCCGACCGCGCCGCGCGCGACCTCGCGATCGCCGACTGGCTCGACTCACGGGCGATCGACCTGCTCGTGCTCGCCGGGTACATGCAGCTGCTCTCGGGCGCCTTCGTGCGCCGGTTCGAGGGTCGGATCGTCAACCTGCACCCGGCGCTGCTCCCGGCCTTCCCGGGGCTCGACGCGATCGGCCAGGCGCTCGCCCACGGGGTCCGGGTCACCGGCGTGACCGTCCACTTCGTCGAGAGGGCGTCGACTCGGGGCCGATCATCCTCCAGCGCCCGGTGCGGTGCCGGCGGACCGTGACCGCGAGGCGCTCGAGGGGGCGATCCACGCGACCGAGCACGGGCTGCTCTGCGAAGCGATCCGCCTGATCGCCGCCGGGCGGGTGCGGATCGACGCGGACAACCCGCGCCTGGTCTTGATCGACCACGCTCACCCGGGCGGCTCTGCCCCCCGGAAACCCCCCGTTCACCCGGGGGGCGCTGCCCCCCGGGAACCCCTGCACACCACGACCGGGGCGCATAGACTCGGACGATGGGCATCGAG
>WHSW01000289.1:0-607 GCA_009379895.1 Solirubrobacterales bacterium
CGGATCTCGGTAGCCGATGCGCAAAGCGAGGCCCTGAGAGCGGATCTGAGGCCCTCGCTCGCGGCGCCGTGGATGTTCGCTCAGCCGATCTCGGCCGGCGGCGGCTGGCCGAGATCCTTGTCGCGAAGCCGGTAGGAGTCGCCCTTGAGGGAAAGGATCTCGGCGTGGTGAACGAGGCGGTCAATCATCGCCACCGCGGTCACCTCGTCGCCGAAGATCTCCCCCCAGGCCGAGAACGGCTTGTTCGAGGTGACGATCATCGAGGCGCGCTCATAGCGCGCCGAGACCAGGCTGAACATCAGGTTGGCGGCCTCGGGGTCAAACGGGATGTAGCCGACTCGTCGACGACGATCAGCGGGACGAAGCCCAAGCGGCGAAGCTCTGCCTCCAGCTTGCCCTGGCGCTTTGCCTCGCCCAGCTTTGCCACCCACTCGGTCGCCGTCGCGAACGCGACCCGCTGGCCGGCGAGGCAGGCGCGGATGCCCAAGGCGATCGCCAAATGTGTCTTGCCGGTTCCCGGTGGGCCCAGCATCACGATGTTCTCCCTGCCATGCAGGAAGTCGAGCTGGCCCAGGTGCTCGACCACCTGCTTGCGCACCGAGCGCTG
>WHSW01000289.1:617-2247 GCA_009379895.1 Solirubrobacterales bacterium
GAGCGTCTTGCGGGCCGCAAAGCGCGCCACCTTGATCCGGTTCTCGCCGCCGTGCGACTCGCGTGAGGCGACCTCGGTCGAGAGCACCGCCTCTAAGAAGCGCTCGTGCGACCAGCTCTCCTCGCGGGCTCTGTCGGCGAGCGCGGGCAGCGCCCTGGCCGCCGCCGGCGTCTTCAGGCTGCGAAACAGGTGGGCGAGCTCCGACGTCTTCGTCATGCCGGGATCAGCGCGTCGTAGCGCTCAAGGGGGCGGGTCTCGACCTCGGGCTCTCGCCGGCGCCGGCGCTCTCCTCGCAGCTCCTCGAGCGCGGCCTGGTGGTCGGGGTCGGTGAAGGTGAGCCCGCCGGCGAAGACGCGGGCGTGGCGGGCGGCGAGCTCGCCGGTGTCGAGCGCCACCGCGGTGATCTGCGCTTGGCTTGCCCGGACTTCGACCCGGCGGCCGACCAGGCGGGGGTCGAGCGAGTAGTCGTTTCGGTCGAAGCGCAGGTAGGGCTGGGGCGCGACGCGCACCGCCCAGCGCCGGTCGGTGTCGGGCAGCGCGCCCGGCAACTCGCGCATCCGTTCGCGCTCGGCGGCGAGCCGCTCGGAGACGAGCGCTCGCGTCGTGCGGTGGCGACGGGCGTTGATCTTGTCGGTCCAGCGGTCGCGCTGGGCCTGGAGGTCGAGCGGGTTGGCAAACCGCCGCCCGGCCTCGAAGTTGCCGTGCAGGAAGCGATGGGCGCGCTCGAGCGCGCCCTTGGCCTGAGCATCGCCGGGGTCGAGGATGATCCAGCCGAGGGCGAGGGAGCCGCAGAAGGCGAGGAAGGGCTCGGACGGGCGCCCGCGCGGCGCGATCGCTCCCTCGCGGTCCCAGACGAGCTTCTTTGGCAGCGCGCCGAGCCGGGCGAGGCAGCGACTCATGCCCCAGGCGATGTCGGCGAACTCCTTCGAGAAGACGAGCGCGCCGGCGAACGCGCGCGAGTAGGGCAGCTTGCAGGTCACGAGGTAGCCGCGCCGCGTCTGATCCCAGCCGACCGGGATCTCGGCCTTCGGCTCGCAGAGGTCGAACTGCGCCAGCTCGCCGGGGCGATAGACGGTGCGCTGAAAGCTTCGTGGCGGCGGCAGGTAGCGGGGGCGCAGGTCGCGCAACCGGTCGTCGAGGATTGTCTTGGCGCCGTCGTAGCCGAGCTCGGTGATCTCCTCGAGGATCCGCACGCCCGAGAGCGTCGGCTCCTCTTCGAGCAGCTCCTCGATGTTCGCCAGGAAGGGATCGAGCTTCGAGGGACGGCGCGGCCGCGGGCCGTAGCTCGGCGGGTCGTCTGCGGCGAGGGCCCTTCGGATCGTGTCGCGGTGGGCGCCGGTGCGGCGGTGGATCTCTCGCTGCGAGAGCCGCTCGACGTGCTTCATCCGCCTGATCTCTGCCCACTGCTCCACGTCAAGCAACGCCTTCCTCCGGTCTCGATCGAGTGACCGAGCCAGGGTCAGAGCCCGGCCGGACGGCTCCGACCCTGCGCCGGGTGGACCAGTTTTAGACCGGCGCAGGTGGACCAGTATTCAGGCGGCGCCTACACCTGTTGCATCCCGGACAACAATCACCGGCGGTCTCACGTCACCGCCGCACCACCCACGAGAGTCAGCCCGACCGGGCTGAC
>WHSW01000028.1 GCA_009379895.1 Solirubrobacterales bacterium
CCACGGCCGGCCCCGCGGCCGGCGCGCCGGCGCTCGGTGGTCGCCGACTGCGCGCTCACAACACCTGGATCGCGCTTCGCCTCACGCGATCCCTCCTTGTTCGTGGCTCGCGGCTCATGCGGCCGCCTCCGCCTCGCCCCGCCGCCCGAACAGACCCTGCGGCCTGACCACCAGGACCGCGATGAAGAGCGTGAACCAGACCGCCTGCTTGAGGCTCGGGTCGAGGTAGTAGCCCGCCAGCGACTCGACCACGCCGACGATCAGGCCGCCGACGTAGGCGCCCTTGACGCTCCCCAGCCCGCCGAGGATCACGACCGCGAACGCGGGCAGGATGAAGTTGAAGCCGATCGTCGGGGTGAGCGTGAAGACCGGCGTGAGCAGCACCCCGCCGATCGCCGCCAGCGCCGTCCCGATCCCGAAGGTGAGCATGTAGACGCGCGGCACGTTGATCCCCATCAGCTCGGCCGCGTCGCGGTCCTGGCTCACGGCGCGGATCGCAGTCCCGAGCACGGTCCGGTGCAGGAAGGCGACGAGCCCGACCGCGAGCAGGGTGGCGACGATGAAGATCACCAGCCGCGGGGCGCTGAGGCTGACGAAGCCGAGGTCGATCGAGCTCCCCGAGAACGAGTTGCGGACCGTCTTCGGGACGCCGCCCGTGGCCCAGAGGACCGCGTTCTGGAAGATGATCACCAGGCCGAAGGTGGCGAAGATCTGCATCAGCGGCTGGTCGAGCAGGGGCTGGATCACCAGGCGCTGGATCACGACCCCGAGCGCGAAGGCGGCCGGGGCGACGACCAGGATCGAGAGGTAGGGGTCCACGCCGCTCACCTCGTGCGCGACGTAGGCCCCGTACATCCCGAGCATCACGAACTCGCCCTGGGCGAAGTTGACAACCCGGATCACCCCGAAGATCAGGGTGAGCCCGATGCTGACCAGGGCGTAGATCCCGCCGAGCAGGACGCCCGCGGCGAGCACGTTGGCGAGATCCATCGCTACCTCCTCTCCGTCTCGATCGCCGCGGGCGTCTCCGCCTCAGCCGCCGAGGGGCAGGCCCTGGAGCTCGCTCCCGGGCTCGGCCGCCGCCTCGGGCAGGACCGTCACCTGCTTGCCGTTCTGCCACTGGATCACCGTCGGCAGCGCGCGCGTGTTCTGGAAGTGCTCGTCGAAGTCGACGCCGTATCCGGTCGGCAGCGACTGCTCGGGCTCGTCCATCCCCTCGGCCACCGCACGCACGTCCTCCGGCGCCGCGCTGCCGGCCTCGTCGAGCGCCTGGAAGAGCACCTTGAGCCCCGTGTAGGCGGTCATCGACTGCGGGGCACGCGGCTGCGAGCCGTACTTGTCGACGTACGCCTGCAGGTACTCCGCGGCGCCCGGCCCGTACTCGGGGTTGACGTCGGGTCGCGGATAGCTGACCACCAGCACGCCCTCGAGCCCCTTGGCGCCGATCGCGTCCAGGGTCTCCTTGGTGTCGCCCGTGCCGGTGAGCATGATCGCGTCCGGGGCGAAGCCCTGGTCGCGCGCCGTCTGCAGCAGCAGGTTGCCGTCGGGCACGTAGCCGGTCATCAGCCAGACGTCGGGGTCCGCCGACTTGGCGCGCAGCACCGAGTCGGTGACGTCGCTGGCCGCCGCGTCGTGGGCCCCGACGCCGACGACCTCCGCGCCCTCCTTCTTGAGCTGCTCGGCCTGGCGCTCGGCGATCGAGGTGCCGTAGATCGAGTCCTCGTGCTCGACCCAGACCGAGAGGTCGCCGATGTCCTTGCCGAGCGCCTCCGCCACGGTGCCCATCGCCTCGACCGAGACGTCGGCGAACCCGAACGCGCTGGGGCCGACGCGGATGAAGTTGTCGAGGTCGCGGTCGGTCAGGTCCTCGGCCAGTGCATTGGTCTCCCAGTACAGCTTTCCGTCCCGGGCGGCCGTCTCGCTTGCGGCCTCGGACACGGCGCTGATGTAGGTGCCGGTGAACAGGTCGACCTCCTCCGAGCTGGCCAGGCGCTCGGCCTGCGAGACGCCCTGCTCGGGCGTCGTCGCGTCGCCCTTCACGAGCTCCACCTGCCGGTCCATGACGCCACCGTTGGCGTTCGCCTCCTCGGCGGCCAGCTCGTAGCCGCGGAAGACCTCTTCGCCGTAGAAGGCGAAGTCGCCGCTGAACGGGTTCATCACGCCGATCTTCAGCGGCCCGCTCTCATCGGCCGAGGCCTCGTCGTCGTCGTCGCTGCCCGGACCGCATCCGACGCCGGCGATCACCGCCGCCAGCAGCACCGACAGCAGCACGACCGTCCATCTCGCTTGCCTACGCATCAGTTCTCCTCCTCCTTGGGGAGGGCCTCGCCCTCCGTGTTCGATTCGGTCGTTCGCGCGAGCACCCGGCGGTGCTCCGCGTCGACCCGCAGCTCGAGCTCCGCCTCGATCCGAAGCGACGCCAAGTCCTCGCCCGCCTCGAGCCCCGCGATCAGTCGCGGGCCCTCCGAGAGCTCGATCAGCAGCACCGGGTAGGGCACGCGGTCCTCGAGCGACGGGTCGTAGGCGCGGTGGTAGACGACCCAGCTGATCAGCCGCGCCGACCCCTTCGCCCGCTGCCAGTACCAGGCCTCCCCCAGGCACGCCGGACACGCGCCGCGGGGCGGCAGCCAGGCGTTCGCGCAGTCGGCGCAGCGCTGATAGCTGACCCGCCCCTCGGCCAGCGCCTCCTCGTACGGCGCGCGGATCGCGTCGATCTGCTCGGCGACCACCACGCTAACCGCCCACGATCAGGGTCGAGTGGGTGTGCATGATCCCGCCCTGGTTCGAGACCAGGCAGGTGGCGGCTCCCGGGACCTGCGAGGTCGAGGTCCCCCGCAGCTGGCGCACCGCCTCGAGCACCAGCTGCATGCCAGGCATGCCGGTTTCGGAGAGCAGCCCGCCGCTGGTGTTGATCGGCAGCTCCCCGCCGAGCTCGATTCGCCCTCCCTCGACGAACGGCCCGCCCTCGCCCTTGGCGCAGAACCCGTAGTCCTCGAGGGTCAGGCAGACGACGATCGTGAAGCAGTCATAGATCTGCGCGACGTCGATCTCGGCCGGCCCCAGGCCCGCCATCTCAAAGGCCTTGGCGCCCGAGCGCCGCGCGGCGCTCTCGGTCAGCCGCGGTCGCTGGGGGACGTCCCAGGAGGTCTGCCCCGCGCCGAAGCCGAGGATCGGCACCGGCTCGGCGACGCCCGCCGAGCGCGCGCGCTCGGCGCTCATGACGACGACCGCCGCCGCCCCGTCGGAGACCAGGCAGCAGTCGTCGCGGCGCAGGGGGTCGACGACGAGCGGGGACTCGCGGTGATCGTCGAGGCCGATCGCGACCCGCAGGTGGGCGTCGGGGTTGCGCGCGCCGTTGGCGCGGCAGGCGACCGCCACGGCACCGAGCTGATCGACGCTCGTGCCGAACTCCTCCATGTGGCGCCGGGCGATCATCGCGTAGGCGCCAGGGGTGCCGAACCAGCCGTAGCGCGAGTACTCGTCGCCCCAGGCGCGCTCGTATGCCTGGCGCGTCCCGGTCCGCGGGTTGTCGGCCGCGGTGACCAGCGCCACCTCGCACTGGCCCGCCGCGATCGCCATCGCGGCGAACGAGATCATCGAGATGTTGGTCGCCCCGCCCTGGTCCCAGACCCCGCCGATCGCGGGCTGCAGGCCGAGGGCCTCGGCGACCCGCTGGCCGTACATGCTCTCGAAGCGCGAGGTCGGGTACTTGACGAACACGGCGTCGACCGCGTCCTTCTCTATCCCCGCGTCGGCGAGCGCGTTGCGGCAGGCCTCGACGTTGAGCGTCAACGTGTCGCGGCCCGGCAGCTTGCCGTACGCGGTGTGGCCGATCCCGGCGAGGACGGTGGCGCCCCGCACCTAGATCACCCCCTGCGCCGCGAGCTCTGAGCGCCGGTCGGCGTCGAGGCCGAGCAGTTCGCCGTAGACGTGGTCGTTGTGCTCGCCGAGCCCCGGGGCGGGGCGAAGCTCCGCCCGCTCGACGCCGGCGAAGCGAAGCGGGCTGTTCAGGCCCGGGATCGGGCCCGTGTCGGGATGGTCGATCTCGGTCAGCAGGCCGCGCTCGTGCAGGTGCGGGTCGGCGGCGACCTCGTCGAGCTCGCGGACCGGGGCGCAGGGCACCCCGCGCTCGCGCAGGCCGGCGAACAGCTCCTCCTTCAAACGGTCGCTGGTCCAACCCTCGACCAGCGCGTCGATCTCGTCCATGCGCTCGACCCGGCTGCGCCGCGTCGCGTAGCGCTCGTCGTCGCCGAGCTCGGGCCGGCCCATCGCCGCGGCGAGCTCGCGCCAGTGGTGGTCGCCGACGCAGATGATCGTCAGGTAGCCGTCGCTGGTGGGGTAGACGTTGTAGGGCGCCTCGGCGAGCCCGTTGTGGCGGTTGCCGGTGCGAAGCGGGGCGCCCTCGGGCGCGCCGCCGCCGAGCAGGAGGCCGAGGCTCGACATCAGCGCCGGGTAGATCGACTCGAACATCGACGCCTCGACGGTGCTCCCGCGACCGGTGCGCTCGCGCTCGAAGAGCGCCGTGGCGACCGCCGCGTAGAGGTGGATCCCCCCCATGAAGTCACAGACCGCCGGCCCGGCTTTGACCGGCGGCTGGTCCGGGTACCCGGTGGTGCTCATCACCCCGGCGATCGCCTGCACGGTGAGGTCCATCGCCGGGTAGTCGCGATAGGGCCCGGTGCTCCCGAACCCCGACCCCGAGGCGTAGATCAGCCGCGGGTTCGCCTCGTGCAGGGTCGGCTCTCCGACCCCGAGGCGCTCCATCACCCCGGGTCGGAAGTTCTCGACCACGACGTCGGCGCGCTGGACCAGCTCGAGCAGCAGCTCGCGTCCGCCCTCCGCCTTCAGGTTGAGCGTCACCCCGAGCTTGTTCGAGTTGAGCAGCACGAGCGGGGCCCCCGCCCCCTCGACCCGCGCGCGCCCGCGCAGGTGCTCGCCCTGCGGGGGCTCGACCTTGATCACCCGCGCGCCCGCGAGCGCCATCAGCAGGGTCGCGTAGGGGCCGTTGTAGATCTGGCCCAGATCGACCACCACGATCCCGGTGAGCGGCTGTTCGCGCCCGGCCACGCTCAGACCCCGCGGAACTGCGGCGCGCGCTTCTCGGCGAACGCCGCGGGTCCCTCCTTGGCGTCGGCGGTGAACTGCAGCATGCGGCCCATCGCCTGCTCGAGGCGCAGGCCGTCGGCGAGGTCGAGGTCTCGGCTGCGGATCGCGAGCTCCTTGCTCGCCTGCACCGCGAGCGGGGCGTTGGCGGCGATTCGCGCCGCAAACTCGTGGGCGGTGGGGAGCAGGTCGTCGAGCGCGACGACGCGGTTGACCAGGCCCCAGCGCTCGGCGGTCGCGGCGTCGAATCGATCGCCGGTCAGCAGCCATTCCATCGCGACCGCGTGCGGCAGCTGCGCGGCGATCCGCTGCGTCCCGCCGTTGCCCGCCAGCACCCCACGCTTTACCTCGGCGAGCCCGAAGCTCGCGTGCTCGGCGGCGATCCGGATGTCGGTCGCCAGCATCAGCGTCAAGCCGCCGCCCAGGCAGTAGCCGTTGACGGCCGCGATCACCGGCTTCCAGACCTCCAGGCCGCGGTTGAGCAGCTGGTCACGCTGGGTCAGCCAGAGCTCCGAGAGCTCGGCGGGCGCCGTGATGAAGCTCTTCAGGTCGGCGCCGGTGCTGAACGAGCGGTCCCCCGCGCCGGTCACGATCGCGGCGCGCACGGCGGCGTCGTCGCGCACCCGCCGCCAGGCCTCGGAGAGCTGGCCGTAGGCCTCGGCGTCCACCGCGTTCAGCCGCTCGGGGCGGTTGATCGTGATCACCGCGACCCCGTCGGAGAGCTCGTAGTCGACCGCCACGGCGCGGCTCAGCTCCCGCCCCGAGCCGCGCCGCCGAGCAGGTGTCGGGCGACGACCAGCCGATGGACCTCCGACGGCCCCTCGCCGATGCGCTTGATCCGCAGCTCGCGATACCAGCGCTCGAGCGGCATCTCCTTGGAGACGCCCATCCCGCCGAGCACCTGGATGCAGCGGTCGACCACCCGGCCCGCGGTCTCGGTGGCATAGACCTTGGCAACCGACGCCTCGGTCTTGAAGTCGACGCCGAGGTCCGCCTTCCAGGCGGCCTCATAGACGAGCAGCCGCGCGGCGCGCAGCTCGATCTCGGAGTCGGCGAGCATCCACTGGATCGCCTGGCGCTGGGCGAGCGGCTTGCCGAACGTCGAGCGCTCCTTGGCGTAGTCGGTCGCGATCCGCAGCGCGGCCTGCGCGACGCCGATCGTCCCGGCGGCGTAGGGCACGCGACCGTGCACGAGCCAGTCCTGCGCGAGCGCGAAGCCCTGCCCCTCGGTGCCGAGCAGGTTCTGGGCCGGGACCTCGCAGTCGTCGAAGAAGAGCTCGCACGGATACCACGGGCGGATCACCGGGACCAGCTGGGTGGTCAGCCCCTCGGTCTCGCTGTCGACCACGAAGCAGCTGATCCCCGTCCGCCCGGCCCCCGTGTCGGTGCGCGCGAAGACGATCCCCCACGGGGCCTCGTCGGCGCCCGAGATCCAGAGCTTTGTCCCGTTCAGGATCCAGCGGTCGCCGTCGCGGCGCGCGACGGTGGAGATCGCGCGGGCCGGGTCCGCGCCGCCGCTGGGCTCGGAGATCGCCACGAACGTCTTGTGGCCGCTCTCGATCGTCGGCACGCCATAGCGGTCGATCAGCTCCCGCGAGCCGTCGAAGATCACGTTCGGGGGGTCCCACCCGAAGGCCCCACCGGCCGGGATGTAGGCGCCCATCCGGCATTGCGCCGCCTCCTCGGCGATCACGCACTGGGCGAGCAGCCCGAGGCCCGCGCCCCCGTACTCGGCCGGGCTCTGCACGCACCACAGGCCGGCCGCGCGCGCCTTCTCCTGCGCCCGCGCGAGGACGTCGGCGGGCAGCTTGAACGCGTCGGGGTCGAGATCCGCCTCGGCGGTCACGATCTCCTGGCGGACGAAGTCGGCGACGGTCTCGCGCAGCATCCGCAGCTCGTCGGGCAACTGCCAGGCGCCGCTCTCCGGGGTGGTCGTCGTGCTCATCGCGCCTCCTGCCTTGGTTGCTGGGCCCCCACGTCCGCGCTCGGCACCGCCGCGCTCGCCGCCCGATCGGAGCGCTCCACGGACCACCGCTTGCGCGATGCCGTCTCGGACTCGACGCGAGCGCGAACGCCGTACGTCCGCTCGGCCTCCTCGGGCCCGATGTAGCCGTGGTTGAGGTCGCGCTCGACCAGCTCGAGGTCGCGCTCGAGCGGATCGCCGAACCCCCCGCCGCCGGGGCTCGCGACCTCGATCGAGTCACCCTCGGCGAGCGGCTGGCGCGCGAGCTTGGTCCGCATCGGGGGCCGCCATTCGGTCCCGCCGGTGATCAGGCGCACGTCGTTGGGCAGCGCCGACCCTCCCTCGTGCAGCCCGAAGGGAGCGCTGTCGGCACGATCGCCGAGCACCGAGAGCGTGCACGGGCCGGTCGCCGTCACGCGGTAGGTCGTCCCGTCGCCGCCCCGATGCCAGCCCGCGCCTCCCGATCCCTCGCGGATCGCGAAGTACTCGAAGCGCAGCGGATAGCGATGCTCGGAGGCTTCCAGGGCGACGAAGTTGGCCATCGACTGCGGGGTGTTGCCGTGCACGAGGCCGTCGGTCTGGTGCGTCGCGCCGTAGCCGCCCGGATAGGGAAAGACGCCGACGAAGTAGGCGCCCGTGTCGGGGTGGCGGCCGCCGACGGTGACCACCCCGGTGGTGCCGAAGGGAGCGGCCGGGACGCGCTCGGGGATCGCCTGCGCGAGCGCCCCGAAGACGACGTCGAGGATCCGGCCGACCGCCTCCAGGTATCCGCTCACCGGGCTCGGGTACTCGGCGGCGATCACGCTGCCGTCCGGGATCGCGATCGTGACCGGGCGGAATGTTCCGCCGTTGACCGGGACGTCGGGGAATACGTGCTTGAGCGCCACATAGCATGCCGACCGCGCGGTGTTCGCCGAGATGTTGATCGGGCCCCGGACCCGCGCCGAGGTGCCGGCGAAGTCGATCCTCATCTCCGAGCCCCGGATCTCGATTCGAAGCCGGATCTCGATCGGCTCGTCGACGACCCCGTCGTTGTCGATCCGGTCGGCGAACTCGTAGTCGCCGTCGGGGATCTCCTCGATGTAGGTGCGCATCTGGCGCTCGGACCGTCCGATCAGCTCCTCGAGGCAGTCGCGCACCGTCTCGACGCCCCGGCGCGCGAGCAGCTCGCCGAGCCGCTGCTCGCCCTTCTGCAGGGCGCTGGTCAGCGCCCCGAGGTCGCCGCGGATGTCGTCGGGCAGGCGAACGTTGGCGAGGAACATCGCCAGCAGCTCCTCGTTGAGCCGGCCCCGGTCATACAGCTTGCCGGGCGGGATCACGATCCCCTCCTGGTGGATGTCCTCGGCGCTCGGGTTCCAACCGCCGGCCGTCGCGCCCCCGACGTCCATCCAGTGACCGGTGTTGGCGAGCAGCGCGAACAGCTCGCCGTCGACGAACACGGGGGTCAGCAGGGTGACGTCGTTGAGGTGCGTCCCGCCCAGGTAGGTGTCGTTGAGGACCCACATGTCCCCGGGCGCAAAGCCGCCCTGGCGCTCGGCGCGCTCGATCACCGCCTGGACCGTGAACTGCATCGTCGCCAGGAAGACCGGCAGCCCGAGATGGCCCTGGGCGATCGTCTCCCCGGTGCGCGGGTGATAGATGCCGTGGGCGCAGTCGTTGGTCTCGGAGATGATCGGCGAGATCGCCGAGCGGATCGTGTGCAGGTCCATCTCGTCGCAGATCTGCTCGAGGCCGCTGCGCACGACCGAGATCGTGGTCGGATCGATCACCGCGCCTCCACGATCAGGTTGAGCGCGTCGTCGACGGCCGCCGCCATCCCGTCGAGGACGAGCGTGGTGGTGTCCTCCTGCTCGATCACCGCCGGACCGGTGAGTGAGCCGCCCGCCGCCAGGTGCTCGCGGCGATAGATCGGGACCTCGATCCAGGCGCCGAGATGGGCGCGGCGCGAGCCGATCGGCTCTGGTGCGCGCCCGGCCCCCGGCACCCCGCGCGAGGCGCGGTGCTCGCGGATGCCGCGGGCGGTGGTCGCCGCGTTGACGAGCACGATGCCGGCGCCGGTCAGGGTCGTGCCGTACTCGCGCTCGTAGGCGCCGAGGAAGGCGTCGGCCAGCTCGCGCGCCGACCAGTCGCGCTCGATCGGGACCCGGATCCGATGGATCTGGCCCGCGTATGCCATCTCGGCGAAGTGCTCGACCTCGATCGACTCGAACGCGATCGCATCCCCCCGCAGCGCCGCCTCGCCCAGCTCCCGCTGCTCGGCCAGCACCGCCGCCAGCCCCGGCGGCGCCGGCGCCTCGGCGGCCGGCTCGAGGATCAGCTCGAGCGTCTGCGAGAAGTCGTAGCGGACGTCGGCGTCGGCGCAGCCCTGCGCGCAGAGAACGCCGGGATGGGGCGGGATCAGCATGCTGCCCATCCCGATGTCGGTAAGCAGCGACGCGGCGTGCAGGGGTCCGGCGCCGCCGAACGCGACGAGCACGAAGTCGCGCGGGTCGTGGCCGCGCTCGAGCGAGATGAGGCGGATCTCACCAGCCATGAGGGTGTTGACCACGGTCAGGATCGCCTCCGCCGCCCCCTCCGCGTCGAGCCCGAGGGGGGCGCCCAGCTCGGCGACGGCCGCGCGGGCCGAGTCGACGTCGAGCTCGCCGGCCTCGTCGCCGATCGGCCGCTCCGGGTTGATCCGGCCGAGGACGACGTTCGCGTCGGTGACCGTTGGGGCGGTCCCGCCGCGCCCGAAGGCGACCGGCCCCGGCTCGGCGCCCGCGCTCCGGGGGCCGACCTGAAGGATCCCGCCCCGGTCGACCCAGGCGATGCTGCCCCCGCCGGCCCCGATCGTGCGCACGTCGATCATCGGCACCCGGACCGGGATCCGGAAGTCGAGCTCGGTCTGCGGGCGCTGCACGGGCCTGCCGTCGACGCTCAGCGCCACGTCGAAGCTGGTGCCCCCCATGTCCGCCGTGATCACGTTGCTGTGGCCGGCCTCGCGGGCCAGCTCGGTCGCGGCGATCACGCCCGCGGCCGGACCCGAGCGGATCGTGTGCACCGCGCGCTCGGCGAGCCGGCGGACCGGGGTCACCCCGCCGTTGGACTGCATGAGCAGCGCCTCGCGGTCGAACCCCCAATCCTCGAGCTTGCGCGTCAGGCGCCCCGCGTAGCCGGCGACGAGCGGCTGGATGTAGCCCTGCACGACCGCGGTGCTGGTGCGCTCGAACTCGTAGTACTCGCGCAGCACGGAGTGCGAGGTGACCACGTGCCAGTCGGGATTCGCCTCGAGCAGGAGCTCGCGAGCCCGCCGCTCGTGGTCGGGGTTGACGTAGGAGTGCAGGAAGGCGACGACGACCGCCTCGATCCCATCGTCGGCCAGCGCCCGCGCCAGCTCGCGCAGCCCGTCCTCGTCGAGCTCGGTGAGGACGCGGCCCTTGTGGTCGATGCGCTCGCGCACCTCCCAGCGGCGATCGCGCCCGATCAGCGGGCGCTGGCGACCCCAGAGCCCGTACATCTGCGGCCGATCGCGACGCCCGAGCTCGAGCACGTCGCGAAACCCCTCGGTCGTGATCAGCGCCGCGCGCGAGCCCCGCCGCTCGATCAGCGCGTTGGTGGCGACCGTCGTCCCGTGCAGGATCGCCTCCAGCGCCTCCGGGCGCAGGCCGGCGGCGGCGAGGGCGTCGAGGACCCCGACCGACGGGTCGCGGGGGGTCGACGCGACCTTGATAACCGTCGGCCCATCGCCGTTCGAGCCCGCGACGAAGAGGTCGGTGAAAGTCCCCCCGACGTCGATGCCGACGAACGAGCCCTCGGTCATGAGCGCTCCTCCTCGGCCGGCTCGGTGTCCTCCTCGGCCGGCTCGGTGTCGGGCTCGGCCGGCTTGGCGTCGAGCGCCAGCTCCTCGGGGACGGCGCGCTGCGAGAGCTCCTCGCGATAGGCGCTCACGTGGCGCTGCATGCGTCGGCGCGCGACCTCGGCGTCGCCGTCGGCGATCGCGGCGTTGACCTTGTCGTGGGCGCGGATCGCCCGGGCGCGGATCTCGTCGGAGTTGAAGTCGGCGATGTCGGTCGCCGCGCGGATCGCCTCCGAGATCGCCTCCATGAACGAGACCAGCAGCTCGTTGTGGCTCGCCGCGGCGACCGCGACGTGCCACTTGACGTTGTCGGTGAGAAAGACCGGCACGTCGCCGTCGCGCGAGGTCGACCGACACTCCTCGTTCAGATCCCGCAGCAGCTTCAGGTCATCGTCGGTCCGACGCTCGGCCGCGAACCCGGCGCAGATCGGCTCCACCGACTCACGGATCTCGATCAGCGACTCGAACCGGATCCGGTGGCTGCGGATGAAGGAGTCGAGCGAGCGCGTGATCACCGCCGCGTCGGGCCGCCGCACGAAGGTGCCGCCCCCCCGGCCGGGCCGGACCGAGACCAGCCCCTCGGTCTCGAGGATCCGCAGCGCCTCGCGGACGGCCGTGCGGCTCAGCTTCGTCTGGTCGACCAGCTCGCGCTCACTCGCGAGCGGCGAGCCCGCCGGCAGGTCCCCCTCGAGGATCGCCGTGCGCAGCGAGTCGGCCAGCGCCTCCGATGCCTTCGGCACCCGGAGCTCACCAACGATTCTTCCGTCGGGACGCGAAGCGTCTCGCACGCGCCTCTCCTCAGGTCGCTTGCGTTCCCCCTGACCAGCCCTCTGAACATATTACGATATGACCTTTATGTCAAGGAAAGCGCGCAGCGCCCCGACACCCCGTTGTTCAACCCGAAAACGCCGACCACCGTCCGGGCGCCACCGCTCGCGCGAGTCCGGGCCGATACCGTCAGACGCCACCCGAACACCGAGCAGGAGGAACAGACGAGTGAGCAGCGAGACAGACGGCCGGGTTCAGCAGATCAGCATCGTGGGAGCCGGATTCATGGGCTCGGGGATCGCCGAGTCGGCCGCCCGTGCCGGCATTCGCGTCAGCCTGTGCGAGCCCGAGCCGGCGCCGCTCGAGCACTCCCGGTCGGCGATCGAGGCCTCGATCGAGCGCGGCGTGAAGGGCGGCAAGCTGAGCGCCGAGGAGGGCGAGGAGACCTTCGGGAGGCTCTCCTGGACGACGGATCTCGACTCGCTCGGCGGCTCGGAGCTGGTGATCGAGGCGATCGTCGAGGACGAGGCGGCCAAGGTCGAGCTGTTCTCACGGCTCGATCGCGCCGCCGACGAGACCGCGACCCTCGCCTCGAACACGTCCTCGATCCCGATCGCCGGCCTGGCCGCCGCGACCGAGCGCCCCGAGCGGGTGCTCGGCCTGCACTTCTTCTCTCCCGTGCCGGTGATGCAGCTGGTCGAGGTCGTGGTCGGGCTCGAGACGTCCGAGCGGACGCTCGCCGGCGCGGAGGCGTTCGCGGCGCAGATCGGCAAGACCGCGATCCGCACCAAGGACCGCTCGGGCTTCGTGGTCAACTTCCTGCTGGTCCCCTACCTGATGGCGGCGGTGCGCATGTTCGAGGACGGGTTCGCCAGCCGCGAGGACATCGACCGTGGGATGCAGCTCGGCTGCGGGCACCCGATGGGCCCGCTGGCGCTCTGCGACCTGATCGGGCTCGACGTCCTCTACAGCGTCTGTGACTCGCTCTATGAGGAGTTCAAGCGCGACGAGTACGCGCCGCCGCCGTTGATGAAGCGGATGGTCGTCTCCGGGCACCTGGGGCGCAAGGCGGGGCGGGGCTTTTACGAGTACGGGTAGCCACCGGGGTTGGGGTTTCGGCGCCAACGCGTGACAGATTCGATCCCCGCCGTCTCCCCCGGGTGAAACGACGCTTGCCACGGTCGGCGGGTGTTCGATCTCGATCGTCTCGAAATGGACGAGTTCGTCGACTCCGCGTAGAGGTGTGCGGTGTCGTGGAGCACTCCGCCGGAAGACGCAGACGTCGTCGTTGCGAGTTCGCTCGGTCGTCGGGTCGCACTTCGACCACGGGCGTGGCGGCGGATCGTCGCGAAGCATCGTGAGGTTCGGGGCCGGCTTCCCGATGTGGTCCGGACGATCGAGACGCGTGAGCGTCATTTCACGGATCCCCGTCGGCCAGAACGCGAGCTCTTCTACGCGAGTCGCGTCTTTGGTCGTGGATGGCTGCGCGTCGTCGTTGACTTCGCCGATGACCCTGGGATCATCGTTCACGTAATGCAGATTCGATCGTTGCCAACCGGGCTCGAGCAGTCATGACCATCCGCGTCGGGCCGTACACCTTCGAGGACGTGGACTACGACGCCGACTCCGACATCCTCTACGTCCGGACCGGCGAGTCGGTCACCGTGATCGGTGACGAGACCACGGAGGGCCACGTCCTCTGTTACGCGGAGACGGGCCCCGATCGCCTGGTTGGGATCGACTTCTTCAACCCCAGACGGACTCTCTCCCGAGAGGGCGAGGTAACGGTGACGTTGCCTCGAGGCGAGCGAGTAGCCGCCGAGGGAATCGAGCGGGCGCTTCGCGCGCCGCAGCCTCGCTAGTCGCTACGGCAACGCCGAGACGACCGCCCTCACAACGCCGCGATCAGCAGCGCGATGAGCGCCGTGCGCTCGACGAGCGAGTCCAGGCTCACGTGCTCGTCCACCGCGTGCGCCCCGCCGCCCTCCGGCCCGAGGCCGTCGAGGACCAGCGCGCCCTCGGCGGCGGCCAGGTTCCCATCGCTGACCCCGCCGGCGCTGCGCTCGGCGAGCTCGAGGCCGAGCAGGGCGCCGAGCTCGCGGGCGCGGGCGGCCGCGGCGGCGATCGCCGGCGTGCGCACGAGCGGCGGGCGAGAGTGGATCTCCTCGACTGCGAGCTCGGCCCCGGGCCGCTGCGCGCGCAGCGCCGCGAACGCCGCTCGGACCCGCGCGTCCTCGGCGAGGTCGGGGATGCGGACGTCGATCTCGGCCATGGCGTGCTCGGCGATCACGTTCGTCGCGCTGCCGCCGCGGACCACGCCGCAGTTGATCGTCGTCCCCGCGGCGGGGTCGGCGAGGCCGCGCAGGTCGAGCTCGCGATCGGGACCGCGCGATTCGCCGAGCACGCGCGCGGCGAGCGGCAGCAGGGCGAGACCGAACGGGACGTTGAGCCAGAAGATCCAATGCCAGGAGACGCCCTCGACGACCGCCCCGCCGACGAACGGACCGAGGGCGACGCCGAGGCCGCTGATCCCGCCCCAGATCCCGAGTGCCGCGCCGCGCCGCTGGGGCGGGAACGCCTCGCTGACCAGGGTCAGGGTCAGCGGGGTGACGATCGCCGCGCCGAGGCCCTGGACGGCACGCGCGGCGATCAGGACGTCGAGCGAGGAGGCCAGGGCGGCGATCGCGCTGGCGCCGGTGAAGATCGCGACCCCGGCGAGGAACATGCGGCGGCGCCCGAAGCGGTCGCCGAGGGCGGCCCCGGTGAGCAGCAGGACGGCGAAGGCGAGCGTGTAGGCGTTGACCGTCCACTCGAGCGACTCGATCGAGCCACCCAGGTCCGCGCGGATCGAGGGCAGGGCGACGCCGACGACGAGGTTGTCGAGGGCGGTCATGAACAGCGCCGCGCCGGTGACGGCGAGCGTCCACCAGGCGCGGCGGCTGACGGGGGGTGACATTCGACTCATCTCCTTTGCTTGTACATCTCGTCCGGTGTTCGCAATGTGTGATTGGTCACTCACTACCGGGGCTGAAATTGGCGACCCGCGGCCGCCATCGTCCCCGGGTTCGGCGGGGCGTTACTCGGTCTCGCCCTCCTCGCCGGTCAGCGCCCGCGCCCAGGTCTCGTCGAGCGCGTCGGCTCCGATCGCCGCCATCACGTTGCAGAGCATCCCGTGGGCGAACCAGGCCTGAAGGTCCTGCGATCCCGCCCCGGACTCGCGGGCGACGAGCTCGTAGAGGTCGCGAAAGCAGCGCCGCATCGCCTCGCGGATCAGCGGCTCGGCGCCGGCGGCGACCTGCGAGTGAAGCTGGACCAGGAGCACGTCGCGGTCGCGCTCGAGCAGGTCACCGTAGGCCTGCCCCATCGCCTCCAGCGGGTCGGCGCCGGCGGCGCGGGCCCGCGCCGCGGCCTCGCGGAAGGTCGCCAGCATGCGCTCGCTGGCGATCCCGGTGACCGCCGCGAACAGCTCAGCCTTGGTCGGGAAGAGCCGGAACAGGTAGGCCTGCGAGATCCCCGCCGCCTTCGCGATCGCCATCGTCGGGGCGGCGTGGTAGCCGCGCTCGGCGAAGACCGGGACGGCCGCCTCGAGCAGCTCGGCGCGGCGCTGCTCGGCGGTGGACAGGGTCCGGGTCGCGGTCGCGGGCGTCATCACGGAGTGAGTATGCACTCACTCACTCTATCTGTCAAGGCCGCGCGGCTCAGGTCCCGAGCTCGCGCGCGATCAGGCGATCGAAGACGCGCGCGGGAAGCACCGTCCGCATCGCGGCCTGGAGCTTCGCGTCGGTGCCGACCAGATACCGGGTCCGGGGCTTGGCGTCGGTCAGCGCGTGCACGACGGCGTCGGCGACCCGCTCGGGCGGCACGCCACGCGCGGCCGTCCTCTCCGAGGCCGCCTCGATCCGGTCGAGCTCGTCGCCGTAGATCGCGAGCAGGTCGGCGCCCATCGCGGCGCGGGCCTTCGGGGCCTCGCCGAGCCCCTTGTCCCAGAACGGCGTCGCGACCGCGCCCGGCTCGATGATCGCCACCCCGACGCCGAACCGGCGCATCTCCTGGCGCAGCGAGTCTCCGATCGCCTCGAGCGCGTGCTTGGAGGCGTGATACGGGGACAGATGCGGGACCGACATCCGCCCGCCGATCGAGGACATGAACACCACCCGCCCCCGAGCCGCGCGGATCATCGACAGGAAGGCCTGGGTGACCGCGACCTGGCCGACGACGTTGACCTCGAGCTGGCGTCGCAGCTCGTCGAGCTCGATCCCCTCGACCGGGCCCGGGACGACGACGCCCGCGTTGTTGACGAGGCCGGCGAGTCGGGCGCCGGTCGCCTCGCGCACCCGCGCGGCCGCCGCCGCGATCGAGGCGCCGTCGGTGACGTCGACGATCAGTGGCTCGAGCGACCCCGACGCGCTCGCTCTCAGCGCCTCCCCGTCCTCGGGCCTGCGCACCCCCGCGAAGACCTCGAAGCCCTGGCGGTCGAGGGCCAGCGCCGTGGCGCGACCGATCCCGGTCGAGCTGCCGGTGATCACGACGGCGCCGCGCACACGGGTCGACATGGGCGCAGCCTATCCCGAGCCCTCGCCGTGGGCGGATTGCGCGCCGTGGGCGCGCGCAATCGGCCCAACGCGGCGGAGTTACGCCAAAGTGGGGACAAACCCGCGAGCCCGCGGAACGAACCCAGTCGCACACGGCGGGCGGGATTTCACGCGGCCGCTGGCGGCGACTCCATCGATTAACCACCGAAATCCGCACATATATCAGCGATTTAGCCGCTCTATTCCGTGTAACTCTTGACAAATCCCGGCGCGTATCGGATCATGCGCGCCGTGAGGACGAGGAGCGGATCGTTGACCTCCCTGCGCGAGGGCAATCGCAAGCGGGTGATCGATGCCCTGCGCGCCCGTGGCGTCGCCAGCCGGGCCGACCTGGCGCGGATCACCGGGCTCTCGCGCTCGACGATCTCGACCATCGTCGGCGACCTCGTCGAGGCCGGGCTCGCCGGCGAGCGCGACGGTCAGGCCTCCGACTCGGACGGCGAGGTGCACGCCGGCCGCCCGCCGGTCATGGTCTCGCTCAACAGCTCGGCCGGGGTCGCGCTCGGGGTCGACTTCGGCCACCGGCACCTGCGCGTCGCCGTCTCCGACCTCTCGCACTCGGTGCTCGCCGAGACCTGGCGCGAGCTCGACGTCGATCACTCGGCCAGCCACGGGCTCGACGCCGCCGCGGACTTCGTCGCCCAGGTGCTCGAGGAGGCCGGGGCCGACCGCGGGCGGGTGATCGGGGTTGGGATGGGCCTGCCGGCGCCGATCGACCGCTCGAGCGGGATGGTCCAGGACGCCTCGATCCTCCCGGGATGGGTCGGGGTTGACGCGGCGGCCGAGGCGAGCCGACGGCTCGGAATGCCGGTCGAGGTCGAGAACGACGCCAACCTCGGGGCGCTCGCCGAGCTCGTCTGGGGCGCCGGCAAGGGTCGCTCGGAGGTCGCCTACATCAAGGTCTCGACCGGGATCGGTGCCGGGCTGCTCTCCGGCGGGCGGTTGCAGGGAGGCGCCGGCGGGACCGCGGGCGAGATCGGCCACACCCTGGTCGCCGAGGGCGGTCCGGTCTGCCGGTGCGGAAACCGCGGGTGCCTCGAGACGCTGGCCTCGACCCGGGCGATCGCCGGGCACATGAGCGCCAGCCGCGGCGAGGAGATCTCGACCCGCAGGCTGCTCGAGCTGTGCGCCGCCGGCGACGCGGCCGCCCAGCGGCTGATCGGCGACGCGGGCCGGGCGATCGGGATCGCGGTGGCGAACCTCTGCAACCTGCTCAACCCCGAATGCGTGATCGTCGGCGGCGACCTGAGCGCGGCCGGCGACGTGCTGCTCGAGCCGCTGCGCACCGTGGTGCGCCGAAACGCGATCCCGAGCGCCGTCGAGTCGCTGGAGATCGTCCCCGGGGTGCTCGGCGAGCGCGCCGAGCTGCTCGGGGCGCTGGCGCTGGTGATGCACGAGTCGGACCGCTTCTACGCGTCGCGGCTCGAGAGCGAGGCCGGATGACGAGACGTGACCGAGCAAGCCAGCGCGCCGCCGGCGCGAAGGACTTCGACGCAAGCCGCGCCGCCGGCGCGTGCGCACACACGAGAGAGGAGTGCACAAGGATGAGGACGCAACTGACAGGAGGCACGACGTGATCACGCGCAAGCTGAGCGCTCGGCTGCTGGTGCCGCTCGCCGTGCTGGTCGCGGCGCTCGGGCTCGCGGCCTGCGGCTCCGACGACGACGGTGATAGTGGCGACAGCGGCGACTCCGGCGCAAGCGGCAAGATCGCCTTCCTGCTGCCCGAGACGCAGACGGCGCGCTACGAGACCCAGGACAAGCCGCTGTTCGAGAGCAAGGTCACCGAGATCTGCCCGGACTGCGAGATCCTCTACCAGAACGCCGACCAGGATCCCGCCAAGCAGCAGCAGCAGGTCGAGGCGGCGGTCACCGAGGGCGTCGACGTGATCGTCCTCGACCCGGTCGATTCGACCGCGTCCGCCGGGCTCGCGACCCGCGCCAAGCAGGCCGGGATCCCGATCATCAGCTACGACCGCCTGATCCTCGACGCCGACCTCGACTACTACGTGTCGTTCGACAGCGTCAAGGTCGGCGAGCAGCAGGGCGAGGCCCTGGCCAAGAAGCTCGCCGAGGACGGCTCGCCCACGGGCCCGATCGTGCAGATCAACGGCGACCCCAAGGACAACAACGCGACCCTGTTCAAGCAGGGCGCCTCGAGCGTCTTCGAGGACAAGGGGATCGACGTCGCCAAGGAGTACGACACCGCTGACTGGCTGCCCGAGAACGCCCAGCGCGAGATGGAGCAGGCGATCACCGCCGTCGGCAAGGGCAACTTCGCCGGCGTCTACGCCGCCAACGACGGTACGGCGGGTGGTGCGATCGCGGCCCTGAAGGCGGCCGGGATCGATCTGGCGCAGATGCCGGTCACCGGTCAGGACGCCGAGCTCGCGGCGATCCAGCGGATCCTCGCGGGTGAGCAGTACATGACGGTCTACAAGCCGATCAAGCCGCTGGCCGAGAACGCGGCCCAGCTCGCGGTGGCGGTCGCCAACGGCGAGGATCCGCCCGCGGGCCTGGTCAACGGCGAGCAGGACAACGGCACCGAGAAGGTCCCGACCGTCTTCCTCGAGACCACCGCGGTGACCAAGGACAACGTCAAGGACACGATCATCGCCGACGATTTCTGGAGCGCGAAGGAGATCTGCACGCAGCAGTACGCGCAGGCCTGCAAGGCAGCCGGGATTCAGTAGCGGTGCGACGGGTACCCCCAGCGCGAGGAGAGGTGAGGACATGAGCCAGAGCCCCGGCCCGGTCGAGGCCTCCGGCGCGGAGCCTCTCGCGGAGCCTCTCCTCGCGCTCAAGGGGTACAGCAAGAGCTTCGGGGCGGTCGATGCGCTCAAGGAGGTCGACCTCGAGCTCCGTGGGGGTGAGGTGATCGGCCTGGTCGGCGACAACGGGGCGGGCAAGTCGACGCTGATCAAGGCGATCGCCGGCGTGCAGCCCGCCGACCGGGGCGAGGCGTGGTCCGACGGTCGGAGGGTCAGGCTGGGGAGCCCGCAGGAGGCGACCTCGCTCGGGATCGCGACCGTCTACCAGGATCTCGCCCTGTGCGAGAACCTCGACGTGGTGGCGAACCTGTTCCTCGGCCAGGAGCTCGGCAACGGGGGGCCGGGCGTGCTCGACGAGACAGCGATGGAGCGCAGGTCGATGGAGCTGCTCGGCTTGCTCGGGGTGACCACGATCCGCACCGTGCGGACCGACGTCGAGCGGCTCTCGGGCGGGCAGCGCCAGGCCGTCGCGATCGCCCGCTCGCTGCTCGGCGAGCCGAGGATCGTGTTGCTCGACGAGCCGACCGCGGCGCTCGGCGTGATCCAAACCCGTCAGATCCTGGCCATGATCAAGCGGCTTCGCGAGCGCGGGCTGGGGGTGATCGTGATCAGCCACAACCTGGCCGACGTCTTCGCGGTCGCCGACCGTGTCGCGGTCCTGCGGCTCGGGCGGACAGCCGGCGACTTCGAGGTCGGCAGCGCGAGCCAGGAGGAGATCGTCGCCGCGATCACCGGCGCCGAATTCGGCTCGGACGCCCGACCGACGGAGGAGACGCCCCTGTGAGCACAACCGCCGAGGCTCCCGCCGCCCCCGAGGCCGAGCGCGAGACGTTCTCGATCGGCGCCGCGCTGCGCCGACTCGGGCGCGGCGAGCTCGGCTCGGTCCGGGTGCTGATCGGGATCGCCGTGATCTGGACGATCTTCCAGCTCGCCAACGACCGCTTCCTGAGCGCGATCAACCTCTCGAACCTGACCCTGCAGATCGCCGCCACGGCGACGATCTCGATCGGGGTGGTGCTCGTCCTGCTGCTCGGCGAGATCGACCTCTCGGTCGGCATCGTCAGCGGCCTCGCCGCGGCCGTGATGGCCGTGCTCAGCGTCCAGCATGGCCTCGCCCCGGAGCTGGCGATCGTCGCCGCGCTCGTCGTCGGGGCGCTGATCGGGTGCTTCCAGGGCCTGATGGTGACCGCCTTCGGGATCCCCTCGTTCGTCGTCACCCTCGCCGGGTTACTCGGCTGGCAGGGGGTGCTGCTCTGGGTGCTCGGCGACACCGGCTCGATCAACCTGCCGCCGAGCACGATCACGGACCTGACCGGGACGTTCTTCGACCCGGTGGTCGGCTGGGTGATCGCGATCGCGGCGATCGCCGCCTACGCCGCCAGCCTGCTGCTCGCGCGCCGGCGCCGGGTCGCGGCCGAGCTGGACCCAGGTCCGCTCGCCTCGGTGGCGCTGCGGATCGCGCTCGTCGCGGCCGCGATCGTCGCCGCGGTGGCGATCCTGAACGCCGACCGCGGCGTGCCGCTGGCGGCGCTGATCGTGGTCGTCCTGATGGTGGTCTTCTCGTTCATCACCGAGCGCACCCGCTACGGTCGCCACATCTTCGCCGTCGGCGGCAACGCGGAGGCCGCCCGGCGGGCGGGGATCCGGATCAGCCGGATCCGGGTCAGCGTCTTCGCGCTCGCCTCGGCCCTCGCCGCGGCCGGCGGCGTGCTCGCCGCCTCGCGGCTGCTCTCGGTCAACCAGCAGTCCGGTGGCAGCGACCTGCTGCTGCTCGCGATCGCCGGCCCGGTGGTCGCCGGGACGAGCCTGTTCGGCGGCCGCGGCTTCGTCTGGTCGGCGCTCCTGGGCGCGATCGTGATCGGCTCGATCTCCAACGGGATGGACCTGCTCGGGCTCGACTCCGACGTCAAGTTCATGATCACCGGCGCGGTCCTGCTCGGCGCGGTGACGATCGACGCGGCGACCCGGCTGCGGCGACAGACGGCGACCAGCGGCTGAGGCCGGACGCCCGCGGGCCCCGCGCGTACGGCTCGCCTCGCTACTCGAGCGCCTCGGCCGGCGCGCCGCGAGGGCCGTCGAGACCGCGTCGACCGCCCTCGTCGTCGGGAGGGCACGCCGTGCAGGCCTGGCTCGGGCTCGGATGCCGCGGCGCCCGGCGCGGCTCGCGACCGCGGATCGTCGCCCACGAGATCAGGCCGCCGAGCGCGGCGATCGCGGCGGCGATCAACATCGCGGTTTGGAAGCCCTCCGAGAATGCCCCCGGGCCGACCGCGGTCGAGGCGCTCAGGCCGGCGGCCGCGGGCAGCGCCGCGCCGGCGAGCAGCTGGGCGAGGCGGGCGCCGGCGTTGTTGACCGCCGAGGCGATCCCGGCTCGCTCGTCGGGGAGCGCGGCGAGCACCGCGGTGGTCAGCGGGGCGACGAAGATCGTCATCCCGATCCCGAAGACGATCACCCCGGGGAGGATCGACTCGAGGTATGCGTCGCCCCGCTCGATCCCCGAGAGCAGGATCAGGCCGGCGCCGAGGACGAGCGGGCCGACGGTCATCGGGATCCGCGGGCCGAACCGCTGGCCGAGCTTTCCGGCCTGCGGCGAGAAGGTCAGCATGATCAGGGTCGCGGGAAATGACGCCGCCCCGGCTGCAAGGGCGCTGTAGCCGAGCACGTCCTGGAGCTGGAGCGAGAGGAAGAAGAACAGCGCGCCGATCGCCAGGTAGTTGGCGAGCGTCGCCGCGTTGGCTCCCGAGAACTGCCGCGAGCGAAAGATCGCCAGCGGCAGCATCGGATCGGCGACGCGATGCTCGACGACCAGGAAGGCGACCAGGAGCAGGATTCCGCCGACCGCCGCCACGGCCACGACAGGGTCCCCGAGGCCGCGCCCGCCAACCTCGACCAGCGCGTAGGTGATCGCCGCCAGGCCGAGGCTGACCAGCACCGACCCGACCCAGTCGGGGCGCCGGCCGGCGACCGGTCGCGCGCGACTCTCGGGCAGGTGGCGCCCTGCGAGCCAGGCCGCGCCGATCGCGGCAATGACGACGATCGCGAACACCCACCGCCACGACGCCGCGTCGACGAGCCAGCCGCCGACGAAGGGGCCGATCAGGCTCGAGACGCCTGACCACCCGGCCCAGGCTCCGATCGCCCTGCCACGATCCTCCTCGGCGAAGCTCGCCTCGACGATCGCCAGGCTGGTCGGCACCAGCAACGCCGCCGCGACGCCCTGCAGGATCCGGGCGCCGATCAGGACCTCCCCGCTGGGCGCGAGCGCGCAGAGCAGCGAGGTCGCGGCGAAGGCGATCAGCCCGGAGACGAAGACGATCCGCCGCCCGTAGAGATCGCCGAGCGAGCCGCCCGTGATGATCAGCGCGCTGAGCGTCAGCAGGTAGGCGTTCATCACCCACTGCAGGCCCCCAAGCTCGAGGTCGAGGTCGCGCCCGATCTCCGGCAGCGCCACCGAGACCACGC
The DNA here is from genome assembly GCA_009379895.1 of Solirubrobacterales bacterium. Classification (GTDB taxonomy): domain Bacteria; phylum Actinomycetota; class Thermoleophilia; order Solirubrobacterales; family 70-9; genus WHSW01. The sequence goes on from WHSW01000028.1 coordinate 22,494, forward strand.
TCGACTCCAGGAACGCGGCCCCCGAGCCGAGGATCACCGCGGCGAGCGCCCAGCGACCGCGCGCCGAGGCATAGCGAAGCGGCTCCCGGTCGGGAGCTGCCCCAGCGCTCTGACTCTCCGCAGACACGCCCTCAGACCATCATTTCATGCGGTTTCGGGGTTGGCCGAGCGGCGTCGCTCAGCCGGTTGACGCTCTCTGAGCACCTGCTAACTTGATCCGATACGCCGCGGGGTGGAGCAGTCAGGTAGCTCGCCGGGCTCATAACCCGGAGGTCGTGGGTTCAAATCCCACCCCCGCTACTAACGGAAAGCCCTCTACGGAGGGCTTTTCTGCGTCTACGTACCAGTCGTGCGTCAGACGATGGCTACCAATTGGCTACCAATCTGCGGCGCCGCGGGGGTGGTGGACATGAATGGCCTCCGGTGGCCTTACGCTGTTTCTGTTCGCGATGGCAAGGACTCCAGAAGCCAAGATCAAGCCTGAGCTGCTCATCTGGGCTCGTAACAGCATCGGTCTGAGTCAGGCCGAAGCGGCCAAGAAGATCGGCGTCAAGGAGGAGCGGCTAGCCGAGTGGGAGGCGGGCGAGTCGCGGCCTTCGGTCGCCCAGCTACGCAAGGCCGGCACGGCCTACAAGCGACCATTGGCCGTGTTCTTCCTGCCGGAGGCCCCGCGCGACTTCCAGCCTCTGACCGACTTCCGACGATTGCCCGACGCCGGGGAGGGGAGCTGGTCGCCGGAGCTGCGACTCGCCGTCCGACGGGCGCAGTTCCAGCAGGACGTCGCTGAGGAGCTCCACCTCTTGTTGGGAGACGAGCTCCCCGAGATCCCCGCCGTCGACTTGCCTCCCACAGACCCCGAGCATTGGGGCGGGCGGATTCGCGAGGTGCTCGGTGTGAACCTCGAAGTCCAGGAGGGCTGGGACTCGCCGCGTGAAGCATTGAACGGGTGGGTCGCAGCGTTCGAGGAGCTGGGCGTCCTCGTACTCCAGGCGCAGCGGGTCGAGCGTGAGGAGATGCGCGGGTTCTCGTTGTCGACCGGGCGCATCCCGACCATCGTTCTTAACGGCTCCGACGCCCCAGCGGGCAAGGTGTTCACGCTTCTCCACGAGTTCGCTCACCTGATGCTGCACGAGACGGGTGTCTGCGATCTCCACGATCGACCCGACGGGACCCCGGCCGATCGAATCGAGTTGTTCTGCAACGCGGTGGCTGCGGCTGCGCTGGTCCCGGGCGACGCGTTCCTGAGCGAGGCACTCCTCGCTGGCCAGCGCAAGGCGGTCGCATGGAACGACGCCGTGATTCGCAGCCTCGCCGATAAGTACTCGGTGAGCCGAGAGGTCATTGTCCGCAAACTGTTCTCCCACGGGCTCACGCCGTGGGACTTCCTGCAGGCGAAGGTGGCCGAGTACCGGCGGGCGTACGAGCTGGCGACGGAACCTAAGGGCGAAGGGGGTCCGTCCTTCTACCGAATGCGGGTTCGCGACTATGGACGCTCTTACGTCCAGCTTGCGCTGGAGGCGTACCACCGCGACGAGATCAACGCGGCGCAGCTTTCTGAGTACGTCGAGGTCAAGCTGAACAAGCTGCCGCAGTTGGAGGCGGAGCTGATTGGAGCCGGGTCGACGGCGTGACCGTCACCCAAAACACCGCGTACACATTCGACACAAGCGCGTTCCTCCAGTGCTGGGCGCGCTTCTATCCACGGGACGTCTTTCCTGGCCTCTGGGAGAGGCTTGAGGGAATGCTGGATCGCGGCGAGATCGTCTGCCCGGACGAGGTTCTCAACGAGTTGGGCAAGCAGGAGGACGACCTCTACAACTGGCTGAAGACGAAGAAGGGTGTATTCCTGGAACTGGACGAGCCGATCCAGGACGCGGCTTCGGAGGTGTTGAGCGACCACCCGTTCATCGCCAAGGAGTTCGCACGCCGAACCCACGCGGACCCGTTCGTAATCGCTGTGGCGAAAGTCCACGGGCTGGCGGTGGTGACGCAAGAGGACAGAGGCACTACGAACAAGCCTCGCATCCCCTTTGTATGCGACGACCTTGGGATTCCATGTATTGACGTGATCGGCTTCATCCGCGAGGTCGGGTGGAGGTTTTAGGCCCGAGAGGCGGGAGTCTGAGTGAGTAGGTGGCAGTGGGCGCTGATCGCTATCTTCCTGCTCGTCGGGGCGGCAGGCGTAGTCGCGTTGGTGGCTGAGGCGGGGCGGGAGGCCGCGGGCGACTACGAAAAAGAGCCCCCTGGTAGCCCCGCTGAGATCCGTGAGCGAGCCGCTCGCTGCAATGAGGCCCCAGACGAGCTAGTGCGATTCATCGCATCGGGTCTCAGGGTGGCGGACGGCAAGATCACCGAGGTGGCGGCGGTGCGCTCGGTGGATGGCGAGCGCCCCTGGCTGATCGCGACTCGAATCCAAGGAGACGAGTTCGATGAACTTGCTGTGTTCTCGGCGGACGAGCTGAGTGAGTCCGGCAATGTCTTTGCCGTCGATCGGATTGCCGAGGAGTTCTCAGATTGGGCTGTGGCGGATGGGACGGAGGGCAGCCCGGAGCTCGTTCTTGGCGATGACGGCACAGACGAGGCTCTCGATTGCATCGACTGACCATCGAGCGCGGAGACCGGGCCGATGAAACGCCGCGCTGGGTCTCTGGTCTGCGAGGCGTCCCGACAGCAGGAAGCGAGCCGCGTCCGGTGTGAGGCGGCGCGGGAAGCGGATCAAATCCCGGATTGCGCTCCGGATACCGAATCCGCCCTTCGCCCGCACCGCCAGGGCCGCACCGGCCATCGCCGGGTCTGACCACCCGCCCCCGCCATGGGGTGAGTTCGGGTGGTCAGACCCGGCGATGAAGAGGAGCTAGAGGCAGGACGGGCGAGGGCGAGGCGTGGACTATCGGGGGGTTCGGCTGTTAGAGGGACATGGAGTACAACGGGTTCGAGGTCGAGGGGAAAAGGGGAGAAGGCGACTTGAACCGCGAGCGAGAGATCGTGGCGTGGGTGGGTCGGCTGGGCGCGGTCTCGGTCGAGCAGATCGGCAGGCGATTTGAGGTCGGGCGATCAGTCGCCTACGAGCAGGTGAGGCGGCTGGTCGAGTTCGGCCTACTCGAGCGCAAGCAGACGCCGATCGGCGATCCGACGCTGATCAGCGCCACCAAGGAGGGGATCACGTACGCCGGCCTCGGCCTGCAGACGCCGACGATCCGGATCGGCGAGGCAGAGCACTGGCTCGCCTGCACCGACGTCGCGATCGAGCTCGAGCACCGCCACGGGCCAGACCAGGTCCTGACCGAGCGCGAGCTTCGCTTCCAGGAGAGGCTCGGCGGGCGGCCAATCGCGAGCGCGAAGCTGGGCGAGACCGCCACGGGCTACTGGCGGCGTCACTGGCCCGACCTGGCCGTCATCGAGAACGGCTACACGACCGTCTATGAGGTCGAGTTGACGCCGAAGTCGCGGCGGCGCCTGGAGGCCATCCTCAGGGCCTGGAGGCGTGCCGAGCATGTAGAGGGGTGCGTCTACCTCTGCCCGCCGTCCACCCCTACCCAGCACGTTGTTCATGCCGCGATTCGGCGCGTGCACGCTGAGGACGAGGTGATGGTGGTCGAGCTGCGGCGCAACGGCTCATGAGCGCGACGGCGACTAACCAAGGCTCCACTGGTCGGCTGCTGACCGCCGAGGAGGTTGCGGAGATCATCGGCATGCGCGTCGACTACGTCTACGCACTGAGCCGCCGCGGCCAGATTCCTCACCTGCGCTTCGGGCGCACACTCCGGTTCCGAGCCGAGGCGATTTCTGCCTGGCTTGGCGCCGCGGAGCGGGGTACGCTCGGCCGGTCCACGTAGATGGCCGGGCGCGGCGCGGATGATTCGGGCCCGGCATCCGGAAACGAGATTCTGATGCCCTCTCAGTCCAACTCTCGCCGCTCCTACGGAACCGGCTCGATCGTCCTTCGTCGCGGGGCCTACTACGGCAAGTGGAGGGCCGGCGAGCGCCAGGTGATGCGCAAGCTCGGCCCCGCGCGCCGGCCGGGCTCGCGTCAGGGCCTGACCCGCAAGCAGGCCGAAGCGGCCCTTCGGCGCTTGATGCAGGAGGTCCGGGTCGCGCCGGTCGCCTACGAGCGCCTCACCGTCGCAGAGGTCGGCGAGCGCTACCTGCGCCACGTCGAACACGTCCTCGAGCGAAAGCCGACGACAGTCGCTGACTACGGCTCGATCCTGCGGCGCCACTTGGCGCCGTACTTCGGCTCGCAGGCGATCGAACGGATCACGGCCGAGCACGTCGCCGCCTACATGGCCGCCAAGGCTGCGGAGGGCCTGCAGACGAAGACCGTCAGCAATCACCTCAACTTCGCCCACGGGCTGTTCTCGTTTGCGCTCAAGCGCGGCTGGCTAGCGGCGAACCCGGTCGCGGTGGTCGATCGGCCGCGAGCTGCCGGGACCAACCCCGACATCCGCTACCTCGACCGAGGCGAGGTCGAAGCCTTACTGCGAGCGGTCCCCGACGACGTACTCGGCCCAACCGATCGCGCGCTCTACCTGACCGCGACGATGACCGGCCTGCGCCAGGGCGAGCTGGCGGCGCTTCGCTGGCAGGACGTCGACTGGGTCGCCGGCGTGGTGCGGGTGCGGCGCAACTACACCCGAGGGCGCTTCGGGACGCCGAAGACGCGGCGGTCGTCTCGCGCGGTGCCGATGGCCGACCGCGTCGCCGCCGAGCTCGAGCGCCACTTTCAGCGCTCGCGCTACCAGGCCGACGAGGACCTCGTGTTCTGTCATCCGGAGACCGGAAATCCCTATGACGCCTCGAGGGCGCGCAAGCGATTCAAGGACGCGCTCGCCGCGGCGGGGGTGCGCCCGATCCGCTTCCACGATCTGCGCCACACGTTCGGCACCGGGATGGCAGCTGCCGGGGCGCCGCTGAGGGCGATTCAGGAGTGGATGGGTCACCGCGACCACCAGACGACCGAGGTCTACGCCGACTACTCGCCGGATCCGTCCCAGGGCGGCGCGTGGGCGGAGGCCGCGTTTGGCCTTGCTACCAATTTTGCTACCAATCTGAGCGAAACTGGGGACAAGTTAGAACCACATAAACCGCATGGGAATGCGGGATCGCAGGTGGACGCAACCCCCTGAGTCGATCTCATAACCCGGAGGTCGTGGGTTCAAATCCCACCCCCGCTATATCCGTCGGTACGACGCTGGAGCCCTCCGCTTGGAGGGCTTTCGCGTTCTCGCGCAGGTCGGCCGGCCGGAGCATCCGTTGGTCGCGGTCGCAAGGCAGGAAGTTTTGGCTCATATCAGGGATGGTCCGCGCGCTTCCGGACGGAGCTTTGTGTGACCGGCTCCATGGAAAGCAGTGCT
>WHSW01000290.1 GCA_009379895.1 Solirubrobacterales bacterium
GGCCCGGGCCGCGACCATCCGCTGCTGGAGGAAGTACAGCCCGGCCAGGAGGACTACGAGGATGGCGTAGACGATGCCCGAACCGAGCCCGTCGCTGAGTGCCTCGGCCGGCGACCTCGCCATCGCCGGGGTCGCCGGGGCGCGGCGGTAGGGCTGCTCGTCGGCCTGGCCGTGCTCGAGATAGGCGCCGTCGGAGTTGACCGCCCAGATGTCGTGCGCCGTGCCGTCGCAGACGTTCTCGACCGCGCGCATCGCGGTCAGCATCGAGTGGTCGGAGTTGTTGTAGCGATGCAGCCCGTTGCGCCCGACCTGGTGCAGGCCCGGCAGGCGGTCGAGCCAGGCGCGAATCGTCGCCACCCGCGCCTCGTAGCCCTCGTCGTAGATCGGGTAGGCGCGCGGGACGCGGACCACGTGCCCGGCCACGACTCGCTCGTGGCCGACCAGGCCGAGCCGCTGGAGCTCGTCGGCCGCGAGCTCGGTGAGCTCGTCGTCGGGCGCCGCCCAGAGCTCGTCGCCCTCGAAGCAGAAGTACTCGAGCCCGAGGCAGCTGCGCCCCGGCTCGGGGACCAGGTCGGGGCTCCAGGCGCGGAAGTTCTGGATCCGGCCGACGCGCACGCCGGGGTCGTGGACGTAGATCCAGTTGTCGGGGAACGGCTCGGGGCCCTCGAGCACGAGCGCGACGCAAACGAAGTCCCGATAGCGAAGCCCGGCCGCGGCCTCGAGCACCGGCGCCGGGGCCGGCGGGTCGACGATCCCGGCGAGGGTCCGCAGGGGCAGCGAGGAGATCGCCGAGGCCCCGGCGAACGTCGCGCCACCGGCCTCGACCTCGAGCCCGCGGCGGCCGAGGCGCAGCGCGGTCACCGGGCGATCGAGCAGCAGCTCGCCACCGCTTGCCTCGATCGTGGCGGCGAGGCGCTCCCACATCTGCCCCGGGCCGAGCCTGGGATAGTGAAACTGCTCGATCAGGCTGCGGACGTCGCCGCCGCCGATCCCGAGCGCGGCGCGAAACGCCGCCCACAGCGACAGCCCCCGGATCCGCTGCGCCGCCCACTCGGCGCGGATCTCCGACGTCGGCACGCCCCAGACCTTCTCGGTGTAGGAGCGAAAGAAGAGCTCGAACAGCCGGCGGCCGAACCGCTGGGTGACCCACTCCTCGAAGGTCGCCGCCTCGCGGCGAGGCCGCAGCCGGGCGGCGGCGTAGGAGCAGCCGCTGCGCAGCACCTCGGTCGGCCCGACCTTGCGGACCACGTCGCCGGCGCGCAGCGGGTAGTCGATCAGGCGACCGCGCCAGTGGATCCGCGAGAGCCGGCGACGAAGCAGCAGCTCGGAGCCGAGCAGCTCGAGCCACAGGGCCTCGACCTCGGGGCTCTTGGTGAAGAAGCGGTGCCCGCCGAGGTCGAACCGGTAGCCGTCGCGGACCTCGGTTCGCGCCAGCCCGCCGACCTGGCCGCTCGCCTCGAGCACCTGGACCGCGCGCCCCCGCCGCGCGAGCAGGTGGCCCGCCGTCAGGCCCGCCGGCCCGGCGCCGAGCACCAGGTGTGTCCTAGCCTTCGCGTTGTTGAACTCCGACCGCAGAGGGCGGGATTCTAGTTAGGTATGCCTAATCCGCGACTTCCCGACCCGCTCTCCCTGGCCGTGATCGTGCCGGCCACCGACCGCCCGCCGACCCTCGGGCGCTGCCTCGCCGCGCTGCGCGCCTCGACCGCGGCCCCCGAGGAGCTGATCGTGATCGACCGCCCGCCCGGCGCCGGGCCGGCCGCGGCTCGAAACGCGGGGGCCGAGTCGGTGGCCAGCGAGCTGGTCGCCTTCGTCGACGCCGACGTCGAGGTGTGGCCGGACGCGCTCGGGCGCCTGCGCGAGCGGCTCACCGCCGACCCCGGCCTGGTCGCGGCCTTCGGCAGCTACGACGACGCCCCCGCCGCGCCGGGCGCGGTCTCGCGGTTTCGAAACCTCCTGCACCACCACGTGCACACCGCGTCGCCGGGCCCGGCCGAGACGTTCTGGGCGGGGCTCGGGGCGGTCAGGCGCGACGCCTTCCTCGCCGTCGGCGGCTTCGCGGCCGACCGCTACCCCGAGCCGGCGATCGAGGACATCGAGCTCGGCATGCGCCTGCGCGCCGCCGGCGGGCGGATCGAGCTCGACCCGTGGAGCCGGGGCACGCACCACAAGCGCTGGTCGCTGGCCGAGATGGTGCGCACCGACCTGCTCCGCCGGGGGATCCCCTGGGTTCGGCTGCGGCTCGAGCG
>WHSW01000291.1 GCA_009379895.1 Solirubrobacterales bacterium
TCGAGGATGCGTTGGTCCAGCCCACCGAGCATCGCCTACGCCGGCCTCGCGATCGGAACATCGTCGGATGGGCGCTCATGGCCATTTGCCGACGGCAGAGCGATGTCGATCTGGAAGCCCGCGCGCTCGGCGGCGGCGGTGCTCGCGGAGCGGCGCTCGCGCGGATCGCTGGAGGTCTCCTCGTCCGAGCCCGAGTTCGAGTTCGACTCCGAGGGCGCGGTCGAGCGGGCGCGCTCGGTGTCGCAGACCGAGTCGCACCGCCTGATCGAGCAGCTGATGATCCTCACCAACGAGCGGGTCGCCGAGCTCTGCGAGCGGCGCGGCGCGCCGACGCTGTATCGCGTCCACGAGCGTCCCGACCCGCCGCGCGTGGCCGTCCTCGTCGAGCAGCTCGCGTCCCTCGATCTCCCGACCCCGCCGCTGCCCGAGAGCCTTTCGGCGACCGAGGCTTCGGAGCTGATCGCCGACGCGAGCCGGATGGTCGCCCGCGAGGCCGAGCGACGGGGTCACGGCCGGGCGGCGTATACATCGCTTGTGCTCCGCTCGCTCAAGCAGGCCTACTACTCGCAGCGCAACCTCGGCCACGCCGGCCTCGGGAGCCCGGCCTACTCGCACTTCACCTCCCCGATCCGTCGCTACCCCGACCTGATCGCCCACCGGGCGCTGCTCTCACTGCTCGGCGCCGGCGAGATCGAGCCCGAGCGCGGCGCCGTGCGAGAGGCCGCCTGGTGGTGCTCGGAGCGCGAGCGCGACTCGGTCTCGATCGAGCGCGACGCCGACAAGGTGTGCTCATCGTTCCTGCTCGAGCGCGAGCTGTTCGAGGCGGGCTGGTCACGGAAGTTCGACGGCGAGGTGTCGGGGGTGATCAGGGCGGGCGCCTTCGTCCGCTTCGGCGGCGAGCTCGGGGACGTCTACGAGGGCTTCGTCCCGGTCCGCCGCCTGCGCGGCGAGCGCTTCGACCTGAACGCCACCGAGACGGCGCTCGTCGGGCGCCGCAGCGGCCGCCAGATCCGGCTCGGCGACCCGCTCGCGGTCACCGTCGACAGCGTCGAGGCGCCGCGCGGCCGCGTCGACCTCTCGCCCCTGGAGGGCGAGGGCTGAGATGAGCAAGCGCGGCAAGCGAAAGCCGGCCTCCGGCGACGTGGCCACCAACCGGCGCGCCACCCATCGCTACGAGTTGATCGAGCGCTTCGAGTGCGGGATCGAGCTGCTGGGCACCGAGGTCAAATCGCTGCGCGAGGGAACGAGCCAGATCGGCGACGCCTACGCGGTGATCGAGCGTGGCGAGGTGTGGCTGCGAAACGCCCACATCCCGCCTTACGCGCACGCGGCCGACAACCACGACCCCGAGCGGCCGCGCAAGCTGCTGCTGCACCGCTACGAGATCGAGCGCCTGATCGGGCGCTCGCAGCGCAAGGGGCTGACCCTGGTGCCGACCCGGATCTACTTCAAGGGCGCACGGGCGAAGGTCGAGCTGGCGCTTGCGCGCGGCAAGGAGCAGCGCGATCGCCGGCGCGAGATCCGCGACCGCGACGTCCGTCGCGACATCGAGCGCGAGCTCCGCGACCGGATGCGCTGAGCGACCGCCGCCGGCGGGGTCGCGCGGCGGCCGGGGGTCGCGAACGCACCGGCGGCGTGCGACGATAGAGCCGCATGCGCTCCGTTCGGCTCGAACCCAAGCCAGACCCCGAGTCGCATGCACGCGGGCCGGGGGCTGACGGTTCCGGGTCGCCCGCCGAGCGAGCGAACGCGCCGGCGCCGCCCGCCGCCGAGCCCGCGTCGCCGGCCGGTGACGCCGATGTGCGCGAGCGAGCGGAGCGTGAGGCAGCGGCGCGACTGGAGCGCGCGCGGCGCGAGCGAGGGACACCGGCCGGGCCGGCGCCCGAGGGCGGGCGAACGGCAGCCGGGCACGTCCCGCCGACGACGCGAGAGGAGCTGCTCGCCGAGCTCGAGCGGATCGAGGAGCAGCTCGACACGCAGCGCGCCGAGGAGGACGCGCTGGCGCACGAGCTGGACGCCGCCGAGCTCGAGCGGGCGACCGAGCTGCTCGAGCGCTGGGTCGCGGATCCGAGCTGGTGAGGGCCAGGCCCGTCCGAAAAGGCCGAAGTGATGTTGCTGT
>WHSW01000292.1 GCA_009379895.1 Solirubrobacterales bacterium
GAGCTGCGGGTGGGGGACGTCCAGAACCTCGACCTCCCCGACGAGAGCTTCGACACCGTCACCTGCACGCTCGGCTTCTGCACGATCCCCGACACGAGCGCGGCGGCGCGCGAGGCCTATCGCGTGCTGCGGCCGGGCGGCAAGCTGCTCATGCTCGAGCACGTCCGCAGCCCGGCGCGCGCGGTCCGGGGCGTCGAGCGGCTACTGGAGCCGCTGTTCGTGCGCTTCATGGCAGACCACCTGACCCGAGAGCCGCTCGACTACCTGCCCGGCGCTGGGTTCGAGATCGACGAAGTGGAGCGCTCGAAGTGGGGGATCGTCGAGCGCCTAAGGGCACACAAACCCGGGTAGCTCGATGTAATCGAGTCGAGGAGGCGAGCGATGGACATGTCCGGCGCGCTCACCGTCGTCATGGTGGTGATGATGGTCGTGATGATGGGCGGCATGATGGCCGGCGGCGCCTGGGCGTTGATCCGCCGGCGCCGGGGCAAGCACGACGACCGATAGCTCCGTGCACACCGAACTGCCCTACGAGGAGCGCGGCAGCGGCGAGCCGGTGCCGCTCGTCCCCGGCACCGCCTTCGGTCCGGCAAGCTGGGGCGAGTTCGGCGAGCTGCTCGCGCGACGGCGGCGGGCGATCGCTTACGGGCGCCGCGGCTTCAGCGGCGCGGCCCCGGAGGAGGCCGAGGACATGCGGGTCCACGCCGAGGACGCAAGGTCGATCCTCGAACGCGCCCAAGCATTGCCTGCAGAGGTCGTCGGCTGGAGCGGCGGCGGCCTGGCCGCGCTGGCGCTCGCCGTCGAGAACCCAACCGCCGTCCGCTCGCTGCTGCTGATCGAGCCCTCGGTGCACGGCATGTGGGCAATCACCGCGTCGGCGATCTGGATGACGATCCGGGCGCAGCTCGCAAAGCTCCGCGTGGCGGTCAGCGCGCCGCCACCGACCTCGCCTACCGCTGGACCTTCGCCTATGACGGCCTCGGGCAGAGCGCTTGGGATGAGATGCCGGCGGAGCGGCGCGACGGTGTGCTCGACCACGCCGCTGCCGTCGCGGCGGAGCAGTCCCACGAGATGAGCACCCGTTACCCCTCCGCCGATCAGCTCTACGGCCTCGACCTCCCGGTCACGATCGTCGTTAGGCGGGCGCGGCCAGTCCTACTTTCAGCGGATCGCGCGGCGCCTGGCTCGAATCCTCCCGCGGGCGGAGGTGCGTTCGATCCCAGGGGCCTCGCACGCCGTCCATTTGGACTCGCCTGGCGAGGCCGCCGCTCTCCTCGGCTGAGCGTCAGCCGCAGAGAGTTGGCTCGCCGCCGAGGCCTTCTGGATCTCGCGCGCTAAGCATCAGCGCGACGGTTGTGTCAGTCCGACCCATCGCGGGCGCGCCCGTAGCGCTCGTAGATCACGCGCGAGCCGAACGTCCGGGTCTCGATCAGGTCCAGCGCGATGTCTTCAGTGACCGGCGGCAGGAACGGCGTGCCGCCCCCGACGAGGACCGGATGGCGGAACATGCGCAGCTCATCGACGAGGCCGAGCTCGATCGCCGCCGCGGCCAGTCCGGCACCGCCGATCGAGACGTCCTTGTCGGTCGTCTCGAGCGCCTCGGCGACCTCCTCGGCCACCGAGCCCTCGGCGAGCCGGGCATTCCCCTGAACGCTGTCGAGCGTGCGACTGAAGACGACCTTCGGGATCGCGCACCAGACATCGGCGAACGCGGACCTAGCTTCGCCGTCGCGCAGGGACGGATCCGTCTCCCACACAAGCATCGTCTCGTAGAGCCTGCGGCCGAGTAGATACCCGCCGAGCTCGCGTACCTGCGCGAGGTGAAAGCGAAACAGCTCGTCGCTAGGGACCGTCCAGTCGAACGCGCCTTCGCGGTTGGCGATAAAGCCGTCCACAGAGACGCCCATCGAGTAGATCAGCATGGCTTCAAGCTCATCGCACCGCAGCGACGGACGATGATCGCGATGAAGATGAGCACGAAGCCGAGCAGAAGCGCGAAGTGCGGGATGACCATCGGAATCTCGGCCACGACGCTGCGCTGGTCGTTGTCCCACATCAGCTTGACCACGATCCAGTTGTTGGGGATCAC
>WHSW01000293.1 GCA_009379895.1 Solirubrobacterales bacterium
CGATGCTCGTCGCCGACCGCCGGCCGCAGGTGCGCGGGCCCGGCGACGCGCGCGCCGGCGACGGGCTGGCGCTCGGCGTCGCCCAGGCGGCCGCGCTGGTGCCGGGCGTGTCGCGCAACGGGGCGACCCTCGCCGCGGCCCGCTGGCGCCATTTCACCCGCGAGCACGCGAACCTGCTCTCGCGGACGGTGGCGCTGCCGGTGATCGTCGGCGCCACCGCGCTCAAGGGGGCTCGCCTGCGCCGCCGGGGCGTCGCCCCCGGCCTGCGCCGGACGCTGGGCGCGGGGGTGGCCGCCTCGTTCGCGTCGACGCTCGCCTCCCAGCGCCTGATCCGGCTGGTCGAGCGCGACCGCGCGCTCTGGCCGTACGCGGCCTACCGGCTCGCCCTGGCGACCGCGGTGATCGCGAGAATGCGGCGGTGATGGTGCTCGCCGGGACCCCACGCTCCGCTCGCTCGACGCCGCCGCGATCGTGAGCGGCCAGGACGCCTACGTCCGGGCGGGGGTCAGTCAGCGCCACGCGGACGCGGCCGTCGAGGCGCTGGTCGCGCACCTCGCGCGGATCGAGACCGGCAAGCCGTCGCGGGTCGTGCCGTTGCCCGGCCATTACGCCAGCGTGGTTCGGGTCACCGACCGGCTCGGGGTCGCGTTCACCACCGACGGGGTCGGGACGAAGATGGTGATCGCCGAGCGGCTCGGTCGCTTCGAGACGATCGGCATCGACTGCATCGCGATGAACGTCAACGACCTCGTCTGCGTCGGCGCCGAGCCGATCGCCCTGCTCGACTTCATCCTCTGCCGGGAGGCGAACCCGGAGGTCTGCGACCGGATCGGACTCGGTCTGCGCCGTGGTGCCGAGCTGGCCGGCGTCGAGATCCCCGGGGGCGAGATCGCCCAGGTCGGCGACGTCGTCTCGGGCTGGGAGCTCTCGGGAAGCGCGATCGGGCTGGTCGCGCTCGACGAGATCGTGACCGGGGCGCGGGTCGAGCCCGGCGACGCGCTGATCGGCCTGCCGTCCTCGGGGTTACATGCCAACGGTTACACGCTGGCGCGCCGGGCGCTCGCCGATGTGCCGCTCGACGACTCCCGCCTCGGGGCGCCGCTGGGCGAGGTCCTGCTCGCGCCGACCGAGATCTACGTCCGCGCGGTGCTCGAGCTGCTCGGCTCCGCGATCGAGGTGCGCGGCCTCGCCCACATCACCGGCGACGGCCTGCGCAACCTGACCCGGCTCGCAGCGCCGGTCGGCTACGAGATCGACGCGCCGCTGCCCGTTCCCGCGGTGTTCGGGCTGATCCAGGAGCTCGGGGGGGTCGGCGAGGGCGAGATGTACGAGGTCTTCAACATGGGCTGCGGGTTCGTCTGCGTGGTCGCGCCGGCCGACGAGGTCGCGGCGCTCGAGCTGCTGGGCACCCATCATCCCGGGGCCCGGCGCATCGGGCGCGTGACCGACCGCCCCGGCGAGGTGGCGAGGGTCGGGTGAGCCTGACCGCGCGGCCGGGTGGGGATCGCGATGGCTGAGCGGCGCCGGGTGGACGAGCGCCTGGACGAGCTCTACCGCGAACACCCGGACGGGTTCGTCGCCGGGCGAGACCGGCTCGCCAAGGACCTCCGCGACGCCGGCGACCGCGAGCAGGCCGACCGCCTCAAGAAGCTGCGGCGCCCGACCGTCGCGGCCTGGGCGATCAACCGCGCGGCGCTCGAGTCACCCGCGCAGCTGCAGGCGTTCGCCGAGGCCAGCCGAGAGCTGGAGGAGGCTCAGGCTCGGGCCCTCGAGGGAGGCGACGAGGGCGCCGCCCGGTGGCGCGCCGCCGCCGCACGCGAGCGCGAGGCGACCGGCGCGGTGGTCGACGCCGCCGAGGCGCTCGCGTCGGAAGGCATCGCGGCCCGCGTGCTGAACAACGCCACCTGGCGGCCTCTTGACCACGAGGCGCTGGAAGCGGCCGCGCGCGAGACCGGCGCCATCGTGGTTGCGGAAGAGCACCTGGTGCACTGCGGCCTCGGAGCGCAAATCGCGCAGTACCTCGCGGGCGTAGCGCCGGTGCCCCTGGGCTACGTCGGCATGAAAGAGACCTACGCCGAGTC
>WHSW01000294.1 GCA_009379895.1 Solirubrobacterales bacterium
AACGTTTCGTTGAGGTGAGCGAGCGCCTTGGTCGCCGAGCTGAGGGCCGCCACGGCGTCATCGTCGAACCCGAACCGTCGATCCGCGATCGGGGCTGGGATGAAGACCCGATACGGCCCCCCGCGTCGGCGCCGGCGACCAGAGGCTCCGGGGTCCGGCGCCCAGATCCGCTTCTCGTGCGTGCGCCCGTGTCGAGTCGACCGGGCACGCCTCTCGCTTCGAGATCAACTGACCTCCGCCTCGTCCAGAAGCTTCCTCAGATCCTTCATCAGAAGGATCAGGTGAAGCGGATCGGTCGGGGACGCCTCGAAGCCGTAGCGCAGATACCAGTCGCGCACCGCGTCGTTCAACGCGTGGACGATGACCGCTCTGATCGCGATCGACTCGGAGGCGGTCGCGGCGTGCAGAAGGGCGTCTTGAAGGAGCGATTCGCCGACCCCCTTGCCCTGATGACGGTGATCGACCGCGAGGCGGCCGAGGATCGCGACCGGCACCGACCTGCCCGCCGGCTGCCCCTTCATCAGCCGAGTCGTGGCGTCGGCCGCCTCCACCACTCCCGCCGAGAGCGCATAGAAGCCGACCACGTTCCACCCGCCCTCGGTCGTGACGAACACCCGTGCCGAATTGGTGGCCTCGGCAGTCCGGGCGTGGCGCAGGAACCAGCCGTCGAGAGACCGCTCCCCGGAGCGGAAGTCCTCCAGATCGTGGTTCCCGCTCAGTGGCTCCGGCCTCGCGTAGGCCATCGCCTTGCTCTACTCGAAGGCGCTCTGCTTGGAGAAGAGCTCGCGCAGTCCGGCGGGGACTCGGGCGGGCCGCTCCAGCAGCTTGTTGAACCGCTCCCAATCGGGCTCATCGAGCTCGAAGCGGCGCCGATCGGCGAGAACTTGGCGGGCCTCGGAGACGGCCGCTTCGCGGACGAAGCTCGTGAAGCTGGTCTCGGTCCAGAGGCTCGCCGCGCGGACGAGGGCGTCCTCGTCCGCTGCGACGCGAAAGTTCCAGCGATGGTTTCGGGTATCGCGCTTGGTGGCCATCGTCCGGATGAGTGTACAGACATTGTATTCACAGAGCATGCCAAAGAAGGTCAAAGAGGTGATCGCGATTCTGGAGGTGCTCCCAGACCCGCCCCTGATCCGTCCCCATCTGATGCGAACATCTGTTCGATGCCCGAGCCCGAGGCGGCGATCCTGCACGCCGACGCCGACGCCTTCTTCGCCTCGGTCGAGCAGCGCGACGACCCGCGCCTGCGCGGGCGGCCGGTGGTGGTCGGGGGCGGGGTGGTGACCGCGGCGAGCTACGAGGCGCGGGCGCACGGGGTGCGCGGCGGGATGGGCGGGTCGCGGGTCCGGCGCCTGTGCCCGGCGGCGATCTTCTGCAAGCCGCGCTGGGACGCCTACGTCGAGGCGAGCCGGGCGCTGTTCGAGCTCTTCGAGGCGACCGCCCCGACGGTCGAGGGGCTGTCGCTGGAGGAGGCGTTCCTCGACGTGCGCGGGCTGGGGCGGATCGCGGGCTCGCCGGTCGAGATCGCCGCGCGGCTGCGCGCCCAGGCCCGCGAGCGGGTCGGGCTGCCGGTCTCGGTCGGGATCGCGCGCAACAAGTTCCTCGCCAAGATGGCGAGCCGCGCCGCGAAGCCCGACGGCGTGCTCGTCGTGCCGCTCGACGGCGAGCTCTCCTTCCTGCACCCGCTCGCGGTCTCGGCGCTCTGGGGCGTCGGCCCGGCGACCGCTGCCAAGCTCGAGGCGCGCGGCCTGCGCACGGTCGGCGAGCTCGCCCGCCTCGCCGAGCACGAGCTGGTCGCGATCGTCGGCCGGGCGACGGGCCGAAAGCTCCACGCGCTGGCGCGCGGTGAGGACCGCCGGCGCGTCTCGCGCGGGCCCGGGCGGCGCTCGATCGGCTCGCAGTCGGCGCTCGGGCGCAGGTCGCGGTCGGCGGCCGAACTCGACGCGGTGCTCGTCTCGCTCGCCGACCACGGCCTCACGCCCAGCGCGCTTGCCGCCCGCTTCACGCACACGGGC
>WHSW01000295.1 GCA_009379895.1 Solirubrobacterales bacterium
TTGCGGTGCGCCGGCAGCCTGGTGACGTCGCTGCCGTCGAAGTGGACCCGCCCGGCGGTCGGCGACTGGAGCCCACTCACGTTCTGCAGCAGCGTCGACTTGCCGGCCCCGTTGGGGCCGAGCAGGCCGAAGAAGTTGCCGGCCTCGATCTCGAGGTCGACGCCGCGCAGCGCCTCGACGCCGGTCGGGTAGGTCTTCACCAGGCCCTCGACGGCAAGGGCCTTGGCCGGACGTCCGTTGTGGTCGTAGTCAGTCACGCGGGGAACGATGATGAGGGTTCAAGTGCGGTCGAAGTCAAGGGAACTTCAATCACGCAGATGAATGTAGTGGGGCGCGCTCGCGTAATCCGGGGGGCGGCTACTCGGGCCGGCCCCCCCGAGCATCGTCGCCCCCCGGCGCCGGCACCGGGGAGATCAGGCCTTGGCCGGAAGCACCCGAAACCCCTCCCGAGCCGCCGCCTCGCGCAGTCGCTCGTCGAGGCAGACGAGGTCCGCCGCTGAGGTCGCCGAGCCGCGCCACGCGAGCGCCGCCGCGAGTTGCAGCGCGTCGGCCGCTCGCAGCGGATGAACGCCGAGCGCCCGCTCGGCACCGGCGCGCAGCTCGTCCCCCGGCAGGACCTCGAACCAGGTCGCCGCCAGTGTGTCGAGGAGGTCGACCGCCGCCGCGACCTCGGCGGCGGTGAGCGCTCCCTCGCGCTCGCGCCTGCGAAGCGCCGAGACGCACTCGATCCTCGCGCCCCACCACGCGGCCGCCTCTCGATCGTCGCCGAGCAGGCGAGCGACCGTTGGCGAGACCGGTTCTTCGACGATCAGGGGCACCAGCGCCGACGAGTCCCAGAAGCGCAGCGCTACCGCCCCTCCCGGCGCTCCTCGATCAGCGCCGCGCGGGTCGCGCCCTCCGCGTCGACCGGCCGGGGTCGCTTGAAGAAGTCATCGGCGAGCCGGGCCGACGGGGCCCTCAGCAGACCACGACGCTCGAGATCGGCCAGATGCGGGGCCCGCTCTCCGACCGGGACGATCCGCGCGACGGGACGTCCCCGATCGGTGATCAAGACCTGCTCCCCGGCCCGGACCCGGGCGAGGTACTCGCTCAGCTTGGCCTTGAGCTCGCTGATCGCGGCCGAGGTCATGTGATCTCCAAGTCCATCTGGATATGACCATAATAGTCAGATCGCGCTCAGGGACGGATCCCCGGGCCCGTGAGTCGGCGGACGCCCGACGGTGTGTGCACGAACACCTGCCAGCTGTGAAAGGCGAAGTAGGCGTAGGGATCTCGGCGCATCGCCCGTGCGTAGCTCAGCACGGCATCGACGTAGGACGAGGAGGGGTTGTACGCGTACAGCGCCCGCGCGTAGTTCTCGGGCGCGCCGGACGCGTGCAGGTAGTTGGCCGCCCCCATGATCGCGTCGTGCGGGTCGCGGACATCGCCGCCCATGCCGTAGGCCTCCCAGGTCGAGGGGATGAACTGCATCGGCCCGCCGGCACCCGCGATGCTCTCGTTGCGCATCCGCCCGAACGCCGACTCGATGAGGTTCACCGCGGCGAGCACCTGCCAGGAGACCCCGAACCGTCGCTCGGCCTCGCGGTAGTAGCCGAGCAGCTCGCCCGCCGAGCGCGCGGGACCCGTCTCGAAGAACCGTCGCGGGACCGGCGAGGTCAGGCCGCCGAGCTCGCGGCGGGCGGCCAGGGTGTCGCGCGCCTGGGCGGCAACCGGGCCCCGCAGCCGCGAGAGCACCCGGTGCGCGCGCCGCTCACTGGACGCCAGCAGCATGTAGATGCGTTGCTGGTAGAGCGCGTAGAGGGTCACCTCGCGCGGCGGTCGCGCCTGGCGATCACCCTCGTCGAGCCAGCGCTTGATCGCGGCGTGGAGCGAGTCGTGCGTCTGTTGCAGCCGCTCGGCCAGGCCGTCCGGACCCTGCGGGAGCGGCGCGTCGGGCGCCGGCGGGCCGGCCTCCCGCGCGTGGGCCTGCGGCGCATCGGTGCGTTCGGCGCCCGTCCC
>WHSW01000296.1 GCA_009379895.1 Solirubrobacterales bacterium
CCTGACCGTCCGGCCCGTCCGGGACGATTCCCCTGTAAATCAAGTGGGAGGATCAAATGGCGACGGCGACCGTTGAAGAGGCCCAGGGCAGGCTCGTGGAGGTGGAGCCAAGCGACGCCCCGGCGAGCAGGGCCGCCGCTCCGGCCGCCGAGGCAAAGACCTTCCGCCCCTACGACCCCGGCCAGGTGCTGCTGATGTCGCCGGTCCTCTCGGATTGGGTCCCCGAGGGCGATCTCGCCCACTTCGTCTCCGACCTCGTCGAGACCTCGCTCGACCTCTCGCCGATCTACGCCTGCTACGAGTCAGAGCGCGGCTACCCGCCTTATGATCCGCGCCTGATGACAAAGCTGCTGATCTACGGCTACGCGACCGGGACCTGCTCCTCGCGCAAGCTCGAGGCGGCGACCCACCGCGACATCGCGATCCGGATGCTCTGCGCCGGCCAGAGCCCCGACTACCGCTCGATCGCCCGCTTTCGCGAGCGCCACCTCAAAGCCCTCGCCGAGCTCTTCGTCGAGGCCCTTCGCCTTTGCGCCGAGGCCGGCCTGGTCTCGCTCGGCCATCTCGCCCTCGACGGCACCAAGCTGCGCGCCTCAGCCTCCCGCCACAAGGCGATGTCCTACGAGCGCATGGAGAAGAAGGAGTCAGAGCTCGAGGCCGAGATCGCAGCGCTTCGCGCCCGCGCCCGCGCGCTGCTCTCCGAGGCCGAGGCGACCGACGCCGCCGAGGACGAGCTCTACGGGCCGGATCGTCGCGGTGACGAGCTGCCCGAGGAGCTCGCCAGCCGTGAGGGGCGCCTCGCCAAGCTGCGCGAGGCCAAGGCGGCGCTCGAAGCCGAGGCGAAAGAGCGCGAAGAGGCCCGCCGCGAGGAGATGCGCTCCGCGGGCCGCGAGCCCCGCACCCCGCCGAGCGGCCGTGACCCGTTCGCGCCCAAGCCGACCGACCAGCGCAACTTCACCGACCCCGACTCGAAGATCATGAAGGCCTGCGACGGCGCCTTTCACCAGTCCTACAACGGCCAGGCCGTGGTCGACTCCGACTCGCAGGTGATCGTCGCCGCCGAGCTCTCCAACCACGCCCCCGACTCAAAGGAGCTCGAGCCCGCCCTCTGCCAGATCGACGACAACCTCGACGCGATCGAGGCCGCCCTCCCCGAGGGCGCGGCGCTGAGCGCAGACGCCGGCTACTTCTCAGAGTCAAACGTCGACAGCGCCGCCGCCCACGGCCTCGACCCCCACATCGCCACCGGTCGCCAAAAGCACTCCGACCCGAAGCCGATCGCACCGCGCGGGCCGATCCCGAAGGGCGCCACCCCGCGCCAGCGGATGGCGCGCAAGCTGAAGACGAAGAAGGGCCGGGCCGTCTACGCGCGCCGAAAGGCGATCGTCGAGCCGGTCTTCGGCCAGATGCAGACGGTCCAGGACGCCAAGCGATTGCTCCTTCGCGGCGAGGACTCCGCCCGGGCCCAGTGGCGCTTCCATTGCGCCGTCCACAACCTGTTGAAGCTCCACCGGGCCGGCGGGTTGGGGCTGATCGGGGCTACATAGGCCCACCGGGTGGCTCGGGGAGGGCCATGGCGGGCCTTCCCGTCACCCGAGGAGCCAATCACGGACGCTCGGCATGCTCGCGTAAGACGATTCCGGGCGTGATCGCCCTCGATCTTGGTCGCCGTCGCCGTTCAACCGGCCTGGGTCGCGTTAGCGACACAGGCTCCTAGGTCCAATTCCCGATGGGAAGCGGGCAGCGCGCGACGTAGCGTCGTCGCCATGCCCACCGCCATCGTCACCGGCGCCTCCCGCGGCATCGGCTATGCGCTCAGCTTGGCGCTCGGCCGCGAGGGCGCCCATGTGGTCGCGGTGGCGCGCACCGTCGGCGGCCTTGAGGAGCTCGACGACGAAATCCGCGAGGCGGGCGGCAGCGCGACATTGGTGCCCGCCGACCTGAAGGACTTCG
>WHSW01000297.1 GCA_009379895.1 Solirubrobacterales bacterium
GCCTCGGCGAGCGCGCCCGGGTCCTGGTCGACCTCGGCCATCACGCCCAGGGCGTCAACATCGAGCAGATCGTCGCCCTGCTCGCCGCCGAGGATCGCCTCGGCGGCTTTCACTTCAACAACCGCAAGTACGGCGACGACGATCTGATCGTCGGCTCGGTCAACCCGTTCGAGCTCTTCCTGATCTTCGTCGAGCTCGCCGCCCTGCCGCGGATGCCGCGGCTGACGATCGACCAGTCGCACAACGTCGAGGCGATGATCCTCAGCGTCGTCAACCTCCAGGAGGCGCTCGTGAAGGCGCTGTTGCTCGACCGCACCGCGCTCGCCGATGCGCAGGCCCAGGGCGACGTGCTGCGCGGCCACGAGCTCGTCCTCGACGCCTACCGCGCCGACGTGCGACCGCTGTGCGCCGCGGTCCGCGGCGAGCTCGGCGCCGAGGCGGACCCGGTCGCCGCCCACCGTGCGTCCGGCTATCTCGAGCGGGTGATCGGCGAGCGAGGGGCGGCGGCGGGGGTCGAAGGGGGGTGGGGGCGGTGAGCGCGGGACTCGAGACGCGGATGATCGCGCCGGCGCGCAGCCTGTGGCCGGGGCCCGGCGAGGTCCCCGACGACGGCCTCGGACAGCTCGTGCTGCGCTCCAACCTGCTCGGCGCCGACCGTGCGGTCGCCAACTACGGCGGCGGGAACACCTCTGTGAAGACGACCGAGCGCGACCACCTCGGTCGCGAGGTGCGGCTGATGTGGGTCAAGGGATCGGGATCGGACCTGGCGACGATGGGACGCGGCGACTTCACCGGACTGCGCCTGGCCGAGATCGAGCCGCTGCTCGAGCGCGAGGAGATGAGCGACGAGCAGATGGTCGCCTACCTGGGGCGCTGCCAGCTCGAGCCCGCGATGCCGAGGCCGTCGATCGAGACGCTGCTCCACGGGTTCGTTCCCGCGGTGCACGTCGACCACACGCACCCCGACGCGGTCAACGCGATCGCCTGCTGCAGCGACGGCGACCGGCTCGCGGCGGAGTGCTTCGGCGACGAGGCCGTGTGGATCGACTACATCCGGCCCGGCTTCGCGCTCGCCAAGCTGGTCGGCGAGGCGGTGCGCGCCAACCCGCGGCTGCGCGCCGTGCTGCTCGCCAAGCACGGGCTGGTCACCTGGGGCGCGACCGCGGCCGAGAGCTACGAGCGCACGCTCGAGGTGATCAACCAGGCCGCCGCCTTCCTCAACGAGCGGGTCGGGTCGGTGGCGCGCTTCGGCGGGCCGGCCCCTGGCTCGGCGTCGATCGCGCCCGAGCGCCGCGCGGAGCTGCTCGGGGCCGTGGTCCCGGCCCTGCGGGGAGCGGCCTCCAGCGAGCGCTCCAAGGTGGCGATCGTCGACACTTCCGAGCGGGTCCTCGAGCTGGTCGGCTCGCGCGACGGCGCCGAGGTCTCGCAGGTCGGCGCCGCGTGCCCCGATCACCTCGTGCACACCAAGCGGCGACCGATCTGGATCCCGTTCGACCCCGCGAGCGAGGAAGCCGAGGAGCTCGTCGCTCGCGCCCGAGAGGCCGCCGCCGCCTTTCGGGCCGACGACGAGGCCTACTTCCGGCGACTCGCCGGCGCCGACACCCCGCGCGCCGACCCCGACCTGCGTGTCGCGCTGATCGAGCACGTCGGCCTGGTCGCGATCGGGACGAGCGTCGCCAAGGCCACCCTCTCGCGTGACCTCTACCACCGGGCGATCGAGGTGATGGCCGGCGCCGAGGCCCTCGGTGGCTTCGTCTCGCTCGACGATCGCGAGAGCTTCGCGGTCGAGTACTGGCCGTTGGAGCTCTACAAGCTCGGTCTCGCGCCCCCGCCCGGCGAGCTCGAGGGGAAGGTGGCCCTGGTCACGGGCGCGGCCGGCGGGATCGGGCGGGCGATCGTCTCGCGGCTGGCCGCCGAGGGAGCGTGCGTGGTCGGCTTCGACCTCGACGG
>WHSW01000298.1:0-295 GCA_009379895.1 Solirubrobacterales bacterium
GCCGCGACCGCGGCGTCGGCCTCCTCAACACCCGCCCGCGGCAGCTCGGCCATCACCCGCTCGGTCGCGGGCTCGATCACCTCGATCACGCCGTCACCTCCGACTCGCGCGCCGCCCGCGCCAGCGCCGCCACCACCGGGCTGCGGCGCTCCTCCTCGGCGTGCCAGAGGATCCCCAGGGCCCAGCGCCGCTCGGGCAGCTCGATCCCCTCGATCGCGCCGCCGGGCTCGGCCCAGCCGCTGGCGACGAGGCCCTCGCCGAGGCTCGCCACCCCCTGGTGGTGATGCGAGCGCAC
>WHSW01000298.1:305-1929 GCA_009379895.1 Solirubrobacterales bacterium
ACCGAGGCGCGCGTCGCTCCGACCGCGCGCGCGGCCAGCGAGCCGGCCTCGAGCCTGACCTCGTGGTCGCTGAATCGCCCGCGCGTGTGCATGTGCAGGTCGGCGTCGGGGAGGTGCTGGCAGAGCGTGCCGCCGCGGGCGACGTTCAGCAGCTGCATCCCGCGGCAGATGCCGAGCACCGGCATGTCGCGCTCCAGGGCGGCGCGGGCTAGCGCGAGCTCGAAGCGGTCGCGCTCGGCGCGGGAGCCGGCGGTGCGCGGGTCGGGTCGCGCGCCGTAGGTCGATGGGTCGAGGTCGGCGCCACCGCTGAGCAGCAGGGCGTCGATCAGGTCGAGCAGCCCGCCGGGGGCCGCGGCGCTCGCCTCGTCCGGGGGCAGGATCACCGGGATCGCGCCGGCGTCGGCGGCGCGCAGCGAGTAGGTGCGCTGAGAGACGTTGCCCTCCAGGTCCTCCCACACGGTCCAGGCCGCGCGCTCGACCGCCGCGCAGATCCCGATCACCGGCCGCCTCCCGCTTCGCGACCGATCACCGCTCCTTCGCTCTCGCTCAGCGCTCACAGCCTCTCGAACCCCCTGAGGCGCTCCCATTCGGTGACCTGCGACTCGAAGGCGTCGAGCTCGATCCGCGCTCGATGGACGTAGTGATCGACGACCTCACGGCCGAACGCCTCACCGGCCAAAGGGCTGGCGGCGAACAGGTCGCGAGCCTCGTACATGGTGCGCGGCACCTGCGGCTTGTCGGCCGTGTAGGCGTTGCCGGCGACCGGCGCCTCGAGCTCGAGCTCGGAGTCGATCCCGTGCAGGCCGGCGGCGATCATCGCCGCGAGGGCCAGGTAGGGGTTGATGTCGGCGCCGGGGAGCCGGTTCTCGACCCGCAGGCCCTCGCCGTGGCCGACCACCCGCAGGGCGCAGGTGCGGTTGTCGTTGCCCCAGGCGACCGCGGTCGGGGCGAACGACCCCAGGGCGAAGCGCTTGTAGGAGTTGACGTGGGGGGCGTAGAGAAGCGTCAACTCGCGCATGCAGGCGAGCTGGCCGGCCAAGAAGCGCTCGAACATCGTCCGGTCGGCGGCGAAGGCGTTGTCCCCGCCCTGGTCGCAGAGCGAGCAGTGGATGTGGCAGGAGCTGCCGTCGCGGGCGTTGAACTTCGCCATGAAGGTGATCGACATCTCCTCCTGGGCGGCGATCTCCTTCGCCCCGTTCTTGTAGATGACGTGGCCGTCGGCGGTTCGCAGCGCCTCGTCGTAGCGGAAGTTGATCTCGTGCTGGCCGAGGTTGCACTCGCCCTTCGAGCTCTCCACGCGCAGCCCCGCGCCGGCCATCTCGTTGCGGATCCGCCGGATCAGCGGCTCGACCCGGGCGGTCCCCAGCAGCGAGTAGTCGACGTTGTAGAGGTTGGCCGGCTCGAGGTCGCGGTAACCCTTCCTCTGCGCGTCGGCGTAGGAGTCGCGGAAGACGATGAACTCGAGCTCGGTGCCCGCGTTGGCGCTCAGGCCGCGCTCGGCGAGCCGGGCGAGCTGGCGGCGCAGGATCTGACGCGGTGAGGCGACGACCTCCGATCCGTCGCCCCAGCGCAGGTTGGCGAGCAGCATCACCGTGCCCTCCTGCCAGGGGACCGGCCGCAGGGT
>WHSW01000299.1 GCA_009379895.1 Solirubrobacterales bacterium
GCTGAGTCTCGCGACCACGGATCGGCTGGCGCAGCGGCTCGAGGCGAGGGTAGACGCCGAGCTCCGCGTCGATCGGGGAGCGGCGCTCGGCAACGAAACAGCCGAAGGGATCGCGGGCGCGAACGGTGAGCGAGTCAATGCGCTGGCGGCCGAGCCGCGCGCACTCGACGTTCAGGGTGCGCTCGGGGTGCCCGCCGGACCGCCCCGCCAGAGCGAGGCGTCCGCCGGACAGCGGACGAAGCCCGGCTGGGAGCGCGACGCTGACGTCGACGCGCTCGGCCACCAGGCCGGGATCGAGGGCCAGGCCGAGCTCGATCCGGTCACCCTGCGCCGCGCTTTGGCGCTGAAGGTGCAGCTTGGCGCCCGGGGCCTGCGGGCGCGCCGCGGACGAGGCGAGGACCAAGAGGAGCGCGAACGGCGCCGCCACGGCGATCAGCTCGGGCCGCTGGAGGGCCGCCCCGGCGATCAGCCCCAGCGCCACTAGCCAGGCGTAGCCGCCGAGCTTGGGCGTCGGCCACGTCATCGTCCCCGCCAGCCGCTGGGCTCGGCCGCCGGGGTCGCGACCTGCCCGAGGCAGGTGGAAACCACGTCCGCGCCGGTCAGCCGCTCAACCCACAGTTCGGGCTTGAGCACGAGCCTGTGCGCGAGAGCCGGCACCGCGATCGCCTTGACGTCCTCCGGCGTGGCGAAGTCTCGACCGGCGAGCGCGGCGCGAGCGCGAGCGACCTTGAGCAAGGCGAGCGTCCCACGTGGGCTCGCGCCCACCTCCACGCGCGCGTCGGCTCGCGTCGCCCGCACGAGGTCGACGACGTAGAGGCCGAGGGAGCGCTCGACGTGGACGCCCTCGATCGCCCGCTGCATCGCGATCAGCGTCGTCCGGTCGATCACCGACGCCAGGTCGACCTCGTCGCGACGGCGCTCGAGTCGCGCGTCGAGCACGCCCCATTCGTCCTCTCGGCTCGGGTAGCCGACCGAGATCCGCAGGAGGAAGCGATCGAGCTGCGCCTCGGGGAGCGGGTATGTGCCCTCGTACTCGATCGGATTCTGCGTCGCGAGGACGATGAATGGCCGCTCGAGCTCATGCGAGCGGGCGTCGACGGTGACCTGGTGCTCCTGCATCGCCTCGAGCAGCGCCGACTGGGTCTTCGGCGGTGCGCGATTGACCTCGTCGGCGAGCAGGACGTTGGTGAAGATCGGTCCCGGCTGAAAGCGGAGCGCGCGGCGCTCGGGATCGAAGACACCCGAGCCGGTGATGTCGGAGGGCAGCAGGTCCGGGGTGAACTGCACGCGCGCGAAGCCGACGCCCGAGACCGCCGCCAGGCTGCGCGCGATCAGCGTCTTGGCGACCCCCGGGAAATCCTCGATCAGGACGTGGCCGTCGGCGAGCGCCCCGAGGAGGACCAGCTCCAGCACGTCGCGCTTGCCGACGACCGCGCGCTCGAGCTGGTCGAGCAGCCGCTCGGCTTCGGCGCCGAGCTGCTCGATCGTCAGCGAGGCGACGCCCGTGGACCGGTCGCTCACAGACACTTGACTCGCGCTTCGCGCCGAACCACCGCTCTCCTGTCCTCGCCCCGCGCTCACAGCCGCTCCAGCTCGCCGATCAGCGCCTCGAGCTCGGCGGTCTCAAGCCCCGGGGCCCGCCGGTCCTCGACCGGTGGGCGACCGGGGTCGATGAGCGCGAACAGCCCCGGCGAGAGCGATCCGCGCGCCCGCTCGGGCTCCCTTTCGAGGTCGATGCCGCGCGCCCGCAGGCGGCCGGCGGCGATCGCGGCCAGGGTCGGCGCGAGCCGCGCCTCCACGGTGCCCATGTGATCGCGCGAGTCGGCCAGCAGGCGCTCGGCGTCGACCAGCAGGGTGGCTCGCGCCGCGGCCGGGGTCCGGCTCTTGGATCCGGCCGCGGATCGCCGTCCCGGACGGGCGATCG